>PLFY01000058.1 GCA_003138365.1 Acidobacteriaceae bacterium
GTCTGGATGGGCACTTTTGCCGTTTGTGGCTGCCATGGGCGAGAATGGGAGGGACGCTATGCCGAATAGTCCCCGCACCTTCGAGCTGCCATTCACTGACGTTCCCGGCGCCTTGGCCGAGATACGCGCGGGGCGCATGGTGGTTGTGGTGGACGACGAGGACCGCGAGAACGAGGGCGACCTGACCCTGGCCGCCGAGCACGTGACGCCGGAGGCGATCAACTTTATGGCCCGGTACGGCCGCGGGCTGATCTGCCTGACGCTGACTGAGGAGAGGGCCGACCATCTGCGGCTGTTCCCGATGACGCAGCAGAACTCGTCGCGATTCGGGACTGCGTTCACGGAGACGATCGAGGCGCGGGAGGGGGTGACCACCGGGATTTCGGCGGCGGACCGGGCGCACACCATCCGCACCGCGATCGATGCCCGGACCAGCTATAGCGATCTGGCGCGGCCGGGGCACATTTTTCCGCTGCGTGCCCGCAAGGGCGGCGTGCTGGTTCGCGCGGGGCAGACTGAGGCTTCAGTCGATCTGGCGCGGCTGGCGGGGCTGAACGCCTCCGGGGTGATCTGCGAGATTATGCGCGACGACGGGGAGATGGCGCGGATTCCGGATCTGATCCCGTTTTGCAAGGAACACGGGCTGCTGATTCTTACCGTGGCGGAGCTGATCCGCTACCGGCTGCGCAATGAACGGTACATTGTGCGCGCGGGCGAGAGCCGCATCCAGACCCGGTACGGCGAGTTCCGGATGATTGCCTATGAGAGCGAGGTGAATGGCGGCGAAAGCCACATCGCGCTGGTGCGTGGGGAGCTTTGCGCGGATTGCCCGGCATTCAACAGTGGGCCGGCGGACGGGGGTCCCGCGGGGTCCGGCTCGGCGCGGGATTTGAGTTTGGCGCCCAGTGAGGGAGAAGCTCGAACGCCATGCGCGCACGCCGTTCTGGTGCGGGTGCATACACGCTGCACGGCGGGCGACGTGTTTGCCGCCGACTGCCACTGCCGGGAGATGCTCGACGAGTCGATGCGCATGATTGCCGAAGAGGGTTGCGGCGCGGTGCTCTACCTGCACAACACCTCGCGGGGATTCGAGGTGGATCGCACTCCGGCTCTGCCCAGCGCGTTTGAGGCAGGGGGAGCGGCTGCACCACATGGTGCGCCGGAGTCGAGCGGCGCCCGTCTGGTTCTGCATGCGGAATTACGGGCGCGCGAAGGCTCGCAGGCCCGCAGCGGGCGAATTCTGCGGGCGATCGGTCTTGGCGGCCAGATCTTATCGGACTTGGGCATCCAGCGCATTCGGTTGCTGTCGAATACGCCGATGCATATTCCTGCCCTGGAGGGCTTCGGCCTGGAGATCGTGGAGCAGGTGGCGATTGCGGTGCAGGAATGCAGCCGGGCGCTGTAGGTTGGGCGGCGGCGCGGCAGAGGATTTTCACAGTTCATGCCATGCGGGCATCCTGCTATTGCGCCCGAGCGCCACTGTTTTATAAAGTGGGCGCCCACTTCATAAAACAGCAGCACCAAGGGAACAGTGAAAATGCCTTAACAGCCTGTGGTGAAAGTCGGGTTTTGAAAGGGCACGGCTTCAGCCGTGCCGTAAATGGTTGATAAGAAAAGACGGGCTTTAGCCCCTGAGGGATGGTTTTCGGGTACTTCGACTTTCACCACGGGCCCTTAACGCACTTGCGGGAAGCCCAGGTCCACTTTGCTTGCGCCGGGATCGGGCCAGCGGCTGGTGACGACTTTGGATCGGGTATAGAACTGGACGCCTTCCGGGCCGTACATGTGCAGGTCGCCGAAGAGCGAAGACTTCCAGCCGCCGAAGCTGTAGTAGGAAACGGGAACGGGAATGGGAACATTGATGCCCACCATGCCCACCTCGACATCGAATTGAAACTGGCGCGCCGCGCCGCCGTTTTGCGTGAAGATGGCGGTGCCGTTGCCGAAGGGGTTCTCATTGATGAGGCGAAGACCTTCTGCATAGGTGGCGACGCGCACGATGCTGAGCACCGGGCCAAAGATCTCCTGGTCGTAGCAGGCCATGCCGGGCTTGGCGTTGTCGATGATCGAAGGTCCGAGGAAGAATCCATTCGTTTGCATGGCTGGATCGGTGCGGCCATCGACGGTGAGCGTTGCGCCTTCTTGAACAGCCTTGTCAAGGTGGGCGGCAACGCGATCGCGATGCTCGCGGGTGATGAGCGGGCCCATCTCGTTCTTCGGCTCCGACCCAGGGCCGACCTTGATGCGGGCCACACGCTCGCGTATCGCCTGGATCAGCGGATCGGCGACATTGCCGACAGCGAGCACGACGGAGATGGCCATGCAGCGTTCGCCGGCAGCGCCATAAGCGGCAGAGACCGCGGCATCGGCAGCCATGGAAATATCGGCGTCCGGCAGCACCATCATGTGATTCTTGGCCCCGCCCAGAGCTTGCACGCGCTTGCCGTTGCGCGTGGCCGTCTCATAAATGTAGCGCGCCACGGGCGTTGAGCCCACAAAGCTGATGGCCTTGATGTCTGGATGTTCAAGCAGCCGGTCAACGGCAACCTTATCGCCATGGACAAGATTCAACACGCCGTCGGGAATGCCCGCCTGTTTGGCTAACTCCGCGATCAAGACGCTGGCTGAGGGGACCTTCTCGGATGGCTTGAGGATGAATGTGTTGCCGCAGGCGATGGCGTTGGACAGCATCCAGAGCGGAACCATGGCGGGGAAGTTGAAGGGCGTGATGCCGGCCACTACGCCGAGCGGCTGGCGAATCTGGTAGACATCGACGCCGCGGCTGGCTTGCTCCGTATAGCCACCCTTGAGCAGGTTGGGAATGCCGCACGCGAACTCGACATTCTCCAGGGCACGCGCCACTTCACCGAGCGCATCGGCCATGGTCTTGCCATTCTCAAGGCTGACGAATGCGGCGAGACGATTGCGATTTTCCGCAATCAAATTGCGCAGGCTGAACAGGGCTTCGGCGCGGCGCGACAAAGCTGTGGCTCGCCAGTCGTGGGCTGCGGCTTTGGCTGCCGCAACAGCGCGGTCCACATCTTCGATGCAGGCATAGCCCACCTCTGCGATCACCTCGCCGGTTGCTGGATTGGTGACGACGCCAGTGCGTCCGGATGTTGCTGCAACAGCCTTCCCGTCGATCCAGTGAGTTACCGCGGCAGGGGTCAATGTTTCAATCGCACTCATAACTTTTTAGAACCTCCTCATGCTGTTCGAATCCAATCGATGGTCTTCGATGCGAGTTTATCGAACGCTGTGATCGCTAACTCCAGATGGTCTTCCTGCGTATCTTCAATCTTGTTGTGGCTGATGCCCTTGAGCGATTGCACGAAGAGCATTGTGGTGGGAATGCCGGCTCTCGATACCTCCGCCGCGTCGTGCAACGGGCCGGATGGCAAACGATGCGAGCGGCCACCCGTTTCGCGGATGGCTTCTTCACAAAGGCTGACGAGCGCGGGATGAAAGGGTTCCGGCGCAATGTTCCAGATGCGCGACCACTCCACGGTGCAGCCCTCCTCTCGCGCAAATTGTTCGCTCTTGTCCTGGGCTTCGCGATACATCGCGGCCAGCACTTCGGCATTCAGGTCGCGCTGGTCGAGAGTTGCCTCGCAGCGGCCAACCACCGCGGTTACGATGCCGGGAAAAGTCTTGACGCTGCCGATGGTGCATACCGCGTCAGGATATTTCATGGCGATGGGGCGAATCTCAAGAGCAAGTTTTGCGCCAGCGGCCAGGGCATCGTGTCGCGCCTTCATGGGCGTGGAGCCGGAGTGCGCCTCCTGGCCGTGAAAGGTAATTGCGTGACGCTCGACGCCCTTTGTGCCGAGTACCGCGCCAAGCGGAAGGCCCATGCTCTCAAGAACCGGGCCCTGCTCGATGTGCAGCTCCAGATATCCAGCCGCGTTCTTGCGCTCCACCTGGGCATCGCCGATGGAATCAATGGAGACTCCGCACCGGGCCAGCGCATCTTCAAGCCGGACCCCGGCGGCGTCTGTGCGGCCGCGATCCTGATCGATGGTTGCGGTGCCGGCGAAGGCCGATGATCCGAAGAGACTGCGCCCGAAGCGCGCACCCTCCTCATCCGCCCAATCGACGAGCCGGACTGTGATTGGCGGCTTGCCGTCATACTCCTCGGCAACGCGGCGCAGCACGGCGAACGCGGCGATCACGCCCAGGCAGCCGTCGAGCCATCCTCCATTGGGTACGGAATCGAGGTGACTGCCAAGAATCAGCGTCTTCTCGGATGCGCCGGCTAACGTGGTCCAGCTATTGCCGGCGGCGTCATAGTGATGCTCAATCGGCAGTGTCCGAAGTTTGGATTGGAACCATTCGCGCGCCTTGAGCCACGTTGGGGTCCAGGCCACGCGCTGCGCGCCCTTCTCATCGGCAGTGAGCGTGCGCAACTCCTTGAGCATTTCAATCGCAGCCTTCGCATCAACGGGCATGAGCCACCTCCTGTTGCGCAACCTGATGCGCAGCGGAATGCGGCTTGCGCCGAATCATGCGTCCACGCCCAGGTTCGCCCACAAAGACTCCATCGCGCACCTGCGCCTTGCCGCGAACAGTGACCACGGAGGGCCGGCCTTCGATGGCAAAGCCTTCGAATCCGTTGTAATCGTTGTTTGTATGTTGCGTGGCGGCGGAGATTGTGCCGCGATACTCCGTGTCATACACAACCAGGTCGGCGTCCGACCCGACGGCAATGGTTCCCTTGCGCGGGAAAAGGCCGAAGAGCTTCGCTGCGCGCGTGCTCAGCGCATCGACGAAGCGGTGAAGATCGAGTCCGCCGCGCTTGACACCATATGTATAGATGAGGTTCACGCGATCTTCAAGGCCCGGAATGCCGTTGGGAATCTGCGTGAATGCTTGCGCGCCGAGAAGCTTTTGTTCCGTGTCGAATGGACAGTGGTCCGTGCCAACAGTGTCAATCAAGCCGGCCTTGAGCGCGGTCCACAACACAGGCAAGTTGCGCTTGTCGCGCAACGGCGGCGACATGATGTGCTTCATGCCTTCCACGCCGGCGCGCTCGGCGTAAGTCTTGTCGAGAAGAAAGTGCGGCAGCACCGATTCGACGAACAGCTTGACGCCGCGCATCTTGGCTTCAACGGCCGCGCGCAACGCGGGTGCGCAGGAGAGATGCACCACGTAACCGGTTGCGCCAGTCTGCTCAAGAAATGTCGCAAAGCGGCTGGTGCCTTCCGCTTCAACGGCCTCGGGACGGCTGGGTTCATGCCATTCCGGGCCGGTTTTTCCTTCCGCGATCAGGAGCTGTTGTAGTTGCCCGACTAACTCGGCGTTCTCGCAGTGCGCGGTGGTGATGACACCGAGACTGGCGGCCAGAGTGAGCGTGTTGAACATTTCTTCATCGGTGACGCCAAAGAAATTCTTGTAGGCAAGAAAGATCTTGAAGGACGCGGTTCCGTCCGCGACGATTTCACGCAGTTGCGCTTCGGTGGTGGCGTCGTAGCGCGTCACGGCCATGTGAAATGCATAGTCGCACGCGCTATTGCCTTCCGCTTTTTGCTTCCAGACGTTGTATCCCTCCAGCGCGTCCTCGTTGCGCGAAGGGCAAACCATCTCAATGAACGTCGTGGTGCCGCCGATGAGTGCGGCCTTGCTCGCCGTGGCGTGGGTGTCCTTGGCAAAGGTGGCCATGAAGGGCAGATGAATGTGGACATGCGGATCGATAAATCCGGGAAAGATCAGCTTTCCACCGGCGTCGATGATTTCTGTCCCTGCCGGCACGTCGAGGTTTAGCCCGATGCGGCTAATCGTTTCATCCTCGATGAAGATATCTGCGCGCGACCGGCTTTCCGCGGTCACGATTTCCCCGCCCCTGATCAGCAGTCCCATTTGAACGTTCTCCTCTTGCGTTTCCACAGTGATTCAAATAGTGAGTTAGTGGATGTGAATGCCCACACGCTCACGATACGCCTTCATCGTCTCCCAGTCTTCGGTGACCTGGGTTTGCTTCTCCGATAACTCGCTCCATGTAACTTCACTTCGTCCGGAGGGAAGTTCGACCATCTGGATGCAATCGTCCACCGGACACACGTTGTAGCAGAGCCGGCAGCCTACGCAATCCTCTTCGCGAACCACGGGCTGGGGGCGTGTTTCCACCGCATCGCGTTTGCCGTTCGAGCGCACGTCGTAGGAGCGCGGCTCGACCAGCGCGCCCTGGGGCGAGATCAGGTCGATGCATTGGTGTGCTGTATCGTTGCAGGCCACGTAGCATAGATCGCATTTGATGCACTTGTCCGCGTCGATGCGGGCAACCGCGCGGTAGGAAAGGTCGAGGTCCTTGAACTCCGAGACGCGATGCAGGCTGTGACCGCTCACATCGGCGATGGTCTTGAAGCCCTTCTCGTCCATCCAGTTGGAAAGTCCATCGCAAAGGTCTTCAATAATCCGGTAGCCGTAGTGCATCACCGCGGTGCAGACCTGGAGGCTGGATGCGCCCAACAGCAGGAACTGAGCCGCGTCTTGCCAGGTGGCAATGCCGCCCATGCCGGAGATGGGAATGCCCGACTTGGACACGATCTCGTCGGTTCCAAGCGCGGCCAGCATATTCAGCGCGATGGGCTTGACGGCCGGCCCGGCATAGCCGCCGTGGCCGCCTTTGCCGCCGATGCTCGGGGTCAGTTCCAGCGTGTCGAGATCGACGCCGACGATGGAGTTGATGGTGTTGATGAGCGACAGCGCATTGGCTCCGGCGGCGACACCGGCGCGGGCCGGCAACACAATGTTGGTGATGTTGGGCGTGAGCTTCA
Source organism: Acidobacteriaceae bacterium (assembly GCA_003138365.1). Classification (GTDB taxonomy): domain Bacteria; phylum Acidobacteriota; class Terriglobia; order Terriglobales; family Acidobacteriaceae; genus Telmatobacter. The sequence goes on from PLFY01000058.1 coordinate 6,774, forward strand.
TGATGACCGGAATGGTCGCTGCTTCCATCACCCAGCGGGTGATCTGCTCGCAATACTCCGGCACCTGGCCAACGGCTGCGCCCATGCCTCGTTCGCTCATTCCATGCGGGCAGCCGTAGTTCAACTCGATGCCGTCGGCGCCTGTGTCTTCAATGAGGCGCACGATGTCGCGCCACGCCTCGGGTTTGGATTCCACCATGGCGGAGACGATGACCGCACGATCGGGCCAGGCGCGCTTGATCTCGGCAATCTCGCGCAGGTTGATTTCAATGGGCCGGTCGGAGATCAGCTCCACGTTATTGATGGCCAACATGCGCTGGCGGCCGTAATGCCAGGCGCCATAGCGGTTCGACACATTGAGCACAGGAGCGCCGATGGTCTTCCATACCGCGCCGCCCCAGCCGGCTTCAAAGGCCTTGTGGATCTGCGCCCCGGAGTTTGTGGGCGGGGCCGAGGCAAGCCAGAAGGGATTGGGCGACTTGATGCCGGCGAAGTTGATGCGAAGGTCTGCCATGGCTAATTCACCTCGACCGGCTCTGCGCGTTGCGCAAACTGTTGGTGGATTGCCGCTGCGGCAAGCTTGCCGTCTTGAACGGCCATGACGGTGGAAGCCGCGCCGGATGCGCGAATGCAATCGCCGATTGCATAGACGCCCTCAATATTGGTCTGGAAGCTCGCATCCACGGCAATAAGGCCTTTCTTCGTTTCCAGGCCCAGCTGCGCCGCGAGCGAAGGCTTCACTTGACCAATGGCTTTGACGATCTGATCCGCGGCGAGGACAAATTCCGAACCCTGAACGGCGGTTGGCGCGGGGCGGCCGGATGCATCCGGCGCACCCAACTCCACGCGCAGACACTCGAGGCCAATGGGGAGACTGCCGTCCAACACCACGCGTGCCGGCTGGGTGAGAAAGCGAAACTCGATTCCTTCCTTGCGGGCAAAGTCGTACTCGTGCTCATAACAACTCATCTCGCGGTCGGTGCGGCGATAGACCATGGTCACTCGATCTGCGCCGAGCCGCTTGGCGATGGTGGCGCAATCCACCGCGGTGTTGCCGGCGCCAATCACGATGACGTTGCGGCCCACCTTCAAAGCCGCTGCGCCGGTCTTGCTGGCTTCAATAAATTCCAGGCCATCGACAATGGCTTCTTCGCCGTCGATTCCCAGGCCGGGCGTCCGGCCCAATCCCGCGCTCACCACAACGGCGTCGAACTCTTTCTGGAGCGTAGCAAGAAAGACATCCTTGCCGAATTCAAGCCCCGTCTTGATCTCGACGCCAAGCCCTTCGATCATGCGGGCTTCTTCGATGGCGATGTCCACGGGCTCGCGCAGCGCGATGATGCCGTAGGTGGAAAGGCCGCCGGGCAGGCTGCGCCTTTCAAAGACGGTTACCGCGTGGCCGAGCCGGGCCAATTCGCCGGCGCAGGAAAGGCCGGCGGCCCCAGCGCCGATGACGGCGATCGATCTGCCTGTCGGCGCGGCTTTTACAGTTGGATAGCTGCGATGCTCGCGGGCGTAGTCCATGGCATAGCGTTGCAGGCGTCCAATGGAGATCGGCTTGTGATCGGCGCCCAGCACACATGCGCCTTCGCATAACTCCTGCACCGGGCAGACGCGCGCACAGGTAGCGCCAAGAAGATTCGAGGCGAAGATGGTTGCCGCCGAGCCGCGCAGATTGTGAGTGGCGATTTTCTTGATGAAGCTGGGAATATCGATATGGGTTGGGCAAGCGTGAGTGCAAGGCGCGTCGTAACAGTACAAACAGCGGTCTGCCTCAACGGCCGCTGCATTGGCGGTGAGTGGAGGCAATTGCTCGGCAAGCGCCTGCCCGATATCTCTAGATACTGAAGATGCGGACTCCATCCATCGACTCCTTGCAAGGGATATGTGTTTCTACTCCAACGGACTTGCGTCGTGCAAGGGGATAAGCCAATCGGGATCTGCAAAGGGCAAAACTCCGACTGCGCTGGAGTTCATATTCTAGTCCAAATCCTCCGCGAAGCAAGAGGCATGTTGTCAATCATGCAGGTTAGCCGGGGTCGCAGGCGACAGGTTCTTGTCGCAGGGGGTGGTCAGCCGGGGATCGCCTGCGCGGCATTGCGCACCTCGCGCAGCGGCAATGCGGTGGCTGCGGTGAGGGACTGCTGAATTTCCGCAAGGATGGAGAAGGCGATGGTTTCCGGCGATTCCGCGCCCAGGTCCAGCCCCATGGGGGCATGAAGTTGAGAGAGCCAGCGCTCGATCCACGGTTCGTTTGCAATTGTGGTGCTCAAGGGCAGGTTGAGCAAGCGAGCAACTTCGACGAGCATTTCGCGGGTGCGGCGCTGCGGGCCCAGCACACCGATATATGCGAGCTGTGTGCCCAGTGTCAGCAGCGAGGCGAGAATCCGCGCATCCTGCTCGAAGCCGTGCGTCATGATCACGGCTGCGTCCTGGATTTGAAGATTGGCGAAGGCCGGTGCTGGGCCGGCAGATTTGTTTTGAGGAAGCTCTCGTATCTGCAAGACGCTGACTGCGTCGGCCAGGGGGAATCGCTCGCGNNAGCGAAGCGTCGATGGCTTGGAGCGAAGCATCGCCGGCGTGGTCAGCCTGGTTGGCGTGGGGGAGATTCTCCGACGGTTCCAGCTCTCGACCAGCAAATGCGCGGCGGCCGAGTTGTGGGCCGTCCAGGACTGTTGCGACTGCCAACGGAATCCGGCGATCGAATGCTTGTTGGAGCGCGGTGAGCAGCGGACCCGCGGTGGGGCGGCGCTCCAGGAGCAGAAAGACCACGCCGCCGCAGCCGGAGCCATAGGGAAGGTCGCCGTCCTCTTCAACCGTGGAGTAGCGCTGGACCGAAGGGCCATTGGCGGTGAGCCACCAGGCTCGGCTGGCCACCTGAGCCTCAAGACATCCGCCGCTTACCGTGCCGGCGCGGCGGCCGTCCGGAGCCAGCAACATGCACGCGCCGGGTTTGCGATAGCTGGAACCCTGGACCGCTACGACCGTGGCTAGAACAAAGTCCGCCGCAGCGGCTTCCAGTTCGCGCCAAAGAGGCAGAATTCTTTCAAGATCGGTCATTCCTCTATTGTCGCTCAGTCCACGAGGATTTGCGATTTGAGCAGGTCGTGAGACTGTAAGTGGAACAGGAGTGCGGCCCCCATGGGAGCCGCGCCTCGTGTTGGTGAATTGCGTGGTCTAGTTCTTTGGCCGTATGAANNTCTTCATCCGGTAACGGACCTAGAAGTCCAGGTGCAGGGACATTTGAATCTGCCGCGGGCTGCCAATGGTGTGGGTGACGATGCCCAAACCGCTCGGGCAGCTGTAAAAACTGCCGGTGACAGTCCCAACGCCGGATGCATTGCAGGTACCCGGCAGGACTGGGGTTCCCGGAGCAGGGAAGGCGCTGTAGCCGGCGTTTTGAGAGACCTGGTTGCCGGGAATATCGAAGCTGGTGGTGTTGGTCAGGTTGTAGACATCGAACGTGTACTTGAGGTTGAAACGTTCGGTCAATTTGGTGGCTTTGATAAGCGAAGCATCGGCGCGTTTCTGGAATGCCTGGCGGAAGATGTTGCGNNCAGCAGTGGAAGTGTAAAGCAGGAGGGCTTCAACGCCGGCAGCCCCCCAGCCGGGGTCCATGCGCCGGAAGCTCCTGTCAGAGCGCTCTTGGCCGTGCAACCCGGCGCCAGCGGCACAATGGGGTTGGTAATGCCGTCGGCGGTAGAGTAGTAAATGCTGCCGATGGCGCCGGAGAAGTCGATGACGCTGTAGGGCTGGCCGCTCTGCAGAACGGTGTTGCCGACAAGCTCCCATCCGTCGATGAACTTGCCTTCGAGAGAACTCTGTTTGGCGAACTCGGGTATCCGGAAGACGTAGTTGAAGTTGAGAACGTGGGTGCGGTCGAAGTCGGAGGAACCGTAGCCGCTGCGCAGGTTGAGCGGATTGTTGCCCCAGTAGAAGAGGCCAAGGCCGCTCTGTTCGTCGAGCGCGTGCGAGTAAGTGTAGGATGCGCCGACCTGGATGCCGTGGCTCATGCGCTTGTCGATGTGCGCCTGGGCGGCGTTGTAGGCATCGACGCCTTCTGCAACATAGGAGATGGACTCGGCGGCGTAGCCGATGTAGGGAACGCGGAGGTCCACGTTGCCGCCCTCGTAGTTGGCGAGATAACCTGCGGACGATCCGTAACAAGAAGGTGCGTTAGCCGGTAAGCTATTGAACCCGACATTGTAGCCATAGCTGTAAGCCTGCGGGCATGAGCCTCCGGTGAGGAGCTGATTGGAGGGCGAAGCGATGGTGGGTTGATTGAACGGCAGCGGAATGACCTGGTGGCGGCCCAGATTTCCCACGTAGCCGACTTCAATGGCCAGATCGTTTCTTGGCTGCCACTGGAAATCCAGCGTGTAGTTCATGGTGTAGGGCAGCTTGTTGGCGCGGTCGTAGACGCCGAGGGAGATGGGCTGGCCGTTGTTGACGACGCCCGGAAGTCCCGAGCCCTGATTCACGATGCTGTAGACGTTGGGCAGGTGAGCCGACAGATCCGAGGCTTTTGGGTTATTGGGAGCCGCGAATTCAAGGCTGGTGCCATATGGATTCTCAAGATCGCCGCCGGCGGCCGTTGGCGGCCCGGTGGGGGGTCCAAAGCCGCCGTTACCGCCGCAAGTGGGGATGTAGTACTCGTACAGAGACTGCGAGACCGACGGGCAGCTTGAGGCATTGACAAAGGGGAGTTGCTGGTTGACGCCGAAGGGACCGCCGGTGACGCTGCCGATGGCGTAGCCGGGCGAGAAGTAGGTGAAGAGTTCGCCGCGATCGTAATACAGACCGCCGCCTGCGCGGACCACCAACTTGCTGTGGAACATCGACGGCTGCCAAGCGGCGCCGATGCGTGGACCGATGCCCCACTGGCGGCCGGTGAGCGTGGTATTGCTGACGCCGCTGGTGCCGTTGGCGTTGTTGCCGGCGATGATCAACCCGGTGTTCCCGATAACGTCGGAGGCTGCATTGTAGCTGTAGAGCTTGGGTTCGAAGTTGAAGATGCGGCCGTACTTTTCGGTCAGCCCGCCATCCCAGTCATAGCGAACGCCCGCGGTGAGCGAAAGAGTTGGTGTGATCTGCCACTTGTCCTGCACGTATGTGCCGAGCTGGTTGGCGCGGTAGTAGCGGCTGGCATTGCCCTGGAGGAAGGATGTGACATAGAAGCCTGTCACCGAACTGCCTGGTGACACATAGCCCTGCACAAACTGGCTGAAGTCGTCGCTGGCAACAGTGCCGGTACCCGTGCGCTTGTCGATGGTGTTGAGTTGCGTGTAGGTATAGCTGGCGCCAAAACTGATGGTGTGCTTGCCGGCGATCAAGATTCCGTTGCCCGAGGGCGCCAGCCGGTTCTGAAACATGCCGGTATTGGCGGACTGTCCTTCGGCGTTGGGGCCGATATTCAGGTATACGGGACTGACCCCGGAGGGCTGGTACTGGCCAAGCACGTTGTAGATCGAGACGCCGGGGAAGTAGTTCGATCCGAACATGTTGATCGATCCGGTGCCGGCAGCGCCGCCGGGAATGGCGCTGGGCCCGAAGGCCTGTTCATTGTCGCCCCAGTCCTTTTCGCGGATGAAGCCGAGCGTCTGAGTGGTGCTGAGGTTCGACCTGAGCACGAGGGTATTGGTGATGGAGGCGACCTGCGCGCCGGAGTCGAGATGCTCGGTGAAACCGGGGACGTTGGAGTATCCGTAGGGGGCGAGGGTCGGATCGTGCTGGTAAAAGTACTTCAGGCTGAGCGTGTCTTTTTTGGTGGCGTTGTAGTCAATGTCGGCCACGGCCAGGTCCGCCATGAACCGCGCGGTGCCGGGAAGAAAAGCGTTGTCGATGTGCGAAGCGGTTGGAGGGATGCCGTTGAGGGCATCGTTCGGTATGAGCCATTTGCCGGGTTCACCGGGCAGCGACGGCGAATTGAACAATACGAGCGCGTCGTGGTCTATGTTGGCGGAGGTAATGGGCAAGTTGCCGACGTTTGCACCGAACGAGTTGTTGCTCAGGTTCGACAGAGCATTCGCGGAACGGTTGTCGGACAGGCCCACGGGAACGTCCATGAACGAGTCGCCGATTTCCTGGTCGGAGACGTGCAGGTGCTGATAAGACAGGAATCCAAACAGCTTGTCCTTGATGATGGGACCGCCGATGGTGCCGCCGAGTATGTAGCGATGCAACTGCGGGACCTTATCGGCCGCCGGAACGTCCGGATCCTGATTGAAGAAGAACGGAGCGGCGTTGAGCCAATTGGTGCCGCGATGGGCGTAGGCAGTGCCGTGCCAGGCATTGGTGCCGGAGGCGGTGCTTAGATCGATGTGCGCGCCAGAGGTCGATCCCTGCTGAGCGTCATACATCGAAGCGTTGACACGGACTTCCGAAATGGTTTCGGGGGCAGGTGTTGGAATGGCGTTGCCGATGGTGAGGTAAATGGAAGCCACGGAGACAATCACGCCGCCGCCGCCGCCGGGGTTGGTCTGGGCGCCGGTCGAGTTGATCACGCGCGACGAGGACACCTGGCTGGTGCTCTTGCCGTTGAACAGGTTGCTGGCGTCAACGCCGTTGAGCAAAAACGAATTCGAGGTATCGCGCTGGCCGTTGGCCCAGATCGGAGCGTTTCCGAGACCGGAATTGGCGCCGGTGCCGCCGCCTAGCTCCGCGCTGACTCCCGTGGATTGCGTGGCAAGACCGGTAAAACTGCCGGTCGCCAGCGGAACGGCTTCAATCTGCGCCGTATCCAGCACGTAGCCGTTGGTGGTGTCCACGGCGTTCATCAGCGGCGTGGCTTCCACCTCTACGGTGGTCGTGGTCTGGCCCACTTTGAGTGAGGCATTCACCGTGGCCGTGCGGTCGGCTTGCACGGCGATGTGCTGCGTCCTTTGCACATCGAAACCCTCCGCCGTGTAGGTCAGCGTATAGGTGTCGATGGGCAGGTTCACGAATGTGTAACTGCCAGTGGCATTCGTCCTGGCCGTGCGCGTCAGGGAGGTTTGCTCATCCACCACCGTCACCGTGGCATTGGGAATGACGCCGCCCGAGGCGTCGGTCACCTCGCCGGTAATGCCGCCAAGCGTCTGCTGTGCCAACACAGGGGAACTACACAGCGCAACGGCTGCCGAAATCGCAAGCAGCCGCGGAAGCAGAGAGGAGAATGTACGCATGGAAAACTTCAAGTGGCGAGCCTCGCAAATAAGGATTTCCCCATAAGTTCATTGAGGATGTAAGAAGATGGAAAATGGGCTCCAGCAGAACTGGTGCTCTTGGCTTGGCTTTGTTGGGTCAATTTCAACTACAAGATGCAAACAGCATAACGATTACGGCATAAGGATCATCTAAGAATCTGTCTAAAAACTAGTTCTTTGGCCGTATGAA
>PLFY01000074.1:0-7552 GCA_003138365.1 Acidobacteriaceae bacterium
GAACACTCATCAATTTCAGCAGCGAATGAAGGTGAACGGCTGTTAGCTCGGGGTTTTGCAAACTTCGGAAAAACGCATTCCGGGCTGCAAGAAGTGTCGGGGCATGACTTCAGTCGTGCCGTAAACGCAATAAAACCAACAGGAGCTTTGGAGCCCCCTGAGGTGTTCTTTGAGTATAAAGGGACATGCGATCCAGCCCGCCACCCACGCAATCAGGAGGTCGGCTTCGGCTTCCAAAGACCGACCGTGTTGCCCTCAACATCGGCAAACCATGCAAAGGTTCCGTGCGGAATCTCAACCGGCGGAACGAGCGTCTTCCCACCCTCGGCCTCAACCTTCGCCAGGGATGCCGCCACATCGTCCGTTTCAATGTAGAAATGTGTGAACTGATGCGGTTCGTGTCCCAACGCCGCAATATGACCCGGAATGCCCGCCGCTGAGCCAGTCTCGATCATGCCCATCGGCCCAGGGTCGATCTTCCATCCGAAGACCCGGCTATAGAAATCGGAGACTGTTGACTTGTCTTTACAGCCAATCTCAAAGTGAACTACAGGATGCGACATAGGCACTCCTTCCAGGAATACGGTCAGTATCTCGGTGAATGCCCGTCTGGGTCAATAGATAACTCATTGACGTATGAGCCCGGCTATTTCGCCGCACCAACATGCGTCTGGCTTGCCGCGGCAACCTTATGCGGCGACACCCAAACCTGATAGCTATTGAACAAAAACTGCCCTCCCAGGATCAGCAGCCATATCCACAACGCAAACCGTAGCGGCCGCTTTGGCACCCGTGTGCTTAAGATCGTTCCGGTAACCGCTCCGGCAATACCTCCGCCGATCAGTTGCAGCAGCAACTCCGTATTCGATGCGTGCGAGAACCAATGTGCGCCGCTGCCGATCAGCGACACAATGAATCCGAATGCGATATCCGTGCCCACCACCTGAGCGGGCAGCAGAGGAGTAAGGCTCAACAGTGCGGCGCTGCCCAGAGCCCCCGCCCCGGCCGAAGAAAACCCCACCTCCGCGCCCACCGGCAACATCAGCCAGCCAAGCAAAGGGCTGCGATCTTGAGCGTCTTCCTTCTGCCTCTTCTCGCGGAACGAATAGAACAGTTGCCAGCTCGCCGTAGTCACAAGAATTGCCCCCAGCAGCGCGTTCAGCAGGTTCTGCGATCCAACAGTCACAAGATGCTTCAAGAAAAGCGACCCGACGATCACTCCCGGCACACCGCCCGCAAGCATATACGCAAGGGTCCGCCACGCCACATTGCGGCGCACGATTTGCGCTGGCACCAGAATCAGTTTGACTGCCGTCGCAAACATCAGACCGATTCCCACGGCCACAGGCGCGGGCACTCCGAGAAAAAGAATCAAAACCGGCACTGTAATAGTACCCGCGCCAACCCCGGTCAGCGCGATGAACAGTGCAATGACAAATCCAATGAAATACGGCATTCCAACCCCTTCAATTCATCGGCGCCTGTCTTAAACCGCCGGCGCCGCTTCAATGTGAATTCCGCACTCAACCTTGCGGCCGGCCCAACGTCCCGACCGCGGATCGTTCGCATCCAGTGGAAGCGAAGTACATGGCTCGCAGCCGATTGAAGCGTACCCGCGCGCATAAAGCGGCAACAGCGGAATCGACAATTGTTCGCAGGCGTACCACACATCCCGCGTCGTCCACGCAGCCAGCGGCGCAAGCTTCAACACCCGTTTCCCGCCTGGAAGCGCGAACAGCGCCGATTCTTCAAGCCCCGTCCTGCTCCGCGCCTGCTCCCTCCGCAGCCCTGTCAGCCACACGCGATACTCAGCTACCGCCTTGAACAGCGGCTCGACCTTGCGCAGTTTGCAGCATTGGTCAGGCGCGGATTGATACAGCAGCCCATGCTCTGCCTCCTGCGCTGCGACAGTTTTTTCCGGCAGCAGATTGATGAGGTTCAGTTGCCACTCCTGTACAATGCGGTCCCGATACGCATAGGTCTCCGCAAAGTGGTAGCCCGTGTCGAGAAACAGAATCGGTATCTTCGCATCCAACTCCAGCGCCAGCTTTGTCAGCAGCACATCCTCTGCCTGAAAGCTGCACGTCAGGCATACATCTCCCGCGCCTGTAACTTCCCGCGCAAGCGTCGCGCGCACCGCATCCAGCTTGGATTCCACCTGCGAATTGATCTCTGCAACACTCATCGAACGCCTCCGTCCCGACCTAGATCTCCCAATCCAGGTTCCCATGCGAAATAACAATGCCCGCTCGCTCCAACAGTTCGTTAATGCCGGAGACGGCCCTGACTGAGTCGTATGCGTCCAGCGTGATCTGCTCGTTCTTCGCGCGCGCCTTCAGAGTGTCACCGTCAGTCGGAGTAACTGCCAGCGCCACCAGGCCTGATTCAGCAACCGACTTCTCCAACAAGTCAAGCACCGCCGTATCCGCTCCAAAGGATGCATCCGCGGCTTCAACACGCACCGTGATCACTCCATGCAAAAACAGCGACCGTTCGATCTGATCGATCACTTCAGCCGGCCCATTCAATTCCAGAACACCGCCGCGATGGCCCCATCGCGCGGCTCTCTCCCTGGCTGTCACCGGGCCAGAAAGGCCTGTGCCAGTTACACGGTGGTCCGATATCGCCGTAACCATGCCTGCGGCAACCGTGCCGTTGGTCTCGGGATCGATCAGGATAAAGGCTCCGGTCGAGCGATTCTCCCGGTAGAGATCCAGGGCCATCGGCCGCAGCAACGTAATATTCACGACGCCAATGCCATTCATCTCCAGCGTCTCTGCCGGCTCGCGCGATAAATTGCCGATATCCGTACGATGTTCGATCGAAGAAACAAATGCGGGCGCCGTATGGCTTGTGTGCTTCAGCAGATAACGGCGGTTCCGCTCAAGCGGCCGCTGATCCATCCACACCAGTGCAGCTTTCACCCGCTTCGCCACCGTTGCAGGGCTGCCCGCGGAGACAATCAGATCGCCGCGGCTGATGTCGACTTCCTCATTCAGCACCAGCGTGACCGACCGCGGCGCATACGCCTCGGCAAGGTCTCCGTCCCACGTCACGATGCGTTCAATCTCCGCGCTCCTGCCGGAAGGAAGCACCGTAATCCTGTCGCCCGGACGAACCGTGCCTGAAGCAATCTGCCCGGCAAAGCCGCGAAACGTATGATCCGGCCTGAGAACTCGTTGCACCGGAAAGCGAAACGGAGCTGTGCGTGTGTCCAGCGACGTCGGCGCCGACTCAAGCAATTCAAGCAGCGAGGGTCCGCCGTACCAGGGCATCGCATCCGTCTTATGCACGATGTTGTCCCCCACCAGTGCGCTCACCGGAACAAAAATCGCCTCTACTGGATTACCCGTATCGGCTGCGATCTGCTCCAGCACCAGGCTGAAGTCCCGTTCGATCGCGCGAAAGGCCGCCTCGTCATAGCCAATCAGGTCCATCTTGTTCACCGCAACCAGAACGTGCCGCACCCGCAGCAACGACGCGATATAAGCGTGCCGCCGCGACTGCACCAGCACGCCCTTGGCTGCGTCGATCAGCACCACCGCCGCATCCGCGGTCGAAGCTCCCGTCGCCATGTTGCGCGTGTACTGCTCATGGCCAGGCGTATCCGCGATAATGAACTTCCGCCGCGCCGTCGAAAAGTAGCGATAGGCTACATCGATTGTGATGCCCTGTTCGCGTTCCGCGCGCAGACCGTCGGTCAACAGCGCGAAATCGATCTGCCCCGGAGCCGTGGTTCCCTTCCCTTCGATCGAGCGCACCTGGTCTTCATAGACAGATTGCGTGTCGTAAAGCAGCCGCCCAATGAGCGTGGACTTTCCATCGTCCACACTGCCCGCCGTTGAAAAACGCAGAAGATCCTTCTCGCGCTCCTGCTGCAGGAATTCATCAATCGAAAAACCGGGAGTCGCTAAATTGGAAATCGTCGAAGCGGCCATTTAGAAGTAGCCCTCCCGCTTCTTTAATTCCATCGACCCTTCCTGGTCGTGGTCGATCGCTCTGTTGGCCCGCTCCGATGAGCGAAACGAAATAAGCTCGGCAATGATCTCGGGGATCGTCTCTGCGTCCGAGCGAATGGCCCCGGTGCAAGGGCTGCACCCCAGCGAACGTAGCCGCGATTTNNGGAATATTCTCCTCGTGGATGTATTGCCAAACGTCCATCTCCGTCCAGTTCGACAGCGGGAACACACGAATGCTTTCGCCCGGATGAATCCGCGCGTTGTACAGACTCCACAACTCGGGCCGCTGATTTTTCGGATCCCATTGTCCCGCCCCGTCGCGGAAGGAGTAGATCCGCTCCTTGGCGCGCGACTTCTCTTCGTCGCGCCGAGCGCCGCCAAACGCCGCATCGAAGTTGTAGTGCCTGAGAGCATCCAGCAAGGCCTGCGTCTTCAGCAGCCCGCAGCAGCGCTTGGTGTCCAGCGCAATTGGATTCGTTCCCGCCGCAATGGCGCCTTCATTGCGCCACACCAGCAGCTCCGCGCCAACAGAGCGAGCCATCTCATCGCGAAAGGCAATCATCTCTGCAAACTTGAATCCAGTGTCCACATGCAAAAGGGGAAACGGAATTGGCCCCGGATAAAAGGCCTTCTGTGCAAGCCGCAACATCACCGAGGAATCCTTGCCGATCGAGTACAGCATCACCGGCCTCTCAAACTCTGAAGCCACTTCGCGCAGAATGTGCAGGCTCTCCGCTTCGAGCAGGCGCAAGTGGCTCAGCCGCCGCCCTGAGGCAGCGTTCGCAGGGGACGTGGATGAAGGTGATTCGCTTTCAGCAACCGGCATGTGACCTCACTTGGAAATTGGAGGCTGAATGCCGGAGACAAGGGGAGACAAACCCGGCTATTCAGCTACGGGTGTGTCTTCTTGATCAATTGTGCTGGGAGATCAGAGACTAGTTCGTACACCCGTCGAAGATGTTCGACAGGCAACAACAAGAGCGGCTTTGGGAAGCGCGGACCATCTCTGCGTTCATACTAACAAGTTTCCGCTTCCGGTTCAAATCCAACTTTCGGGCCAGCAATGCCAGCGAAGATCAATCGCCACCAGAGCCCGATTTTTCTTCCTTGCCCCATTTACAATCCCAATTACGGTGAGGCCCCCATTTAATGACGCCCAAAACAAANNAAGCTCTTGCAGCTTTACGTCACCACGCTCAAATGTCGCATGATCCAGGAGCGCATCCGCATCCTTTTCAAACAAAACAAGTTAATCGGCCACAGCTTGGTCGCCCAGAATGCCCCATGGGGTCAGGAAGCGGCGGTTGTCGGCGTGACTATCGACCTCCTCCCCGAAGACACCATCTTTCCCCATCCCGGCGACCTCATCCCATTTTTTGTCAAGGATTTGCAGCTCAAGACGCTGTTCCGCGCGCTCTTCAATCCCTTCGCCCCACCGTCCTCTACAGCCGCCCAGCTCAAAATCGCCACCGACACAGCCATGATCGATAAGCTCACCAGCAACAACAAGATAGCTGTAGCCCTCTCCAGCAAATCCACGTCCCTCGGTCCCTGGCAAAAAGCATTGCGCTTCGCCGGCCTCCGCAACTTGCCCATGATCTTTCTCTCCTGGAACCACATCCCCCTGAAAACAAAGGCGCATGGCCTTCCCGCCATCACGGTGGACGGCAACGACGTGGTGGCCGTCTATCGCGTAGCCTGTGAAGCCATCACCCACGCCCGCATGGGCAGTGGACCCACGCTCATTGAATGCCAGACCGATTCCCAGAACCCCGTCGACCCGATCCTGAATATGGAGAAGTACCTCATTCGAAAGGGAATATTCAGCGAGGAGTTCAAGAGAGAGCAGGCCGTCTCGTTCAGCAAAGAGCTTGACGCCGCTATCTCCTTCTCACAAGCGGCTCCGTGTCCTTCACGTGGAGAACGGGCTACTCGGCGAAGATTTCGGCCAGCGCAGCCAGAGTAGAACTCAGGGCCGTCGGGGTTATGACTCCAGCGCGTTTCACCAAGCGGGACTTGTCGATCGTGCGAATCTGATCGAGCAAAATGAGGCCCTGCTTACCGCCGTGCCGGACGGCAATGCGGAAGGGCGCCGGATGACTTCCCGTGGTCATCGGCGCCACAATCGCTGTGCGCAAATAATCGTGCATCTCCGGTGGAGAGATCACCACACATGGACGAGTCTTCTGAATCTGGCTGCCAACTGTGGGATCGAGATTCACCAGCCAAACCTCGCCACGCTTCACCACGTCAGCGCCGCATCGCCTTCATTTGCAAACTCTGGAAGCACCAGAGCATCGTCGCCAGTCGCTGCCAGTTCTCCGCTTGCCTCGGCCCAGCCAGTGCGCGGCGCAGCCTTGGGCCTTCGCAATACCAGCGCATCGCCTTCCACCCGCATCTCAGCCTGGTCCACCAGCCCCAGTTGCTGCAGCAGCGGCTTTGGAATCAAAACACCCTGCGAGTTTCCCAGACGCCGAATCGAGGTCAGCATACCATCCTTCACGTAGTAACAATGTTATCACGGACGAGGGTTGGCGCTTTACCGCGCCCGCGGATGGGTTCTGTCATAGACCTGCGTCAACTGAGCAGTAGTTAGCTGTGTGTACCGCTGCGTCGTCGAAAGCCGCTCGTGGCCCAGAAGCTCCTGGATGGCGCGCAGGTCGGCGCCTTCCTCAAGAAGATGCGTGCCAAAGGCGTGGCGAAGCGTGTGCGGATGCACGTCGGCGGAGAGTCCGCGCAGAACAGCAATTCGCTTGACGATGCGGCCCACACTGCGCGTGGTGAGTCGCGCCTGGCCGCCGACCTTCCCCAGCCCGCGCAACTGGAAATTGACGAACAACGCTGGCGTCGCCGCTTGCTTTGCCTTGCCAACCGCGGCCAACCGCGCCGATCGCTCGCCGAGATAGGCTCGCAGCGCCTGTGCCGCCGCGTCGCCCAGCGGCACATAGCGCTGCTTTTGGCCCTTGCCGCGCACCAGCACTGCCTCGTTGGCCCAGTGAATGTCGTCGAGATTCAGACCTGTCAACTCCGCGTTGCGAATGCCGCATCCATACAGCATCTCGAGAATGGCCCGGTCCCGCGCCGGCCAGGTGGCGGCATCTTCGCCTACGGAGTCCACCACCCGGTTCATCTGTTCAATCGAGGGTACGCGCGGCAGGTGCTTGGGCAATCGCGGCGTGGACACAAGTGAAGCCGCATTCTGATCGAGGTGTCCTGCGCGAGCGAGCCACTTGAACCAGCTGCGAATGGCCGCCAGCGCCCGCGCCGCCGANNGCCTTTGAGAGCCCTCGGTCGTACAGCGTACCGAGGTAGATGCGGATATGCGTGTGCTCGATGCGGTCCACGGTCTGGTCTTCGCCGTACCTCTCGGCGACAAAGACCGCAAAGCTATTCAATTCGCGCCGGTAAGCACGCAGCGTATGCGCCGAAGCGCCTCGTTCATTGGCCAGCACGCGCAGATAGTCGGCTACCAGCGAATCCAACGGAACTGCAATTGCCGGCTCGCTCATGACGAATCCCCGCTCGAATTCGTCCGCGATACAAGATGCAAACCACCGTCCATATCAGGACGTAAGCCCGAAGACCCCTCGACC
>PLFY01000074.1:7603-14490 GCA_003138365.1 Acidobacteriaceae bacterium
CGCGTCAGCGGCATGCCGCGCATCGAGAGAAAAAGCCGGGTAGCATCCTGGCGCGCAGTGTTCCCATTCCGTGCCGAGCTGATGCGTGCCAGGTGCGGACGGCCTTCGCGCAAATACGTCTCCAGCGCCTCCAGGGCGGTGCGCCCCAGCGGCACAATGCGCTCCTTGTCGCCCTTGCCGCGCACCTTCGCGTGGCCGGAATCCAGCGCAAGATCGCTGGTGGAGAGCGCCGTGACCTCAGAGACGCGCAGCCCACCTGCGTAAAGCAGCTCCATAATTGCACTGTCTCTGAGCGCCGTGGCAAGAGCCTGCGGATGCGATGCGGCCATGCTGGCCCGCTCCAGCATCTCCACCACTTCCGGCTCGGCCAGCGATTTCGGCAGTACCTTCCAAGCCTTGGGCGATTCAATATTCACGGTTGGGTCGTGATGGATGCGGCGATCCAGCAGCAGCCACTTGTAAAAACCGCGCAGGCAGCTCAACTTGCGCGCCGATGAACGCGAGTCGATGCCGTGTCCCCGCAAGTGCTCAAGAAACGCAGCCACATCCTGTTGCGCCGCCGTCAACAACACACCGTGCCGGCCATCGATAAACTCGGCAAATGTCTTCAAATCGCCGTCGTAGGCCTCACAGGTGAGCGGGCGCAGCCCCTTCTCTACACGCAGATATGCCTGGTAGTCCTTCAAGAGCGGAAGATTGCGCGCGCTGTCCACACCTCCGATTATCCGCGTCTTCAACCCATCCCCACCCGTGTCGGTCAGCTTACCGTACCTCGTTCATCATGGAATCAACTTCAGCAACCCCCGGCTCATTCAGCAGTGGGGAGCACGCCAACGACGTTGGCCTTCCGCCGAACGCAAAAAAGAATCGCGGGCAAGCCGGCAGGTGCTATATTTCCACGTGGCCGAAAATGCAAGATGAATGTTCCGGCCAAGACGACACCAGCGGGGGCTGTCGCTCATGTTTGAGCTGTGCTGGCGGAGTCCGATCACCGCTCAGGAGGATTGCTCATGAGGTCCATGTCTCGCCGGTTTTTCAGTCTTCAGTTGCTGCCCTTGCTTTTGATGATGGCCGGTGCATTCCGGCCGGCCGTGGCTGCTCCCGTTTTGATGATTTCCATCGATGGATTGAAGCCGGAGTACGTTTTGGAGGCCGACGCACGGGGCTTGAAGTTACCCTACCTCCGCAGTCTGGTTCGCGATGGAGTGTATGCCGAGGGCGTGGTTGGAGTTTGGCCAACCGTTACGTATCCCAGCCACACCACGCTCGTAACCGGCGTCACGCCCGCCGAGCATGGCATCTATAACAACGTCCTGTTCGACCCCGATCATCGCTTTTCAGGAGCCTGGAAATGGTACGCTGCGGAGATCCAGGTTCCGACGCTGTGGCAGGTTGCGCACAACGGCGGTTTACNNCAGCCCTTCAGGAGCTTGGAATCCGTCCGATCGGAACTTGATGGCCGCAATCTCGCGCCCGGACACGCTGCTCAAGCAATTGGAGCCTGTGGCCGGCGAGTACATGATGGGGAACGACACGACCATCGCCGGCGATGAGACCAAAACGCGCTATTCCATCGAGATTCTGCGCAGGCAGAAGCCGTCGTTTATGACCATTCACCTGAGTTCGCTCGATGACGCCCAGCACGCGCACGGTCCCTTCAGTGCGGAAGCCAACCAGGACATTGAAGCCATCGACGGGATGGTGGAGCGACTGGCGAATGCGGCGCTCAGCAGCGATCCCTCAACGGTTGTGCTGGTCGTCTCCGATCATGGATTCCTCACCCTCACGCACGCGGTTAACCTCAACATCCCCTTCGTGCAGGCGGGGCTGATCCAGACGGCGGTCGACCCGGAGACCCACTCGCCCACGATCGGCGCGTGGAAGGCAATGCCGTGGTCAGCCGGCGGCATGGCCGCCATTATCCTGCACGATGCGAACGATCATCAGACCGAGCAGCAGGTGCGCGAGCTCTTAACGAAGCTGGCGGCGGATCAAAACAATGGTATTCAAGAAATTCTGGATCGCGACGCAATGAAAACGCGCGGCGGTTTCCCCGGCGCGGCCTTTGTCGTGGTTCTGAAACAGGGCTACTATCTGTTCGGCGGCGGCCTGACGGGCAGCATGATCAGTCCGATTCCGGGCACGCGGGGTTCGCATGGATTCTCGCCGGAGTTCCCCGAGATGCGCGCTTCTTTCTTTATGGCGGGGGTTGGAATTGCTCATCATCGGGATCTCGGGGTGATCGACATGAGGCAGATTGCGCCCACCGTGGCAAAGATTCTGAACGTCCCCATGCCGACTGCAAAGGCCACGCCGCTGCACATCCAACCCTGAGGCATTTTCACAATTTCTGTAGACCTTCTTGCATCGTGCAGGGCGCCTTGCAGCTTTCAGAGCGGTCGCCCGTCATAGGCCTGCAACATCACTTCCACGGGATGAATGGCTTTGAAAGTAGTCCCATGCTCAATCTGCATCTGGCAGGTGGCGCACTCAGTGGCGACCATCTGCGGCTGCGAAGCGCTGATGCGATCGAACAGTTGCTGGCCGATGGCCATCGAGACGTTGTACTTTTCCTGCTTGAAGCCATACGTGCCCGACATGCCGCAACATCCAGCATCAATATCTTCAATTGCCACACCTGGAATCTTACCGAGCAGGTGATACCACGGGCGTCCGATGCCCTGTGCCTTCTGATGGCACGGTGCGTGGTAAGCGAGGCGCAGATTGGTTGGCTGAAAGGTGGTATTGAGCTTTCCCGCATCCGACTGCGCCATCAGCAACTCCCCGATGTCAAGCGTACTGGCGCCAATTTGCCGCGCCGCGTCCGCGAACTCCTTGTCGTCATCGAGCAGGCCGCCGAACCCTGTCTTGAGCATGAAACCGCAGCTCGAGCAGGCGGTCACGACGCGCATTCCCGCATTCACATGATCAATCAGGCTGCGCACGTTGGCCCGCGCCAGGGAGCGCGCCTTGGCCTCATCGCCGTTGGCCGTTGCCGGCACTCCGCAGCAATCCGTTCTGGCAACCTCCACGGCAAAGCCGTTCCGTTCCAGAAGATCGATCACTTTACGGCCTAGCTCTGGCCGGTTAAACCGGATGAAGCAGCCGGGAAAGAACACCACACGCATTCGATCTCCGCTGGTCGTTTCCTTTGCGGGCGAATGCAGATTCGGCCGTGTATACGCCGGGAATTTGCGCCGGGGCGCAATCCGCATCAGCCTTGACATCAGAAAGCGGGCCGGTCTCATGGAAAGTGCGAAGTTGGAAAGGGCGGGCAGAATGGTGGCCAGCATCCCCAGCAGACCGGGACGCGCAAACCACCAGTCCCGCAAGCTTCGAGCAAGCGGCTTGCGGTGTTTCGCCTTGGCGCGCGCAATCATCTCTGAGACGCTCACCTGATGGGGACACGCGAGATCGCATCGGTGACATCCCAGGCAGTATTCCAGCCACTCTGTATCCGTAGCAACGCCTTCGCGGCGCAAGCGCTCCAGCTCCGGGCCGAGGTGCTTGGGACCGGGATACCGCGGATGAACACCGAACACCGGGCACGCGTCGTTGCACACGGCACACTTCAGGCAGTTGTCGATTGCGAAGTCATCTGGCCGCATAGCTTCCCCTTGCAGCGGCTGCGAATTTCGCTGCCCAGTAGCCTGTGAGAATCTCCATGGCATCTTCGCCGTTGCAGGCGCCGTTGTGCGCCAGCGCCCCGGCCGCGAAGAGATTCCAGGCCATAGCCGAGCCGCCCGGAGTGAGCGGGCGCATCTGCGGATCGAGTTCCACGCAGGCCTCGCCCAGAAGATCAGCAGAGTGCCGGCCCGCGGCCAACACCACACTCTCGCCGCGCAGAATCAAAGGGTGACCCAGACTGGCAACATGCACCCCTGTGCATGACCCTTCGTGAATCTCCAACTTCTGCACCGGGAATCCTTGAAACAGTTCCACGCCCATCCTGTGAAGATAGCGCCACAGGCGATGAGACAGTCGCAGGCCGGGAATGGACGGCGGCAGAGTAGGCATCTCGCCCAGTGCGCAACCGAGCTCGCGCTCGAATTGGGCAATTAGCGTCTCGGAGCAATGCAGTCCCAACATGCTGGGCACAAGGATGCGCTCAAATCCTTGCGCCGCCAGACGCAAGGCGTCCCTGAGTTCGGAGCGGAATTCCGGATCGCAATCGAAGCGCTTTGCGATGCGCAGCGTTGTCACCGGGATTCCGCAATCACTCGCCAGAGATATTTGCCGCGCCGCGTATGTGCAAGCGAAACCAATCGTGCGCGCCCGTTCATTCATGCGCTCGGCCATGAAGTTTTCGTCGAAGTCCGACAGTCCTCGAATGCCGACGATCGCGGTCGAGGCTCCATCGCGAGGCTCGGCGTTCCACAGCAGGCGAGGCGCAAGCGCAACGCTCTTGAAACCGCCAAGGATGGTCGGCAGATAGCGCCCGCCGGCGATATCTCCATCGAACGGGCAGTCCGCAAGCCGCGCCATCTCGCAAAAGAACGCAATGGCCTCGTTGCGCTCGGGCGCAGTACCTGATCGAAGCATGTCCTGCGTCTCCAGGCATCCGGAACCCAGTACAAAGGATCCCGGCCCGTTCGCAACCAGCGCAACTCGCTGGTTCTCGCGTACGGCCGTCCCAGCCGCGGTAAGGCCGGAAAGCCCTGCGCCGACAACCACAACGTCGTAGCGGTTACTTTCCATCTTCCTCTCCAGAATCTGCACAGATCGGCCCGTCCGCGCCGTAGAGATCATGGCTCAGGCTGAGTTGCTCCACCTGTTGACCCTGGTGGATGAAGGCCTGCCCTTTCCAGCGCTCATGAAGAAAGGAGGAAAATTCAGCAGCGGCCTGCGATGCCGACCAGTGATGCGTCTGAAAGCCCGCCAGCATCGCCCTGTAGCCGCAGAAGGTTCCCTGGCACGGTCCAAACCCAAGACGCGTGCGCCGGCCAACGTCGCCAATGGTGTGAGCTGGGAGTGGCGTGGATTTGCCAAGAACATATTCCAACTCGGCGCGAGTGACAAGTTCGCATTCGCAGACCAGCTCGGCCAGCTCAGGCTGCGCCTCGATTGAATCGAGCACTCGATCGACTTCAGGACCGAGGCGGCGCTCAATCCTCTCGGCAACCGGCTGCGGCAGCATCTGAATTGCGCGTCGATGAGTCTTGCGATCGATAGCAGGCCGCAGCAGGACCTTGGCGGTGGTACATTCCGAATCGATCCCAAGTTTTTTCGATACGCAGTCGCAAACATGGGCGGCCATCAGGCGGTACGTCGTGAGCTTGCCACCCACTATCGATACAAAGCCGCCGACGCCGTCCAGGGTCTCGTGATCGAACACGGCAAAGCCCCGGCTGATCTCGCGGCCTGCGGCGCCGCCCTCTTGCTTAAGGTTATAGAGAGATCGAACGCCGCAGAAGATGCGGAGAATGCGCGCGTTGACAAGTCCAGGAATCAACTCAATGCCCAATTGCATCAGAGCGTCGATCTCCCTGGAAGACGCGGTGAGTCCCTCCGGGCCGGGCACGGGCATCGAACTTGTGCCAAGGACGGACACTGGGCCTGCGGGCACCAGGATGTCGCCGTCGCCGGCCTTGCGGCAGCGGTTGATCACCCGGCTGCTCGGCCGATCGTTGAGCACCAGCAGCGTGCCCTTGTCGCAGTGTATGGGAACCTCGACACCGGCCAGGGCGGCAACGCTCTCCGCCCAACCTCCCGCGGCGTTGATGACCATCTCGCACGAAATCTCGTGTTCCTCACCGGTGCGTGTATCGCAATAACGCACGCCGCGCACGCGCCCGCTGGCGACGTGAATGGAATTCACCTTGCTGTAAGTGTGAAACTGCCCACCGCGGGCCACAGCAGCCTGCATGTTTGCAAGCACCAGTCGGAAGACATCCACGTGCGCATCCGGGCAGGTGAATGCGCCAAGAATGTCCGTTGCCAGGCTTGGTTCCAGCTCGCGAGCCTCTTCCCCACTGAGCCAGCGGCTGCGGATGCCGGCATCTCCAGCGGCGCGCCACCACTGTTCAAAGAATGCCGGATCGTCGTGGGGGCACAGCAGGAAGAGTCCTCCGGCGTCGTCAACGCAATGCGGCGCAATCGTCTTGACGATGCGATTCTCCGCTACGCAATCGCGGGCAGTTTCAGGATCTTTGACCACGTAACGGCCGCCGGAGTGCAGCAAACCGTGGCAGCGGCCGCTAGCGCCATTGGCAATGTCTCCCTGTTCCAACAGGGTCGCCGAGATGCCGCGCAAACTTAAATCCCAAAGAATGCCCGCGCCTGTCGCGCCTCCACCGATGATCACCACCTGGGTCGATCCCATATCTTTCCCCTTCGCACCGGCTGCGGGCACATCGCATCAGGAAACTCGCGACAAGGCTCACGCGTGTTTTCTCTGCAAGCGCGGAGCTTGCGCACCGGATGATATCGATCTGCGAAAGAAGCAAGGATGGAACCCAACTGCAGCACACAAAGCACGGTGGCCCCGGACCTCGGATCAACAAGGTTCCAGCGCCGCTACAGAGTGCGTGGCCACAAAGGCCACAGGATGCGAATCCTATGCGGGCAGCGTTGACGCACATCCANNCCGATGAACGATCAACAGGCGCCCATGGATACAAGTGCTTCGTGAGATGGATGCTTTTTCAGAAAGAGAGAAGTCCAGATATTGACAAGAAAATACTGAGAGAACATGGCAATAATCGGACCGCTGCCACTCTGAATGCAGGACCCAGTCGCCGAAACGGCACTTGCCCCTGACTTCTTCAGCAGCATTCAGTCACCCGTTCGCGCTCTCTCAGATACTCTTCACGAAACGGTATAGAACTAACCAACCTTCAAATATCGCCCGAATCGAGGAGTTCTGTCAAGGATCGTCTCCTTCTGCC
>PLFY01000133.1:0-1998 GCA_003138365.1 Acidobacteriaceae bacterium
CGCTTCGCCTTGCACTGCTTGCAGTGCTTGGGGTCGTTGGTAAACTGCTTGTCGTGGAAGAATAACTGTTCGCCGGCCGTGAACACGAACTCGGCGCCGCAATCGTTGCACTTCAATACTCTGTCGATAAAATCCATGGCCGGCTTCCCTCTAAACAGGGAACTATCCCGAATCGGCCATGACTCAAGAAAAACTTGCCGGTCCCGTTTCCCTGTGATCGTACTTCTTTCCACAACAAGGGGCCCGGGCCGCAATGAATGAAGCGGCTAATTTAATTCAATGTCTCCTCGGCGAACCGGAAGACATGAATAACATTACCACGCTACCCGAAAACAGAACGATAAAGCCTAAAACTAGAATCGCAACGTGCCGCCCCGAGCTTGTCTGGACTATCGGCTAACTTTCACCTATCTTCAGCGAGAGTTGCCGGGGCGGCGCGTGTTACGAAGGGTTACATAACTAGTCAGCCTCTTTACGAGCCTTCTTGCGATTCCGCTTGCGCGCCAAAGCTGCCTTGACGCGACGCTTCTCACCGGGTTTCAGGTAGTAGGAGTGACGCTTGACTTCCTTGATGATGTCCTCCTGCTGGACCTTCCGCTTGAACCGGCGCAGCGCATTTTCGAGCGGCTCGCCTTCTTGTACGCGAACCTCTGCCAAAAAATCCCACCTCCAAACGTGCCATGGGGCTTCTTCTATGATACCGGCAATTTTGAAGTTAGAGTCACCCCCGAGGAAACTTTCTGGACAAATCCCTTTTGATTCGGTCGAATTTGGATCGATATGGCTTCCAGGCGCGGCTTTCGGCCTACTTTTGGGGTCTTTGCCGGAGCAACCTGGGAACTGCCCGACCGCATCGAACCGGCCTTCCCGCCACCGGCAGTGCCGGCCAAATGCAATAAACTTCCCCTGGAGGCCTGGAAATCATGATCCGCAGCTACCAGGGCCGCTTGCCCCAGATCCCCGCCAGTTGCTACGTCGATCTCTCCGCCCAACTCATCGGCGATGTCACCCTCGGCGAACATTCTTCAGTCTGGATGAACGCCGTCCTGCGCGGCGACGTCCACTCCATCCGCGTCGGCGCCAATTCCAACGTCCAGGACTGCGCCGTCCTCCACGGCCAGCGCAACCTTTACCCGGTGATCGTCGGCGACTGGGTCACCATCGGCCACAACGCCACCGTCCACGGCTGCGTGGTCGAGGACGCCGTCCTCATCGGCATGGGCGTCACGATCCTCAACAACTGCCGCATCGGCGAGGGCTCCATCATCGCCGCCGGCGCAGTTCTGCCCGAGCACACGGTTGTCGCGCCCAAAACGCTGTGGGCCGGCGTCCCCGCCAAGCTGCGCCGCGAACTGGGCGATAAAGACCGCGCCCTCATCCTCGAATACGCCCAGAACTATCTGGACTATGTGGAGATCTACCTCAATGAGCCGGGGAGCTGATCGGACGCATTACCAGATGCGCTCGACCCCATAGCGGTCGAAGATCGTATCGATGCTGGTCAGCGGCACACCCAGTTCCAGGGATTGCGCTGCCAAGAGACGGTCGAAGGGATCGCGGTGATGAAACGGCAACATCCCTGAGCGGATGGCGTGAAGCGGATGAATCTCAAGAAAGGTGAACGCCTCCTTGCGGAGAACCAGGAGAAAGTCCGTCACCAAGACATGCGGCGGCATCTTCCCCGAAATTTATCTTGATCGAGATCTCCCAGGAAACGATGGCGGAGATCAGCACTTCATTGGCCGGGTCGGCAATCCTGCTGTAGCCGGTTTTGCCGAGGATGAATTTCAATCTTGCTCTGGCAATCGGAGCCTGCGACGCCGAAGAATAACCGGGCAAGCAGGCTAAAATTCTCACATAGCGATACGATGGGTAGCGTTCCTCTGCATGGCTTTCCGGCGCAATCCATTGATTCTGCTTCGGTTGTTCTCCAATAAGCTCAGGGTTTCAGAGTTAAAGGTAAGCCCCCGGGCGTGGGGGGGGGGGGGGGGGGGGGGG
>PLFY01000133.1:2012-15276 GCA_003138365.1 Acidobacteriaceae bacterium
CCCCGCTGAAGCGGGGATGGCAAGTTGGCAAGTTAGCGGCGGCACCGCTCGACGCAGTTTCATCCCCAGTGGGTCGGCGAAGCCGGTGGACGACTATGAACCATTTTGCGCCGGGCGACCGTTAAATTCTGCAAGATTGATATTCATCCAGGCTAATTCTGCGGCGGAGTGGCGTAATACCCCTTGCGAACCTGCACTTTCATTCCATCTCCGCGGCATTCCACCCCGAGCTTCCTGAAGCTTCCGTCCAGCTTGGTGTTGCTGGGCGTATAGCTGGCCACATACTCGGTGCGCAACTCGTCTTCAATCTGCTGGAAGGCTGCTTCGAGCTTCTTGCCGTTGTTGCCCACGTCGATCAGCCGTCCACCAGTCTCCTGGGTCAGCCTGGACATGGCCGAGAAGCCGCTATACCCAAAACCTCCGTAGAAGCCATGGTCGGCGATCAGGATGACGTAGACCAGGACGTTCGACCTTTGCGCCGCCGCAATCGCATCCTGAATCTTGTGGTTGCTGCCCTCATCCTCGCCGTCGGTGAGCAGGATCATCGCCTTGCGGCCCGACTCCTGGTTCAGCTTTTCATTCGACGCCAAGTAGACCGCGTCGTAGAGCACCGTTCCCTTCGGCGCTCCGATGGTGGGAACGGTTCCCCCGCCGGCCCCCGGAATGCCAGCCGCTCCGTTGCCCCCCGCGGTGTTGATCTCCGCTTTGTTCAAGGCTCTCGTCAACAGCCGGGCGCTGTTGGTGTAGTCCTGCATCAGGTCCACGTCCACATCGAACGAGAGAAGAAATGCTTCGTCCTTCTGCCTCAGCACACGTTGCAGAAACTGGCCGCCCACATCCTGCTCCAGCGGCAACACCCGATACTGGCTGCCGGAAGTATCCAGCAAAATGCCCAGCGTAATCGGCAGTTGGGTTTCCGCTACAAAGCTTTTGAGCTTCTGCGGCGCCTTGTCCTCTGTAACGGTGCAATCGTCCTTGGTCAGATGCGGAACCAGCGTCCCGTCCTTGGCTTTGACGGTAAAAAACACGTCCACCAGGTTGACCTGGAGCTTGAACGTAGCCACCGATTCTTCCTCGGGCGATGGCGCCGGCGCAGTGCTTACGGGGGGCGCGTCCGGCGAGGGAGCAAGCTGGGACCATCCCGCCGCGGAAAACGCCGGCAAGCCAAGCAGTAAAGCGGAAACTCCCAGGCCTATTCTCATTGGGGAATACATGCTGGTCATTTAGACGGAATTCGGACCTCGAAGAAAGCATACCTGAACTCTTTCAGGGCTGGCCGGCAACCTGCGCGGTTCTGGCTCGTCTTATACATCGCGGCGCTGGCGCGTCTGATACTCTGACGAATGCAGCACTGCTGTCCGGTTTTTCGTCAGTTTGTCAGTTTTCAGGGGTCGGTTGACAGTTGTCGCGAGCCACTGAATTCCGATCACCGGAAGCGGCGCATTCATCAGGATTCAGGGATCGTTTTTGACTGACCACTGAAAACTGACCACTGGAGAATACCTGTGAAGCTTGGTTTGACGGCATACTCGCTGGCGGCAATTCTGAACCTGGGCCTGATTGTGTGTCCGGCGGCTCTGGCCCAACAGCAGCAACCCGCGGTGCCGGATGCTCCTACGCCCCAGGCGCCGCCGAAGTTCTCCGGCGCGGATGGCACCCCGATTACGCCCGGCAAGGGCGCCGGCGATGTGACGCCGACGGGACCCAGTTCCTCTTCAACCGCGCCTGCGGACGATCAGGCGCCGCCCAGCAGCCTGGCGCCCTCAACCCAGGGCAAGGACACCTTCCAGACCACGCCTCCTGAGTTGCCCCTGCCCACCGAAGGAATCTCGGCGCTTACGAAATTTGTCGTCAACGTCAACTTCGTCGAAGTTCCCGTCACCGTCAAGGATTCGAAGGGAAAGCTAGTCGCTGGACTCACCTGGCGCGATTTCAAGGTCTTTGAGAACGACACCCGCGAGCCGTTGCGCCTGTTCACCGTAGACCCGGCCCCGCTCTCCATCGCTTTTGTCGTCGACCAGAGCCTGACCTCCGACGTCATGGCCAATGTGAACAACTCCCTGGGCGCCATTCAGGGCGCGCTCACTCCCTATGACGAAGTTGCGGTCTTTTCCTACAGCCACGGCGCCCAAGATCAGTCCCACGGCTTCACCGGCGCTCAGAGTGCGCGCGTGCCCTTTGTCCTCTCCATGACCAAGGCAGCCGGCACTGAGGAGATTGTGCCGGTCAACAGCGGTCCTCTGGCCGGCTGCAACGTGCGCGAAAACGGCAACTGCGTCGACCCCAACCTGCAACCCGGCGGCTCGGCTGGCGGTGGGTCGTTCATGACCATCCCCAAGGAAATTCACACTCTGAACGACGCCATTCTGGCCGCTGCAAAAGAGCTGTCCACCCGCCCCAAGGGCCGCCGCCGCATTATCTACGTCATCTCCGACGGCAAGGAAGCCGGCAGCAAGGCCACCTACAAGGAGGTAGTGCGCTACCTTCAGACCAACAAGATCGCGGTGTATGGCACAGCGGTGGGCTCTTCCGCCCTTTGGGGCGAAGGCTACGTGAGCCGCTTCCACCTGCCCTTCACCATGTACGACAACCGCCTGTACGGTTACACCGTGGCCACTGGCGGCACGCTGGATTCCGAACAGAAACTCAACGGCATCGAAAAAAGCTACGCTAAAATCGCTGAAGAGGCTCGCAACCAGTACACGCTGGGCTACCTCAGCCACCAGCCGTTCATCGACGGCAAGTACCGCAAGATCGAAGTGCGCGTCGACCGGCCCGGCCTCGAAGTCTTCAACAAAGCCGGCTATTACCCCAATGCGCAGGATGCTCACTAGCCTGTGAACTCTTCGGGCGCCGCGGCCGGTCTTGGCTTGATGTCGGCCGCCAGTTGGGGCGGCTCCGATTTTGTCGGCGGCGTCGGCGCACGCCGCGCCCCCGCCTTGCTGGTGGTCGCTTCCGGCCACATCTTCTCCCTGATCGTTCTTCTTGCCGTCTGCCTGGGAATTCGCCTCGCCCTGCCCGGCTCTCACTATCTCTTCTATGCGGCTTTGGGCGGCTTTGAGGGCTCACTGGCCTTGGCCATTTTCTATCGTGCGCTGGCCATGGGCGCCATGGGCCTCACCGCGGCCCTCACCGGCCTGCTCACCGCCCTCGTTCCCGTCCTCTTTTCTCTCTTCCACGAGGGCCTGCCCGCTCCGTTGACTGCCGTGGGATTGGCGCTCGGTCTCGTCGCCATCGGTCTCATTACCCACGCGCCCGCGAAGAAGGACTCTGGCAAGAAGGAAATGTCCACGCCCCCAGCCGCGCTCCTGCTGGGCGCGCTCGCCGGAGTTGGATTCGGCGCCCAGCTGATTCTCTTCAAAATGGCCAGCCCAGGCGGCACGATGTGGGTCATGACCTCAGCCCGCGCCGCCGGTGTTATGGCCATGCTCCTGGTTCTTGTGGCCATGCCGCCCAAGGGGCCATGGCGCGGCTTCTGGCTCACGGGAATCGCGGCTGGATTGCTGGACACCGTCGGCAACCTGTTCTATCTTCAGGCCACCCGGTTTGGACGACTCGACGTGGCCGCGCTGGTCTGTTCGCTCTACCCCGCCGGAACCATCCTGCTCGCCGCGCTGGTGCTGCGCGAATGGCCCACCCGCCGCCAGATTGCCGGCATGGCTCTGGCCCTCGCTGCTGTGCTGCTGCTGAGCGTCTAGGAGCGTCGAAATAAGTCGGTGCATTGAAAGGGAGCGTCAATACAAGCTGCGAAAAACTCCAGCCAGTGTCAGTCGTCCGCCGGCGTTGCCGACCCACGGAGGGATGAAACTGCGTCTAGNNTAACCAGACGGTCAGAGACCTGGATGTCCAATGCAGTTGGTTTGCAGCATCCGCTATGGGTCGCGGCGGAGTCACGGGCAATCGGGAGACCGACCACATCTTGACACACCAACCCCACATCCGAATCTCGACGAGTATGCATCGCCATCCACCGGACCGGCCACAGCCAGCAGGGCAATCGGCGGTACAATTAGCGGGCTCCCTTTTTGAGGAGTGGGCGGCGGCCCCTGGATAACATGTACGAGCCGCCCACAGCGGTGGCAAGTGAGCCAGATTGGTTCCTCAAGCGTCCTTCTATTAAGACTTGGCCTTCTGTGCGGCCCACCGCTTGCGCTGCGCATCGGCAATCCGCTTCCGCGCTTCGGGGCTCAGCACGCGGGTCTTCTTGGCCTTCTTGACCTTGGCCGGCGCCTTCTTGGTTTTGCG
Organism: Acidobacteriaceae bacterium; assembly: GCA_003138365.1. GTDB lineage: Bacteria > Acidobacteriota > Terriglobia > Terriglobales > Acidobacteriaceae > Telmatobacter. The sequence goes on from PLFY01000133.1 coordinate 6,258, forward strand.
CTCTGTTAGCTTAACGGCGACTTCGCCGGTGTTGGCCAGCAGGGAGCGAACCTGCTTGAGCCTTGCGATTTCCGCGTCAATTTGGACAAGAATCGAATCAATAGACATAAGTCAAGCATAACTTAGAAATCTACTTTTGCACAGCTTCCCCGGTGATTTTGGCAGTGGGCCCGCTTGAATGGCGCGGGCCTCATAAGCCGCGGAACAATGCCGGGCTCGTGTCAGGGCACGACTTCAGTCGTGCCGTAAGTAGCTGCGAGATGAACGCGGGCTTTAGCCCAGGAATTCCAGGCTTTTCAAATTGGCACACTACCAATTATTTGAACGTCCAATCGGAGGAGAAGCGAAAGCATTTCATTCCGGCTTTCCCACGGTCTTGTCCTTATATGCTTTCTGCAGAATAAAGAAGGCCAGCTTCTTCTGTCCCTGATCGGAGATAAGTCCCTTGCGATTGAAACCATCCTGAATGCCGGGCAAGTTGCGCAGCGGAGACCGGAAATCCACCAGAACCCACGGACTCATACCTCTAAGTTGCGGAATACGGTTGAGCATTCCCAGTTGATGGCGATAAACATTGGCTTGATACTCCTCGGTCCAGCGATCGTTATCGCCGCCGTGCAAGCCGGCCTTGGCGCCGGCGCCAAGCTCGCTCATGATGACAGGCTTCTGGTAGTCTACGCGCCACTCGGTGGTGTCGGCGCCTTCGGGAGTCTGCTCATACCAGCCCACATATTCGTTGGCGCCGATCACATCCAGTGCTTTCCCCAGCGGATCGTCGACTATCTTCGTATGTCCCTCGGCGCGCACCAGCAGAGCCGCGGTGATGAGCCGCGTGGGGTCAAGCTCCCGCGCATGATTGGCCTCGGTTTCGATAAAGCGTGTGCGGGCTTCGTTGTTGGGCGTCTCGTTGGCCATTGACCACAGAATGATAGCCGCGTGATTGCGCGAGGTCCCGATCTCCTCGTCCAACTCACTCTGAGCCTTGGCCAGCACTTTTGGATCTTCCCACTTGATTGCCCAATAGACGGGATTCTCCGACCACACCAGCAATCCCATCCGGTCAGCCGCGCGCAGCATCGTCTCATCGTGGGGATAGTGCGCAAGACGGACAAAGTTGCAGCCAAGCTCCTTGGCCCAGCCGAGCAGCGTCTCCGCGTCTTTGTCCGTGTTAGCCCGGCCGGTGCGATAGGGCGCCTCGCCATGAATGGAGATCCCGCGCAGAAAAATGGGCTTCCCATTGAGAAGTATCTCGGTGCCGCGAGTTTCCACGGTGCGAAAGCCGATGAGATCCTCAATCGAATCCGGCCCCGCGCGCACGATCACCTTGTAAAGTTTTGGCGTCTCCGGCGACCATCTCTCCAGCCCCGGCGCGGCCATGGCTATCGCGGCGCGCCCATCGCCCCCTGCAACAGCGGATGTCTTTGCGCCTAACTCGGGAATCTCCACCTCGACCTTTGCGCCTGGCTGGGCGCCCATTACATGCACCCAGCCTTCGATTTGGTCAGCTTCCCGGCGGCTCAGGTGAAGATCGTACTGATCGGTGAAAGCATCGGGAACCTCGATGAGCGAGACGGAGCGGGTGAGGCCGCCATAGTTCCACCAATCGGTCTTGAGCGTGGGAACGCCGTCCGCGAGGCGGGTGTTATCCACCGCGGCCACCACAAAGTTGGCGCCCGCATGGACCGCCGCGGTCACATCGCAGTTGAAGCTGGTGAAGCCGCCCTCGTGTTCGCAAACCTTTTGCGCATTGACCCAGAAATACGAGCGATAATTGGCCGCGCCTATGTGCAGAAAGATCCGCGTATGTTCCTTGGGCTGATAAGTGAAGTCGCGCTCATACCACATCGGCCCTTCATAATAGAAGAGCGATTCGCGCTGCATGTTCCAGTCGCCCGGTACTTTGAGCGTTTGCGACGTGGAAAAGTCATACTCGATGGGCCTGGTATCGCCTGCATGAAACTTCTGGTTGCGAAAGTATCCGGAGAACCCATTCGAGTAAGGATCGACGATCGACGCCCAATCTCCATCGAGCGAGGCCGCTGGCCGCCGGTCTGCGCCGGTGATTACAATGGGCGCTTTTACAGGCGCAGGCTGAGCCGAGGCTGCGTGGACGGTTAGCGCCACCACCGTCACTGCCGAAAGAACAATCCTGGCGGGAAGAATTGCGGAAGAGCGCGCAAGCAGATGCTTCATGGCAAAGCCTCGGAGACTTGGGATTGGATGAGAGCCATTGCCGCATTTCGTCGCGCGGCCATGGCTGCTCCAGACTGACTCGCAATCTTATCGCCCGTGAGCCAACCATGTACACCCGCTCGCGCCACTTCAAAACCCGCACACGACAAAAGGGACAGGCCGCTGTGCCCGTCCCCTGTGCCGTGTGCATGGTTGTCGCATGGATTGGCTGACTATGTACCCAGATACTCCACGTGCACATAAGTGCCGAGCCGCACATTGTAAGCCAGGTACCAGCCGAGGTGGTCCGGGTCCTCATAGATCACAATCTGGTCGGAGCTCCAGAGCCAGCCGTCGCAGAAAGCTAAGTCAGCAGCGGCAACGTCCCAGTACCAACCGTTGAACCAGAAGCGGCCAGGGCCTCCGCCGCCAAGCACCCACACATGGCCGCGTCCAAAGCCGCCTGTGAACCGCCCATGCGCAAAGGGCTGGCTGACATGATAGCGCGCATCATTGGGGCCGGTGTCGTGGCCTACCCAAGTCTTCCCATCCACGTGCGGGGCGTTGGGATGGCCTTCCTTGGCGTTGTAGTTACGATTCGGTTCGACGGCGTGCGGCGTGCCCTTGACGGCAGCAGGTCCGTGCGACGGAATGGCTTGTGGCTTGGCAGCAGCAGCTGGCTTATGCTGCGCAAACGCGGGAACAGAAAGAACAAGCAAAGTGGCCAATGCTAGCTGAATGGATTTCATTGTTTCCTCCGGATGCCCTCTGGGAGGGAAGCTATTCTCCCTATGCTGCCCTTTCCCTTTGGCGGGTCATCACCAGTTACCTTAGCTGCAACCCGGTACGCACAGTCAAGTTGCGCGCCGAAAAACATCTAGGTCCGTGACCGGATGAAGNNTCATACGGCCAAAGAACTAGAGTCGCACCCGGAGTCTCAAGGCAGTGCGCATAGATCAGTACTTCAACGGTGCGGCATTGTGCCCTGAAACGATCAGGAGCCGCAATCGAGGAAGCAGCGATACTATGCACAATGCCTGACTCTTGGGCAGTTCCTTGTCTCAAGCTGAACTACACCCCACCGGCAAGCGGCGCACGCCGCCACACGTACAGCGGGAATTGGTTCGCCAGTTCGGCCACTTCACCGCGAATCCGCTCGAGGGCCGCATCGTCGTTGCGGACATCCAGAGCGTTGGAGATCCAGACGGCAATCTGCCGCATCTCCGGCTCCTTCATGCCACGGGTGGTCAGTGCGGGCGTGCCCACACGAATGCCCGACGGCTTGAGCGGAGGGTTGGTGTCGTAGGGGATGGAGTTCTTGTTCACCGTGATCCCGGCCTTGCCCAGCGCCAGCTCGGCCTCAGAGCCCAGAATGCCCTTTTCGAAGACGTCCACCAGCATCAGGTGGTTATCCGTGCCGCCGGAGATGATGCGGAAGCCGGCCTCCTGGAGGGCCGATGCCAGCACTTTCGCATTGGCCACCGTTTGCGCCGCGTAGGTGCGAAATTCGGGCCGCAGCGCCTCGGCAAAAGCCACCGCCTTGGCAGCAACGATGTGTACCAGCGGACCGCCCTGCTGGCCGGGAAAGACTGCCTTGTCCACTGCCGCAGCCAACTGCTGCCCGCAAAGAATCAACCCCGACCGCGGGCCACGCAGCGTCTTGTGGGTGGTGGTGGTGGTAATGTGCGCATGGGGAACGGGCGAAGGGTGTACGCCGCCCGCAACCAGGCCGGCGATGTGCGCCATATCGAAGATGTAAACCGCGCCGACCTTGTCGGCAATCTGCCTCATGCGAGCAAAGTCCCAAAGCCGCGGATAGGCGCTGCCGCCGCCGATGATGGCCTTGGGCCGCTCCCGCTCGGCGATGGTTTCGAGCTCGTCGTAGTCGATCAACTCCGTGTCCCGGCGGACCTGGTAAAAGGTGGGCCGGTAGAGCTTGCCGCTAAAGCTCAATCTGTGGCCGTGGGTCAGGTGGCCACCGTGCGACAGGTCGAGGCCCAGGATGGTGTCGCCCACCTGCAGCACGGCCGCGTAGGCCGACGCGTTGGCCTGCGAACCGGAGTGCGGCTGCACATTAACGTGGTCTCCGCCGAAAATCTGTTTGGCGCGGTCGCGGGCAAGGTTTTCTACCACGTCGGCGTACTCACAGCCGCCGTAGTAGCGGCGTCCAGGATAGCCCTCAGCATACTTGTTTGTGAAAACGGAGCCAGCCGCCTCCAGCACCGCTTCAGAGACAAAATTTTCGCTGGCAATCATCTCCAGCCCCTCGTGCTGGCGAAGGGTTTCATGGTCAATAGCGGCGGCAACATCGGGGTCGGCCTGGGCGAGGGAGAGAGACATGCGGTCGGTCATACAAGAATTCTAGCTCCTTCCAAGGCACTGTCGATACCCGAAGGTCGATCGCCGGGTTTATCCCTTTTGGACAAAGGCCGGCCTTTGGTTGACATCGGTCCACTCCGCTTCGCCGCATGGCCGCCGACTGGGTAAACTGGTATTGGGAACGATCGTTAACGGATGATTGGAGTTCCGGTGAAAACGCAACGAAGACAACTCGTCCTGCTCATGCTCTTTGTATCGGCGCTCATCCCGGCTTTTGCGCAGATTGCGGGCGATCAGGCCATCAACTCCCAAACCGGCGGCATTGATTCAGCCCTGCTAGCCAAAGCCAACGCCGGCGATGCCCCGTCGCAGGTGCTGGTGGGGGAAAGCTACGCGGCGGGCAATGGGCAGGCGCGCAATTCCAAACAGTTGGCCGACGACTTGAAGCAGGCCGCGGAATGGTATCGCAAAGCGGCGGAAAAGGGCGATATTGCCGGGCAAATGCACCTGGCCGCCCTCTATCGCGACGGCGGAGGCAAGGGATTTGCGCGCGACATGGTGCAAGCGGCGGAATGGTATCGCAAGGCGGCTGAGCAGGGCGATGTAACGGCGCAGGGTATTCTTGGCACGCTTTACTCCATGGGCCAGGGCGTGCCCCTAAGCTACCCGGACGCCTACTACTGGCTGGACCTTGCGGCGCATGTGAAGGGGCCGAATCAGGAGAAATACGCGGCGAACCGCCAGAGTATAGGCACCAGAATTACCGCCGATGAGCTCGCCGATGTGCAGGACCGGGTAGACAAATGGCTGGCCACGCATCCGCGATAGCTCGCTGGCATATATTCTTGCTGTTGATGCGTTCTCTGAGTNNCGCCAGGCTGTGCCTGCGCGCAAGTCAACGCAGTCACATTGACGCCGGATGTGGTGGAGGCTGGGTCGCCGGAGTTGATTCATCTGGAGTCCGGTCGCGACGCCCGGCTGGATGCCGATTGGCTGGGACGCAAGGTCCTGTTTTTTCCAACGCACGGCGGGCGCGATTGGTTTGCCCTGGCAGGCGTGGATGTCGAGGCTCCAGCGGGCTCCTCGGTGCTGCGGGTCGCTGTACGCTCCGACAAAGGCAGCATCGACTTCAGCCGCACAGTCGAGATTCACCCCGCCCACTACCGGACCGGCTCGCTCACCGTGCCGCCCAAATTCGTCGAGCCCGACGCGGAAGCGCTCAAGCGGATCGAGGCCGAGAGCAAGCTCAAGGCGAAGGTCTTTGCCGTGAGCGCCCCTGAACCCCTGTGGTCGGGCAATTTTCGCGCGCCGGTGACCTCCCAGCCTACTGACAGTTTTGGCACACGCCGCATCTTCAACGGCAAGCTGGCCAGCATCCACAAGGGGATGGATTTTCGAGCGCCAATGGGCACGCCGGTGCGCGCCGGCAACAGCGGCGTGGTGGTGCTGGCTCAGTTACTTTATTACGAGGGAAATTGCGTCATCATCGACCACGGACTTGGCCTGTGGACGCTCTCCATGCACCTGAGCCGCATCGACGTAAAGGAAGGTCAGCACGTGGCCGCGGGGGAACGCCTTGGCCTCAGCGGCGCCACCGGCCGCGTTACCGGGCCACATCTGCATTGGGCCGTCCGCTGGCAGGGCGCCTATCTGGACCCCGCGAAGCTGCTTCGGCTGAACTTGAGCGCTGTGCGTTAGCGGGAGACGGCTTCTTCGACGTCATGCGCTGGGACCCCGGCTGCCTTCAATCCGGCCGCCTTCTCTTGCCGCAGAGCCTTGAATGCGCGGTAGACAAACCAGCCCAGATACCAGCCGTCGAGAAACTTGTAAGGAGTCTCGCCAGTGGTGTAATGGCCGCATGGCAGCACCCGAGGCTCGAAATTAAGGCCGACACGGCGGAATGCATCCACCACTTTCAGCGAGTACTCCCTGGGAAAGGTGAGGTCGTAGTCGGCGTAGACCATCAGCACTCGCTTCTGCGGCCCGCCCGCTTCGGCGCTGGCGAATTTTTCGTAAAAGTAGCACGGGCTTACCGCCGCCCACAATTCGCGCACGCGATCCTGCGTCAGCCCAGCCTCTTCGAGGGCCTGCTTCACGTGGCGCGTGCTCTGACCGGCCCAGGTTACGTCTCCGAAAGCTGTCGACGCGTGATTGAATGCATTCACCCGCAGGCGCGGGTCGTGCGCGCTGGCCAGGAACGCGTAGCAGGAACCAAGGCTGGTTCCCAGCACGCCGAAGTGTTCGTAGCCCTGTTCTTCCAGCCAGTCCACGCAGCAGCGAACATCGACGACCGCCTGACGGCAGGCCGAGAGCGACCGGCCGATGTTGGAGCTGACGGCATAGTCCGAGCGCTCGAGCTCCTCCGGCCGGCGGATGTCGTGGTAGGGCATGGAAAGCCGCAGCGCGGAGATGCCCATGCGGTTGAAGATGGTGCAAAGAGAATTGTGGCCCAGACCGTCGGAATTCCACTGGGGCAGCACCACAATGGCCTGCTTGGGCCGCGTGGGGTCTTTGTGCGCGGGAGCCGGATACCAGCGGGCGTTCACCTGGTCGTTCTCGGGGTAAGGCGTCCGCTCCGGCGACGTGAAGCGCAGATATTGGGCTGGCGCCAGCTTTCCCTCGGCAGCCTGCCGGCGCATCGCGGCGTCTTTGGCCAGCGTCTCTGGCCGCACATTGGTGGGGAACAGTTGCGGATGCCGCTCCTCCAGCCGAAAGTCGGTGGGCCGCCGATACCCGTAGAACGCATCGCTGTGGCGGATAAGAAGCTGGTTGATGCGGGCCATGGCGGCTTCCGCGGCGATAGGGTCGCGAACATCTTCCGGCTTGGGCACGGCGGCTCGAAAGCCATTGGCCTCAAGAAAGGGCTCGACCCACTCGAATCCCCACTCCAGCGGCCGCACCACGCGGTTTTCGTCGCGTGTGGTCAGCCGCGTCTCCCACTCGTACATCCAACGCGCATATCTTTCTTTGAGCATGGTTTCAGTTCGATTTTATCAGCGCCGCCTAATACGACAGTTGTAAATCAAAGATTCCGGAGGGAGCCCGGGCCTAAGCCGCTTTTCCAGGACTTGAAGCAAACGCAACTGTAGTATCAATAGGCGCGTGAAAGCTCCCGGAGAGTTCATGCGACTCTTTACGCGCGTCGCTTCGCCATCCGCTCCGCTGCCACCCAGCCCAGGCTGAGCAACGTCGCCAGCGCAATAATCCCCTGCGAGATCACGCAATAAAGACACCACACCATGATGATGTCTCTCTCAATATGAGAAAGATAAAGCGCAAACCCCAGCCCGAGAATCGACGCAACCGCCAGCAGCAGCCGCCGCCGCGCCAGCGCCAGCCCCGCCAGGGCGAGGTAGCCGGCAATGCCAATGGCCGCCACCGGAATGTGCTCAATCTCGGCAAACGGGCTGCGGTTTACCATGCCGCAGTCCCACTTCTCGTTGAAGGAGCAGGGTTCGACATCGGTGGTGAAGTGAACGCGCAGGGCCAGTGTCGAAACCACTACGCCTGCCAGGGCCACGAGGGCAATCAGGATTCGCATCGTTGTCTGTTTGATGCTACCAGAGCCCCTGCGCACGGTACCATGAACCCATGCGCGAACCCATGCACGAAACCGCTGCCCAGGCTCCCAGCGGAGGCCAGCGCGTAGCCTTTTTCGGCGGCAGTTTCGATCCGCCCCATCTGGGCCATTTGGCCGTGGCGCGCGCTGCTCGCGCGGCGCTTGGGTTGGATACTGTGCTCTTTGCTCCGGTCGGCGCACAGCCGCTCAAGCTGCAACGATCGACAGCCAGCTTTGCGGACCGCCTGGACCTGACGCGCCTTGCCATTGCCGGCGAGCCTGGTTTCGCCGTTTCGCTCGCGGATGCGCCAAAGTCCTCGGGCGCTCCCAATTTCACCCTGGAGACGCTTCTCAGCCTGCGTGCCGAGCTGCCGCCCGACGCCGAACTGTTTTGCCTGATGGGCGCCGACTCGTTTCTTGGGTTGCGGCAATGGCATCGGGCGGCGGAGATTCCATTTGTAGCGCCACTGATCGTCGCATCCCGGCCCAACCACTGGCCCGTGTTGCGGCCAGAATTGCTTCTGGCTGACTTGAAAGATGCGCTCCCAGCGGGTTTGACAATAGAAGGGGTTCCCGGCGCGGATGAGTTCAGGTCTGGCGTGGAGGTCCGATCCTACCTTCTCCGCAATCCCGCCGGCCGGCAGACCCCTTTCTACCTTCTGCCGGGACTCGATGTGGAGATCAGCGCCTCCCAGGTTCGGGACCAAATTCGGGACGAGCTTCGGGAGCAAGTCCACGCGGCTGCCGGAGCCCCCACATCGGGACACCAGCTTCTGCCCAAGGCTGTATTTGAAGCGATTCGCTCCCGCGGACTCTATCGTTAAGGCTCTCAGTTATTCAAAGAACCAGTCAAAAACTCGCCTGCATTGAAGGGTACGGGCTTTTCAGGCTGCGGAAAAAGGCGCGGGAGCGACGAGTTTTCACTGTTTTGTAAAGCCCCAACCTTCTAGCCGCTTGCAGAATTGCCTT
>PLFY01000133.1:15293-115111 GCA_003138365.1 Acidobacteriaceae bacterium
TGAAGTCGTGCCCTGACGCTTTTGCAGTCTCAATGGAGTTTTGCAAGAGGCTCCTTCCTCTCTCCTTTATGTACGGGCTGAGGCGCATACCCTCCATCCAGACACGCGCTATTGGACGGGCTCTTAGTCCGTTGAGGAGGTAGCCATTCTGCGCCGTGCCAGTGGAGCAGCCGTGACCCAGTAGAGCACCGGGCCCAGCAAGCCCACCGCGACCGAGAAGAGCAGCGCCGATGTAGTGCCGATGAGCTTTTCGTCGCGCGAGGCATAGAGCGCATAGCCGATCAACGCAGCCGGGCCCAGGCCCAGCAAAGCTGCGGTAGTCAGATTGCCGGCTTTGAAGGGCCTCGCCAGATTGGGCTCACGAATCCGCAGGACAACGAGGGCCACGAACTCCAGCAGCAAACTCGTGCCATATAAGATGAGGTCGATGGAGATGAGCCGTTCAAAGGGCAGTTTGAGCGCCATGGCCCAGGCCAGGCCGCAGAGCAGAACGCTCACCCAGGGAACTCCGCGCTTGTTGCGCCGGGCAACCACGCGCGGCAACATACCGTCTTCGGCCATGGCCATGGGCAGGCGCGTATAACTCATGACCAGCGCGTTGAACATGCCGACGCCCGAAATGGCGCCGCCGGCAACCACGGCCAACCCCAGCCCCGCTCCGACGAGTCCAGTGCCGCCGAGCGCCCTTGCGGCCGTGGTCCAGTCGCCGGTCGAGAAGCTGTCCGCGGAGAGACCAGCCAGCGCCATGGCCGCCAGCGGCAAGATGTAGGTGATGGCCACCAGAATTGTGGATAGGATCATGGCGCGAGGATAGTTGCGCTGCGGATTCTCCACCTCCTGGGCCACGGTGGAGGCGTTGTCCCAGCCCATGTAGTTCCACATCGCCACCAGGACCGCTGTCGAAAAACCGGATTCCGCACCAAGCCCCAGTCCAGTCCCCAAACCGGGCCCGCCCCATTGCACCTGGGGGTGCAGCGTAAGCCCGCGCCACAGCCCGAGAATTACAAAGACCACGAAGGGCGCAAGCAGCAACGCGAACAGCCCCATCGAGTCCTCTCCCACTGCCGGCGCACCGCGCAGGTTCCACGCGCAGCAAAGCACCACGACCGCCAGCGACCAGGCGTAGCCGTACCAACCAGCGGTGAGCCCAGGCGAGAACTTGCCCAGGTAAAGCACAAAGATGGCCGGATAAATGGCCATGTCGAAGACGCTGGCCGAGAGCGAGAGCCACCCCTCCTGATAGCCCCAGAAGGTCCCCAGCGCACGCCGCACCCAGATGTAAAAGCCGCCCTCGGCAGGAATGGCGCTGGCCAGTTCGCCGATCATCAGCGCCGTTGGCAGGGACCACAGAAGTGGCAAGACCAGCAGAATCGCGATGGCCTTCAGGAATCCGGCTCCTCCGAGAATGTCCTCAATACCATACGGGCCGCCTGAAACCATGAAATAGGTGGCGGCTACCAGCGGTAGAAAGCGCATCTTCCGGCGAGCAGGGTTGAGGGCAAGTGGCATCACAAGCGAATCTAACAACCGTTGCCGCCCGCGGAAAGAGAAAAATGAGGGAGGGGAAACGATCCTGCCTCGCGCGCCGCGCCAGTCATTGCGCACCCCAAGCGCATCATCCGGTATAATCCCCTTGAGACCCGGAGAGATGGCCGAGCGGCTGAAGGCGGCGGTTTGCTAAACCGTTATAGGGTCAAAAGCTCTATCGGGGGTTCGAATCCCCCTCTCTCCGCCATCGATTTAAAATCAACGGCTTACAGCACCGGCTATATTCTCGCGAAAAGTCCGTTTTCCCGGTATTAACCCTCTGGAGAGCGGAACACATGGCAAATCGCAAGGTTGCCCTGCTTCCGCGGGTCAAGACACTTCATCAGCAGCGCCCCTACCTCAAACCAGCACTGGCCGCGAACGGCAAGATTCGTCCGCACTGGGCCGTTTATAACAATCAGCCGACTCACTTCCCCAATGACGTCTGCTACCTCCGGTACGAACAGGGCAAACGGCTGGTCTTGGAGCAGGTCGGCGCTGACTTGGCTGTGGCACAAGTCGAGTTGCTGCGGCGAACCATCTCGAAGGGAAGGCGCTCGGAAATGCTGTGAGGAGGCCGAGGCTCCTGTCTCGCGCGTCCGTCTGGGCTCGACGATGGAACTCGTACTTGGATGGTATAGGAGCCCGTGTTCACTCCGAACGGCAAAAGGGTACGGAGATGTCCTGGAGCAGTTCCGCCAGCGCTGCCAGAAGGGCTACCTGGACGAAATGAGCCGCGCCGATCTGGTCGCGTTCATCGTGAAAAAGAAGGAGCGGGTGCTGAGTAGCCGCACCATTTTCAATCGAGTGTCCAATGTTTGGACACATTCCTCCGCGCGCATGGGCTACTGACGGAGCGTGATTTGGCCACGCCCCAATTCGGGCCGAGAGTTCTGTTTCTGGACTCCTCTCATGAAGTGAGCGGTATTGACCGCTTTCCCCTTGCGACCGCTGAGCCGAAGGTTCCAACTAGACTTCGTAACTTGCCATGCGCATCTCTCACCTCTACTTGCGCACAACACAAATTCCACCGATCCGCTGAATCCGGCCAAGGGCGAGCTTCGGATTACAACGCAACTCGAAGAGCACGAAAGGAAAGGGACATGGCACTCGTCAAGAAAGTTGCCGTCCAGGCAACGTCCGCGTCAACGGAGGGGGGAAAGCCCTCGCTTGTAACCGCCCGCGAGGCGGAAGCGCAACGCAAAAAGGCGAGGACCCTCGCCAAACAACAGCAGGCTGCCGAGCGCATTGCCGCTGCCACGGGAGAGTTGGCCTCCGGCATCGCCGAAGCATCGTCGGCGGCCGAGGAGTTGAAGCGCGCCAGCGATCAGATCGCCACCGGCGCCGAGGAAGCCTCGAGCGCCGCGCAGGAGTCGCTGGCCGCGTTCCAGCAGGTGGGAGTCTCGATCACCCGGCAACTGCAGAACGCCGATCTCAGCGCCGGCAAGGGCGAGGCCTGCCAAACGTTGATCGCCCGAACCAGCGGGGACGTGGCCGGTCTGATTTCGAACGTTGGTGTGGCCGCGCAGCGCCAGGTCGATTCCGTGCGCATGGTGGTGGAACTGGAGAAGCAGGCCGCCACGATCGGCGACATCGTCAAGGCGGTGGCGCGCATCGCCGACCAGACCAACCTGCTGGCCTTGAATGCGGCCATCGAAGCCGCGCGGGCCGGCAAGCACGGCAAGGGCTTCGCGGTGGTTGCCGACGAGGTGCGCACGCTGGCCGAGACCTCGGAGAAGAGCGCAAAGCAGATTCAGGAACTGGTCGGGCAGATTCAGGCGGATGTCAAGAAGATCGCCGAAGGCATCAATACGTCCGCCAAGACGATGGAAGAAGAGGTGGAAAAAGGCAAGATCATCACCGCCCAACTGGAGCAGATTCGCCTCGACGCCATTGAGATCGTCAAGGGCATCCGCGAAATTGCGGTGAACGCCGGGCAGTCGAATGTGGCTGCAGGGCAGGCCCTCAAGGGTTCGCAGAGCATCGCGGCCGCTGCCGAGGAGCAGTCCTCCGCGGCCGAAGAGTCGGGCAAGACGGTGGCCGAGCAGGCCCAGGCGCTGGCCGAGTGCGAACAGGCCGCCCAGGCCCTGTCGGAGCTGGCCGAAGATCTGAAGAACTCGACCGACGTGGCCAAGAGCGCAGAGCAGGTGGCTTCCTCGTCCGAGGAGTTGTCTTCGGCAGTGCAGGAGATCAATCGCTCCAGCGCCCAGATCATGACCGCGCTGGGTCAGATTCGCAAGGGCGCCGAGGTGCAGTCGTCTGCTTCCGAGGAGTCCGCGGCAGCCACCAACCAGATCGAGAAGGGGTTGGAAGTTGCGCAGAAGCGGGCCACAGCGAGTGCCGAGAAGGTGGTGGCGATCAAGAATCTGCTCGGCGAGAACAAGACCGCAGTCAATGGGCTGATCAACGGCCTATCCAGCTCTGCGGACGCCTCCCGCTCCAGCATCAAGCAGATGAACGACCTCGAGCTGGTGTCCCGGCGTATCGACAAGATCGTCGAGGCTATCAGCACGGTGTCGATTCAGACCAACATGCTGGCCGTCAATGGAGCCATTGAAGCCGCGCGGGCAGGAGAGTTTGGCAAGGGCTTCGTGGTGGTGGCCACCGACATCCGCAACCTGGCCCACGACTCGGCCGAGAACGCGGACCGCATCAAGGATCTGGTGAAGGCGGTGCAGGATCAGATCGGGGTTGTGGGCCGCGACCTGAACGAGATTGTGGCCTCGGCCGTCAGCGAGGTGGAGAAGGCCAAGAGCACAACCACCGATCTGGTTTCCATTGAGGCCGACATCCTGGTCGTCGAAAAGGGCTGTCAGGAGATTCTTTCCGCGTCGGAAGAGATTGCCGCCGCATTGGGCCAGGTGAAGAAGGGCATCGAGCAGATCTCCGCCGCCGCAACCGAGGCCGACAAGGCAGCAACCGAAGCCTCCAGCGCCGCGCAGCAGCAGTCCAAGGGCGCCGAAGACCTGGCCGCAGCCATCGAAGAAATCGCTTCGCTGGCCGACGAACTGCAGAGCGCAGCGTAAGGGAGCGCGACCATGACGACAAGAGCATCGAAGCACAATAATGGCGGCACGCTGGTCGAGGAGCCGATTCTCGATCAGGGCGCTCCCGACAATCAGCCGGATGAGGCGGCGAGCGAAGTCCGCTACGCCGCGGCGCCCGCCTCGAATCCACAACAGAATCTACAACAGGGCCCACAAAAGGGCACGCAACAGGGGACACAGCAGTTTGTGACCTTCATCGCCGGCGACGAGGTCTTCGCGGCCGACATGACGCCAGTGAAGGAGATCATTCGAGTTCCCGAAGTGGTGCGGGTGCCGCTGGCGCCGGCCGCTCTTGAGGGTCTTGCCAACCTGCGCGGCAAGGTTCTGCCCATCATCAGCCTGCGCCGTCTCTTCGGGTTTGAAGAGCTGGCCCACGACGACTCGACGCGAGCTCTGGTGGTGGACGTCGGCCAGCCGCTGGGTTTCGTGGTCGACCGTGTCTCGAGCGTGGTGGGCGTCGACGCCGGTCACATTGAAGACGTAGGCTCCCTGCGCACCACGGTGAATACCGAGGTGCTTTCCAGCCTCATCAAGGATGTGGGCGGCCACGCCATGATCATGGTGCTGGACTTTGCCAAGCTGATCGAGCGGGAGTTCTCGCAGATTGCGGCCATCACAAAAAACACCGGCGTTGCGGGCACGGCGCAGGCCGGCGTGCAAGCCGACGAAGAAGACCTGAGCGATGAACTGCAACTGGTCAGCTTCGACGTCGACGGGCAGGAGTACGCCATCGCAATCGAGGACGTGCAGGAGATTGTGCAGGTGCCGGAGGCGGTCATCCACGTGCCGCACTCGGAGTCGCATGTGCTGGGCGTGATGACCTTGCGCAGCCGCCTGCTGCCGCTGGTGAACCTGCGCGCCATGTTCGCCCTGCCCTACCGCGAGCTGGACGAGAAGAGCCGCATCGTTGTGCTCACCCTGGGCGGCGTCTCGGTGGGTGTGGTGGTGGATGCGGTCAGCGAGGTGCTGCGCGTCTCGAAGTCCGGAGTCGATCCGCTTCCCGCGATGCTGGCCCGCGAAGGAAACCTGGCCGAGGTGACCTCCATCTGCCGTCTGGACAATGGCAAGCGCCTGGTGTCGATCGTCACCGCGCGCAATCTCTTCGGTCATTCGGTCATCAAGGAGGCATTGAGCGCTGTGAACGAAAGTGAACTGGAAGAGGGCCAGCAAACCAAAGAAGCGGACGACAACCTGGACGACGATGAACAGGTGGTCATCTTCCGCCTGGACAAGGAGGAGTTCGGCGCGCCCATCGCCAGCGTGCAGGAGATTGTGCGGGTTCCGGAAGAGTTGATCCGCGTTCCCAAGGCGCCTTCGTTCGTCGAGGGGGTCATCAATCTGCGCGGAACCGTGCTGCCGGTGATCGATCTCCGCCTGCGGCTGGGCCTGAACCAGGTAGAGCGCAGCGATCGCCAGCGGATCATGGTGTTTCTCATCTCCGATGTGCGCACCGGATTCATCGTCGATCAGGTGGCTGAGGTGTTGAAGATTCCCAAGGCAGCCATCGAACCTGCGCCGCAACTGTCCAGCGATCAGGTCAGGCTGCTCAGCCGCATGGCCAATCTCGAAAAGCAGAAGCGCATGGTGCAACTGATCGATCCACCTCACTTGATGGAGAAGGGTGAGCTGGTTGCGCTCGCCGCAGTTACGGGATAAGCCAATGATCAAGCTGCTGATTGTCGACGACTCGGCGCTGATGCGCCGCCAGTTGATGGTCCTGTTTCAGGCAGAGGGAGACTTCGAGGTTCGTCAGGCCAGAAACGGCGACGAAGCGGTGAGGGAAAACCGGGAATTCGAGCCGCATGTTGTGACGTTGGACATCAACATGCCGGAGATGGACGGATTGACCGCGCTTTCTCTCATCATGGCCGAGAGGCCCGTCGCTGTGGTCATGGTCTCCTCGCTCACCAACGAGGGGGCTCTGGCGACGTTTGAAGCTCTGAATCTGGGCGCGGTGGATTTTGTTGCCAAGCCGGGCGGAACGATTTCGCTTTCCATCGACAAGATCGCCGCGGAACTGGTATCGAAGGTGCGCAGCGCGGCGCGGGCACGGCCGAGGAACAGAGTATCGACCGCTGGCGCGTTGGCCAGGCGCATGCAGGAGGAGCGCAAGAAGGCTTCTCAGGCCTCTGCCGCGTTGGCCGCGCCCAGAGGAACCAGCGACGGCTTGGTGGTGATGGGCGCATCCACGGGCGGTCCGCGCGCCTTGGAGATTGTCTTATCGGGGTTGGCGGCGAACTTCCCCTGGCCGGTGCTGGTGGCGCAGCACATGCCTGGGGCGTTCACCAGGGCCTTCGCCGACCGGCTGGATCAGTTGTGCGCTTTGCAGGTCGTGGAGGCGGGCTCTGCCCTGGCGATCGAGGCCGGGAAGATCTACATCGGCAGGGGTGGGGCGGACATGGTGCTGGCCAACCGCGCCGGCAGGCTGACCGTTCTGCCCACGCCGGAGAATTCGAACTACCTGTGGCACCCGTCGGTCGAGTTGCTGGGCCGGTCGGTGCTTGAACACTACGATCCGAGGCGGGTCACGGCGGTGCTGATGACCGGGATGGGCTACGACGGTTCGGATGCGTTTTCCGAGATCAAGAAGCGCGGCGGCCGCACCATTGCCGAATCGGAAGAATCGGCTGTGGTTTACGGAATGCCGGCCGAGTTGGTCGGCAAGGGTGGCGCAAGCCTGGTGCTTGCCATTGAAAAGATCGCCGCGCAGGTCTCCGCCTGGGCCGGCCGGTAAGAAAAAAAGGGCGGCTGCGCAGGAGATCATCTGGGCCGGCCAGTCAGGAATGAACGATGGGTCTGGTTAAAGGGAAAGCTGCGCAACCTGCCGGGAACACCACGTCCAAACCGGCCAGTTGCGAGGAGTTGGCGGCTGGGCTGGAAAGCGCCGATGCGGCAGTTCGCCGCCACGCCGCCAGGGAGATTCCAGCCTGCGCGGATGCCGGCGCCGCGCTGGTCAGCCGGCTGAAACGCGAGGAGGAGATCGCGGTGCGAGCGGCGATTCTGACCGCGTTGATTCGGCTCGACGATCCAGTAGCAACAGCGGGGTTGGCCGACTGCCTGCGCAGCGAGGACGTGGCCCTGCGCAACGAAGCCATTGAGGCCCTCAAGGAGCTGGCCTCGAGCGGCGACCGGGCCGGCGCTGTGCCGCCGGTTCTCGCCTCCTTGCTGGCCGATCCCGATCCCGATGTGCGCATCTTTGCCGTCAATGTCATGGAGTCGGCGCCGCATCCGGATGTGGAGAGTTGGCTGATCGAAGCGATCGAGCGCGACTCGCACGTCAACGTTTGCGCCACTGCGGTGGACCTGTTGTGCGAGGTGGGCACGGAGGCGGCCATCGATCCGCTCGTCCGGCTCAAGGCTCGCTTTGCCTCTGAACCGTATATTCAATTTGCCGCCGGCCTGGCGTTGAAACGCATTCGTGAAATCTGATCTCCCATGAGCGCATTTACGCCACAACCAGATCCCGGCCACGGCATCAGCAGCGAGGATTTCCTCAAGTTTCGGGAGTTCTTCTATCGCCGGACCGGCATCAGCTTCGAGGCCTCCAAGCGCTATTTTGTTGACAAGCGCCTGGCCGAGCGCATCGAGTCCACCGGCACGGGAAACTTTCGCGGCTACTTCACCCTGCTGCGTTTTCAGGCATCGGGCGAGGAGTTGCAACTGCTCACCAACTCCATGACTGTGAACGAAACCTATTTTCTGCGCGAGGAGTATCAGTTTCAATGCCTGGTCGATTCCATCCTTCCGGAGATCGTCAAGCACAAAGACGGCTCCGATCCGATTCGCATCTGGTGCATTCCATCTTCTTCGGGCGAAGAACCCTATTCGATCGCCATGTACCTGCTTGAAAAATGGCCCCAGATCAACGAATGGGATGTGGAGATCATCTCCTCGGACATCGACACCAGCATCCTGCGCCGCGCCCGGCAAGGCCGCTATTCGGTTCGCTCGGTGCAGTATGTGCCGGCGCGCTGGCTGGCAAAGTATTTCAAAGGCATCGGCGACGAGTACCAGCTCTCGGACGATCTGTGCCAGGCGGTCGAGTTCACCCGCGTCAATCTCTCCGAGCCCGGCGACACCGCCAACTACCGCAACTTCGACGTCATCTTCTGCCGCAACCTGCTCATCTATTTCGACGACCTGTCGCGCAAGACCGCGACGGACACATTTTACGAAGCCCTCAATCCAGGCGGCTTTATCTGCCTGGGTCATTCCGAATCCATGAGCCGCATCTCGTCCTTGTTCAAGGTGCGCAAGTTTCCGGAAGCGATCGTTTATCAGAAAACACTGGAGGCGCGATGAAACGCGGCCTGGTTGTGAAACGCATCCTCATCGTCGACGATGCCGCCACCGTGCGCATGTATCACCGCGGCATTCTGGAGTCCGCCGGTTACACGGTGGACGAGGCGCTGAACGGGATCGAGGCGCTGGAGAAGGCGCTTGAAACCCCTTTCGACCTGCTGCTGGTGGACATCAACATGCCCAGGCTCGACGGTTTTGGCTTCCTCAAAGAGCTGCGCCGCCAACCGATGCCGCAGCCGCCGGCCATCATGGTCTCGACTGAAGCTGAAGCCCGAGACGAAGTGGCTGCCTACCGCGCCGGAGCCAGTTGCTATCTGCTCAAGCCAGTGCGGCCCTCGCAGTTATTGGCCCATGCCCGGCTGATGCTTGGGGAGGCAAACAAATGACCCCCCTGCTCGAACAGTTTCTATCCGAGTCGCGCGAGTTTTCCCAGGGCATCGGCGAAAAGCTGATGCAAATGGAGGATGCGCCCAGCGATCAGGGGCTCATCAATGAGCTGTTCCGCCTTGTGCATACCCTCAAGGGCAACAGCGGCCTGTTCACATTTCCTGAAATGACGCGTGTCCTGCATGCGGGCGAAGACCTGTTGGGACTTGTCCGCAACGGCCAGATCGCCTATTCGCGGGAGTTGGCGGACTGCCTGCTCGATGCCATCGATTTCGTGATGGTCCTGTGCGCGGATATCGAAGCAACGGAACAGATCGATGCCTCGCGTGCACAGGACTCAGCCCGCATGGCCGAGTCGCTGCGGGCGCTGATGCCGGCCGCCCAAACCGCGCGGTCCGTCTCCGCCGCGAACTCCAGCAAGCCGGCCACAATCACCCAGGACGCGCACTCCGCCGAATTGCCGCCGCTCGCCGAGCTTCCCAAAGCCACACGCATCGAGGCTCTTCACCAATGCCATCAAGGAGAGACGCTGCATTGGATCTGCTACACGCCGGCTTCGGACTGTTTCTTTCAGGGCGACGATCCGCTCTTCTCTGCGCGCCAGACCCCGGGCCTGCTGTGGGGCAGCGCCAAGCCGACCGAGCCTCTGCCACCGCTGGCCGAGCTTGACACTTACCGTTGCGTACTCGAATTCCATCTGCTCAGCGCGGCCCCCCGCGAGGAACTCGACGAACACTTCCGTTATGTGCCGGATCAGGTGCGCATCGTTCAAGTCAATCCGGGCTGGCTGAGCCTCTCTGAAGACAGTTCCGAAGACAGCTCAGCAGTCAGCGCGCAACCGGTTCCAGCCGTTCCGGAGGGCGCTGCGGGCGAGGCAAATCTCATCTCTGCCGCCCCACTGAAAGCAGCGGCAAAGGCATCCATCGAGGATTGCGCAGAGCAAGTCGCCGCGCTCGAATCGATTCTCTCCGCCCAGCGGCAAATCCTGATGCTCGACGACCGCCCTGACTGGGGCGTGGGAAGACTCAAGGCGGCTGGGTCGGTGCTGCTCAATCTGGCCAACTCCGCCGGTGATCG
The DNA here is from genome assembly GCA_003138365.1 of Acidobacteriaceae bacterium. Classification (GTDB taxonomy): domain Bacteria; phylum Acidobacteriota; class Terriglobia; order Terriglobales; family Acidobacteriaceae; genus Telmatobacter. The sequence goes on from PLFY01000133.1 coordinate 25,634, forward strand.
AGTTGCGGCAAGCGAAGTTGAAGCAGCGTTGGCGGAATGCCTGGCCACAGGCCAGAACTCTATGCTGCTCTTGTGGCTGGAAGCCAGCAAGGAACATCTCATCGCCAGTTGCGTCGCCCAGCCCGGACCTTCGGCGTACCCCGCATCGAACCCAGCCGCGGGCCCGTCGAAGGAGCCCAAAGAGGGCGCTGCCGAAGCGGAGGCGAGCCTCGCCAAACCTGCAGCCGACGAAGGGATCAAGTTCGGCCGCCGGGCAGAAGATCATGTGACCGGGCCACGCAGTCTCAAAGTCGATCAGGCCAAGATCGACCGGCTGATGAACCTGATCGGCGAACTGGTGGTCTCAAAGAATGCACTTCCCTATCTTGCCCAGCGGGCAGAGACGCACTATGGCGTGCGCGAGCTTTCCCGCGAGATCAAAGGGGAGTATTCGGTCATCAACCGCATTGCCGACGAGATGCAGGACGCGATCATGCAGGTACGCATGATGGCCGTCTCGTTTGTCTTTCAGCGATTCCCGCGGCTGGTGCGCGACATCTCCCGCAAGCTCGGCAAGGACGTGCAACTGGTGCTTGAGGGCGAGCAGACCGAGGCCGACAAGAACATCATTGAATCGCTGGCCGACCCGCTGATCCACATCGTCCGCAACAGCCTCGATCATGGTCTGGAGACTCCTGAAGTCCGCCGCGCCTGCGGCAAGCGGGAGACCGGGACACTGACCATCCGCGCCGCGCAGGAGGCTGACCGCGTGGTCATCGAGATCACCGACGATGGCAAGGGCATCGATCCGGCGGTGATCAAGCGCAAGGCTTACGAGAAAGGGTTGATCGACGAAGCTGCCCTCGAGCGAATCGACGACCGCGAGGCCGTCAACCTGATCTTCGCCGCCGGGTTGTCCACCTCCGAAGTTGTCTCCGACCTGTCGGGCCGTGGAGTGGGCATGGACGTGGTGCGCTCGGCGGTTCAAAAGATCAACGGCACGGTCGTCATCGAAAGCAAGCTGGGCACGGGCACCACGATTCGAATATCGCTTCCCCTTTCGATGGCCGTGACGCAGGTGATGATCGTCGAGTCCGACGGCCAACTGTTTGGGGTCCCGATGGACAACGTAGTCGAGACCGTTCGCGTCCCCAGAAGCGACCTCCGCGCCATCAAGCAGAGCCTCACGGTCGTCCTGCGCGGGCGCATCGTGCCGCTGAAGGCGCTCAACACTTTGCTGGGAATCTCCGCTAGCCCTCGAGTGAATTCTGACGATGAGCTAGCTGTGCTGCTGGTTCAGGCAGGTGGCGAAGTTCTTGGGCTTCTGGTTGACGGATTCAAGGAGACCATCGGCCTCATTCAGAAGCCGCTCGCCGGCTTTCTCTCAGGCCTGTCCGCCTATTCGGGTTCAGCCTTGATGGGCGACGGCTCAGTGCTCATGATTCTCAACATTCGGGAGATTGTCTGATGCCCATCGAATTCAAGAGAAACAGTGCTGTGTTTCACGATGTTGTCAGCGTCGAAGAAGCCGAGAAGCTGCTCGAATGGTTGCAGCGGAAGCCGGCCGCAAAGGTGGATCTCACGCGTTGCAACCATCTGCATACCGCCAACCTCCAGGTGTTGATGACGGCCAGGCCGGGAATTTCCCATTGGCCGGAAAACTCTGAACTGCGCGCATGGCTTGAGACAGCGTTGAATTCCGAAGCGTAAGAACCTTCGATGGCAATGACCATTTTCGTCGTAGCCGCCAGTTTCGTCGGCGTACGCCAGGTCTGTGACCGTTTGTTTTTGTACCAATTGTGGGTGCCCCAGGTCTCGATTTTGAGACCTGGGAAAGCAAAATCTCGAGAGACAAATTCATGCGGTCAAAGACCTAGCTCAGTCCCGACATGACTAACATGCGGGGCTCGGTCATCTCCTGGATGGCGGAGCGGATGCCTTCGCGGCCCAGGCCGGAGTCCTTGATGCCGCCGTAGGGCATTGGATCGAGTCGCCAGCTTGGGGTGTCACCGACGATCAGCGTGCCCACTTCGAGTTCGCGGTAGGCGGTGAGGATGCGGCCGGCGTCGCGGGTGAGCAGGCCGGCCTGGAGGCCATAGCGCGAGTGATTCACGTCGGCCAGGGCCTGCTCGAAGTCGTCGTAGGGCTCGATGGCCACAACAGGACCGAAGACCTCTTCGTCGCGCACCTTCATGCCCGGCTTGGTTCCGGTAAGGATGACGGGAGTGACGACGGAGCCGTGGCGCTCGCCGCCGGCTACCAGCTTGGCGCCGCCGTCGACGGCTTCCTTGACCCAGGCCTCGACGCGTTCGGCTTCGCCAATCCTGATCAGCGGGCCCACTTCAGTGGCTTCATCCGAGGGGTCCCCGGCTACCATCTTGGCGGTGGTCTCGACAACCTTCCACAAGAACGTCTGGAAGATTTTGCGCTCGACAAAGACGCGCTGGACGCTGATGCACGATTGGCCGGCGAAGCCAAAGGCTGCGTGCGCGGTGCGTTCGGCTGCCTCGTCGAGGTCGAGCCAATCGCTGTGGACGATGAGCGCGGCATTGCCGCCGAGTTCGAGCAGCACACGCTTGCGCCCGGAGTGGGCTTTGAGTTCCCACCCCACTTTGGCCGAGCCGGTAAAGCTGACCAGCTTGATGCGATCTTCCTTTTCAGCAAGCCATGCGGCGTCGATATTGCTGAGGGGCAGAACGGCCAGCGCTTCGCCGGGCCAACCGGCTTTGAGAATCACTTCGCCCAGAGCCAGCGCGGTAAACGGAGTTTGCGGGGCGGGCTTGAGAATCAGCGGACATCCGGCAGCAAGCGCGGGCGCCACTTTGTGGGCGACAAGGTTCAAAGGAAAATTGAACGGCGTAATCGCCAGGACCGGGCCGACCGGGAAGCGCTGCACCAGCCCCCAGCGGCCCTCGTTGCCCTCGGTCAGGTCAAGGGGAAGGCTTTCGCCTCCGAGCCGGGCGGCTTCTTCGGCAGCGGTCTTGAAGGTGAGCACGGCGCGGTCGACTTCACCGCGAGCCAGGCGGACGGGTTTGCCGGCTTCAGCGACGATGAGTTGAGCGAAGCGCTCCTTCTGCTCGATGAGCGCGGCGGCTACGTCTTCGAGAATCTCGCGGCGTTTCCATCGGGGCAGGGCGCGAGTGCGGCGCAGGCTGGCCATGGCGTGGTTCACGGCCTGGCGCGCGTCGGCGCGGGTGGCCACAGTCACACGGCCCACCAGACCCTGATCCCACGGTGAACGCACTTCGAGCGTTTCGCCTTCGATCCACTCTTTGCCGCACAGCAGAAATCCCGTTTGCGTTCCCGGCCGCATCTTCATGAATGAGCAACTCCTTCTTGTTCGGAGGGTATGTCGGGTGCGTTCTCAACCAGAATACGCGGGGATCGCAGATCGAGGCCGATGACTTCGTCGATGAGGCCGAGCCAATAAGCTTCTGTCGCGGTCATGGGGAAATCGCCGGATTGAAGCCGGCGGCAGAAGGATACGAACAAGAACCAAATTGAGAAGCACATCGTATCCATGTACTGAAAAACAGCCTTCCACCAATCCTGTTTTGACGAAAAACCGGTTTTGCCCGTTTTTAAGATTGCTGTGTCACGCAAAGGATCATTGAAGAAATCCTCGAGCCAGCGGTTTTTCAATTTCGCAATCATCTCGCGATGATGATATTCGAAAAAATCGCAAAGCAGAGAATACTTGACTTCCATGGCGGCGAACGATGGATACATGGAAACATTCGTAAGTGCATCGCCCAGAATTGCGGTCTTAACCGATGCTTTCCTCTTCATTTCATCGGATAATCTCAGAGCATCCATCAAATCCGTCAAATTCGAATTCTTGGCGAACGAAGCAACGTCATTTGCGGTTTGGCCTGCAATGACAAGTTGCTCCAGGATTGCATGGTTGACATAGCCAAGATTGAGAATTGAAATCATGGTTTCGGCAACACTCTTTGCGGTCAATGAGTCTTCGTAACCAAATAACCCCGGCCCCCCCTTCTCAACTCCAAATCTATCGAGATTCAGCCAAAACGTCGAAAAGCGGAACATAAACCGGTCTATACAGTTTCGCGCCAGAGCGATCGCAAATCCTTCATCTTGCCCGGCCATATCCTTGGCGAAACTGGCTGCGACATCTTTGGTGAGAGCCGTGGGCTGATAGATGATATGGCGTGTACCATGACAGAGAATCCTACTATAGGGGTATGCGAGAGCATAATCGCCAGCCATCAGGATGTCTGAGGCTGCACTCGATGCCTCGCCGAGTGCCACCGTAATCAGGCGGCACGGCTCGGAGCGATCTTGGTCGCTGGCACGCAGAGCATCCAGAAGCAGCCTAGCGGATTCTGTGTCGCCTCCGGGGCTGTCGATGTACACGGTAATTGGCTCGCGTGAAGTGGTTTGGAGCCTGACTATCTCAGGAAGAAGGCGGGAGACAAGAGTGTCGTCGATGATCCCGGAGATGGTGACCGATCGATTGTGGTTTGGCCTATACTTCGGATCACGCCGGATCGGTTCCTGTCCTGACATCCTGGCCTTCCGTGTGGGAGGTGCTAGGCTTACTCGCCTTCGCCGCCTCCTCCCGCTTGCGCGCATCGTCGTAGAAGCGATCCCAGTCTGTGGAACCGTCCTCTTTGCGATAGACGATACGGATGCGGCGTAGCGCGTCGTCGAACTCGCGGTCCGCTTCTGTTTCACCATATGGCCTGGCAATGGGCATGCGCACCTCCGTTTGTTGAGTGTAACACCGCACCAATATCGCTTGAATATCGACCCAAGGTAACGAAGGTCAATAGGAGTCAATAGGCGCCAATTCTAGCAGGCGATCAAATGGGGAATCTGATACGGTACACTGTTCGCCTATGATCCATGATGGCAAGAGCCGCAAACTTCCTTTTGATGCAGCCGAGGCGGTGGCGCATCTGAAGGCCAACGACGCCAAATTGGGCGCGCTGATTGACAGGGCGGGCGAGTTCACGCTGCGGCTCGATCCAGCGCCTTCGCCGTTCGAGTCTCTGCTGGAGTCCATCCTCTACCAGCAATTGCACGGCAAGGCGGCGGCCACCATCCATCGCAGGGTGCGCGAGTACTTTGGCGGCGACCCGGCGCCACTGCTTCTGCTGGATACGCCGGATGAGGTCCTGCGGGCGGCGGGCGTTTCGGGAAACAAGTGCAAGGCGCTGAAGGACCTGGCCGCACGCACGCTGGACGGGACAGTGCCAACGCACGCTGCGATCCGGAAGATGACGGACGCGGAGATCATCGAGCGGCTGACGGCAGTGCGCGGCATTGGCCCATGGACGGTGGAAATGCTGCTGATTTTTCGAATGGGCCGGCCCGATGTGCTGCCGGTAACCGACTACGGCGTGCGCAAAGGGTTTGCGCTGACCTTCCAGCGTGTGCCGAAGACCCGCCCTCTCGCGGCCGAGGATTTGCCCAAGCCTGAAGTGCTGTTCAGAAGGGGAAAGCGTTGGGCGCCGTTCCGTTCTGTGGCGAGTTGGTACCTTTGGCGGGCATGCGATCTGGCCAAGGGCACGGCCCCTTCAGGGCGGTCCAGCCTACAATAGCCAAGACGGCTGGCATCTTGAAGCGATGCAGGCCCGCGATGGGAACCCTAATGGCCACAAGCAAACGTTTTATCTGCATTCATGGTCACTTTTACCAGCCGCCGCGCGAGAATCCCTGGCTGGAGACGGTGGAAACACAGGACACGGCAGCGCCCTACCATGATTGGAACGAGCGCATCTGCGCGGAGTGTTACGCGCCCAATGGCGCGGCGCGCATCGTGAATATCAAGAATCAGATCATGCGCATTGTGAACAACTACGCGCGCATGAGTTTCAACTTCGGGCCGACGCTGCTGAGCTGGCTGAAGGAGAATGCGCCGCGCACTTACCGCATGATTCTGGACGGCGAGCAGCGCAGCCGGAAGAGCTTTGACGGCCACAGCTCGGCCATGGCGCAGGTTTACAACCACATCATTCTGCCGCTGGCCAGCGAGCGTGACCGCATCACCCAGATCCGCTGGGGCATTGCCGACTATGAACACCACTACGGCATGCCGCCGGAGGGCATGTGGCTGGCGGAGACCGCGGCCGACACCGAATCGCTGGAACTGCTTGCGCAACACGGCATCAAGTTCACGCTGCTGGCGCCGCACCAGTGCAAGCGCATTCGGCCGCTGAAAGACGGTGGGGGCTGGAGCGATACCGCCGGCGCCACGGTAGACACCACGCGCCCCTATCTGGTGCGCTTCGACTCCGGAGTCTCGATTGCCGTATTTTTCTACAATGGCCCCGTTTCGCGGGCGATTGCCTTTGAGGGTTTGCTGAACTCAGGAGAGAACTTTGTCGCGCGCCTCAAAGCCGGATTCAAAGACAGCTCGCAGGCCCAGTTGGTCCACGTGGCCACCGACGGCGAGTCGTATGGGCATCACCACAAGCACGGCGAAATGGCGCTGGCGTATACCTTGCGCAGGCTTGAGGGAGACAAAACCGTGAACCTCGCCAATTATGGCAGCTTTCTGGAGGAGTTTCCGCCCGAGTACGAGTGCGAGATTGTGGACAACACTTCCTGGAGCTGCGTACACGGGATAGAGCGCTGGCGCTCGAACTGCGGCTGCAATGGCGGCAAGCCGGGCTGCAACCAGCTTTGGCGCGCGCCGCTGCGCCAGGCCCTGGACGAGCTGCGGGACGCCGTGGTCCCGCTCACGGAGCAGGAGGGCGGCAAGCTCTTCAAAGACGTGTGGGCCGCCCGCGACGGCTACATCGAAGTGGTGCTCGACCGCGGCGAGGAGTCGGTTGAGCGCTTTTTCCGCGCGCATGAGAGCCACATTCTTTCTGACCCAGAGCGTGTGCGCGCCTTGGAACTGATGGAACTGCAGCGCCACGCGCAACTGATGTACACCAGTTGCGGCTGGTTCTTCGACGACATTGCGGGCATTGAAACGGTGCAGGTCATTGCGTATGCCGCCCGGGTGCTGCAACTGGCGCAGGAACTGTTCGCCGGGCAGGCCGTAGCGCTGGAACCCAGTTTTCTGGTACACATGGCAGCGGCCCGGTCCAACGACGCGAGCGCCGGCGACGGCGCCCAGATCTACAAGAAGTGCGTAGCCACCATGGAGCTGGGTCTTGAGCAAGTGGCGGCCCACTACGCCATCAGCTCGGTTTTCTCCTCGTTCGCCGAGGAAACCGACCTGTTCTGCTACCACGTGCGGCGCATCTCCTACGACATCTATACCTCCGGCCGCGGACGGCTGGCGTTAGGCCGGGCGCAGATTGCCAGCGCCATCACCGGCCAGGAACAAAGCTTTTCGTTTGCGGTTTTGCACTTCGGCGACCAGAACATTACCGCTGCCGTAAAACCTTACATGGAGGCCGACGCGGCGGAGTTCGAAGCCTTTGCCAAACAGGCCGCGGAACATGTGCAGCGCGCGTACTTTCCTGAGGTGATTCGCCTGCTCGACCGCTATTACGGCCGCGTGGACTATTCGCTGACCTCGCTGTTTACCGACGAGCAGCGGCGCATCGTGCAGCTTATCCTCAACTCGACGCTGTGGGACATTGAGAACTCGCTGACCACCATCTACGAGGACCACGCCAGCCTCTCGCACTATCTATCGCAGGCCGGTCTGCCCAAGCCGCCGGCGCTCACCCTGGCGGCGGCCTTTGCCGTGAACGCAGGCCTGCGCCGCGCACTGGAGAGCGACTCGATCGACCAGGCCCTGTTGCGTTCATTTCTTGCGCTGGCCAAGGCAGACCAGGTTCCGCTGGAGACGGCGAACCTGTCCTATATTGCCGATCAACGCATGAAGCGCACCATGGTCGAACTGCAAATGTCCTCCGGGTCGCTGGAGTTGCTGGAACGAGCGTTGGCATTGGCTCGTAACCTGGTCGAGATGCCTTTTGAGCTGAACCTCTGGCAGGCGCAGAACATCTGGTACGAGATTCTGCGCACCTCGAACTACGGGTTGACCTCTCTGGGGAAAGGCGACCGCCCGCGGTGGGACAAGCTTTTCAATGAACTTGGCGGTTGTCTGTCGATCGACTGCGCAGCCATCCGCGACCAGGACCCAGCCGTGGCGACCGCGGGAGATTAAGAGCTTCAATCAACTTCGCCAGTGCAGCTCGACCGGGCCGTCCATGGGATGTTTGGGCGTGGCGCCTGGCTGCCTTTCAAGCCGCGCCTGTTTCAACGCGAAGTACCACTTGGCCGGCTTGTCGGCATCGTCAATGAGCATCAAGCTCGGGTTGTGCCGCAAGCCCTCGGCCTGCTGGATCATGGTGATCTGGTCCTGGCGTACAAACTTCGCGCCGAAGAATTTCGCAATGGGTGTGACAAACGGCACGTGGTAAAAAACATTCCACGCCGCAATCACATCGATGCGGCAGGTTGAGGCGGTGACCGGCGTGACTGTAGTCAGCGAAGAAAACCACTTGTCGCCGCAGCGAATGATCTCCGTGCGGCGGTTGGGCAGCGCAAAGTCGATGGTCGTCTCGATCGGCTGGCCGTAAACGCCCAGCAGCTTATAAGGCGCGGAGTTGCCGCTGGGGGCGTGGGCGCTCATGCGAAAACCCTCGGGGATGGGTTCGAAGCGCTTGGTCTTCTCGCGGATGGATCCGCGGGTGCGCCACCACCAGGCCTGGTGGACAAAGGGGCCGTGCGCCGGGTCCATCAGCCCGATGATGCCGTGATCCACGTTGCAGGGCAGCTCGGCAGTGAGGAAAGCGGAGCGGTAGCGGGGGCCAAACTTCGCCAGCTCCGGTACCGGCCTGCGCTCTGCGGTCTCGCCTTTTCGTCCGCTGCCGGGGCTGGGAATGAACACCCAGGCGTGGCCGTCGCGTTCCTCGCAGGGAAAGGCAGTGGCAAAGATGCGCGTCGCGTCCAGGTGGTCGTGGCTTGAGAGCGACGGGATGACCGCGCACTGGCCGCTGCACGGCTCGAACTCCCAGCCGTGGTACCTGCAGGTGACGCGCTGGCCGTCAAACCAGCCAACGCTCAGCGGGATGCCGCGATGCGGGCAACTGTCGCGCATGGCAAAGACGCGTCCATCGCTGCGCCGCCCAAGAACCAGCGGGATATCCAGGAGCATGGCCGTAGTCAGCTTGCCGGGGCGCAACCGGGAAGTCCGGAGCGCGGGATACCAATCGTCGTAGAGGAGCGTGGCAGTGGGGCTCTGGATGGAGGCGCCGGCTTCAGATGTGGTGATGAGCGGCATTTGGGACTGACGATAACACCCTTGTCGTCGTAGAGGCCAGCCGCTCTTGATTGAGGCTGGGGGTGTGGAAGTGGGTTCCGCGGCGAAGACCGCTCCAAACTAACTTGTCGATTCGCCCACTCTTTGCAGCTTTCCGCCCTTGAGCACAAACCGCTCGCCGCGCCAGACGATAGTGTTCCCGGCGAATCCGGCCACCCATACGCCCATGGCTACGATGTCGCGCAGGGGCAGCAACCACAGGCTGGGTAGAACTTGGTGGTCGCCGAGCACTTGAGCGCCGACCGTCATGGCCTGTGTGACGCGAAGCAAGAAGCTCAATCCAAGGAGCCACAGGCTCAGGGGGCTCAGCCCGCTAGCCAGCACATTCAGCAGCGCCCAGCCCAGGCCGTGGGTGAAGATGAGGCCCGCATAGCCCCAGGGGCGGGCGTTGCGGACGGTGCGGGCCCAGCGCAACTGGTGATCGAGGAAGCCGCGCCAGGCGTAGGCGGGAATGGCCGTCTCAACGACTTCGGCGCTGAGCGCGATGCGGTAGCCGGCCTGGTCCACGCGGGCGCCGAGTTCGTAGTCGTCGGCAAGGTGGTCGGCCAGCGGTTCCAGGCCGCCGATCTGGTTGAGCGCCTGGCGGCTGATGGCCAGCGTGGAGCCGAGGCCGTAGTGAAGCCCTCCCTCAATCATTTTGGAGAGCAGGACGCCGGCCTGGAAGTCGGTGGCGATGCCCAGCGCCTCAAGTTGCGAAGGGAGCGTGCCGTGGGCGCGACCACGATAGAGAGCGGTGACTAAACCTACGGGGGCCTGCACTCTGCCGGGCTGCATCGCGGACTGGCCTGGAGAATGGCCGGCGGGAGCGGCGAAGTGGGCCATCACGCGCTCCAGATAACGGGAGGAGACGGTAATGTCGGAGTCGTTGATGAGCAGGAAGTCATGGCGGGCAAGGGGGACGAGCTGGGCCAGCGTGCTGACTTTTCCGTTGCTTCCAAGGCGGGATGGACACACAATAAGTTGAATGGAATGAAAGGGAAACTCCAGCTTGAGCTGTTCAACGGCGGAGGCTGCGGGGTCAGACAGGCTGGAAACGCCAAACAGCAGCTCAAATTCGCCGGCGTAGGCCTGAGCGCAGTGGCTGCGGAAGGCTTCGATCATACCGGGGTCGAGTCCCTTGAGGGACTTGAGGATGCTGACGCCGGGCGAAAACGGCGACAGCGGGGTGCGCCGGGCTGCCAAGACGGCGCGGGCCGCAACCATGGCCGCCAAAAAGTAACCCATGCCGGCCACAGTCAGCACCGTGGTGAGGATCTCCACGGATTGAGCCAAAACATGGGACATCACAGGGGTTAGTGTAGCGGAAAAGCAGTGGCCGGTGGACAGTGAACAGTGAACAGAGGGCAGATGCGTTGGCAAATCGGCGCATGACGACAGAACAATGAAACCATTCGCGCGGCCGCACCGCTTATTGCGATGGACTTTCGTCCGCCGGCAAGATGGTTACCGTCGATGCGAACAGCCTGTAGTTCGAATACCGGTGAAGTTCATCTCCGACCCGATCCCCGGAGAGCCATGTGGTTTCGACGTCACTGGGCAGCCACAGCATTAGATTGAGCTTTGGTATCTTCACGTCGCTGTAGTTGAGTATCGAGCGCAGTTGATTCAGTTGGATGCTGGGGAGCGGAGCCAGCAGGTCTGTCTGCATGCGAACAATCTGAAATGTCGATTGGTCTATCCAGGCCACACCCTGACTGTACGTTAAGCAGGGGCCGCTGGGCGTGTGAACGACGGTGTCCATGTGTGTGTGCCCTGGAGTCTGGGCAAAGGCCAGCACATAGGTTTCGTGATTGCCAATCTTCTGTCGTCCAAGGTAACGAAAACGGGATTCCTGGATGTTGCCCGGAATAAAGAAAAGCCATGAAGTGGCGAAGCCGGTGCTCCGGGGGGTGTCGGGATCGTCAGCAGAGTCACGGATAGGATGGTCATGCGCATCCGTCCTGTACTCATCGAAAGAGTCGCCAAGGGCCGGATCTTTTCTGGATACGATGCGGTAACCGAAAATACGGGTCTGGTATTGCGTAACAGGCACGGACTGAATTCCATATTGCATTCGCCTCCCCACGGGCATCGTCGCGCTGTTCTGCATGGTCGAACCGGTTGTCTGCTGAACTTCCTCCCTCGCAATCAGGTTGGGGATTCTGTGCAACAGGTCTGCAGTCACTGCGCTGGTCTGTTCAAGAATCGACTCAGTGCCATCCTGCGCCGGTACAACGGTCATGCTGTCCTGTGCATTCAGGCCTGCTTCAAATTTGATCCCGCGCAAGGCCGGCACAGCTCTTTTCAATTCCTCCACGGAGTCATCCACGTAAGTGGGAGCGGGCGCTGCATGATTCGATAGAGTCGCTGTCGCGATACCCGGCAGGCTGTCTGGAAGAACTCCGCAGGAGGGAGCAGACGGAGATTTTGATTGAGCCGGTGCAACGGGAGCCGCGAAAGCGGTGGGCGGACCCTTCAAATTCACCATTTTGCCGGCGACTTCGGGATCGATCTGCCGGGCAGTTGTTCTATCCGTCTCAGCTCCGGCAGTGTCGTGCATGTTCTGCTTCGTAACTCCACGCGCGTAAAGCGCATAGGCATTTTTTGGATTGAGTTGCAGCGACTTGTTGAAGTCGCCCAGGGCGCCATCGTAATCGCCGCCATTGCTATATGCAATGCCGCGGTTATAGAAAGCATCCGCATCGTCCGGCTTGATGCGGATCGCTTCATTGAAGTCCAGAATTGCGAAGTTGTAATCGCCAACATCGATGTACGCAATACCGCGATTGTCGAAGGCGGAAGCATAGTTGAAGGGTGTGGGATCGTTGTTGCCGATCGCATACCCCGGCTTGATGCGGATGGCTTCGCTGAAGTCCAGGATTGCGCGGTCATATTCATGCTTGCCGGTGTGCGCATTGCCGCGATTGTTGAAGGCTGCGGCATAGTCCGGTCTTAGTTGGATGGCCTGGTTGTAATCTTCGATGGCCCGGTCGAGTTCACCCTTGGCGTCGAACGCATTGCCGCGGTTATTGAATGCGGTTGCGAGGTCCGCGGGCGTGTCCGCATGAGTTTCAATGATTGCCGTACAGCCTTTGACGATGAGATCCGGATTGCTGTTCAGGCAATTCGCCCAGTTTTTTTCATGCTCACTGCGAAGCGGGTCAGGCACGCCAGGGCTCTGCGCCCGTGCCGGAGTTGCGACAGTTGCCATCGCCAGAACCACAAGTGCAAATCGATGAATCATGGCTCCAGATCCGATCTGTACGTACCTTCTTTCTCGCATTGGAGAATACTCCAGCTTGGCCGGGGGATCTTCATTCTTCTTCCCCGGCTACGAGCCAAGATTCCGCGATCTGCCTCCGCGGAACTGTCTGTTCCAGGCTCTCCACTCTCTTTTCGATGGCCTACTCGTAGCGGAGGGCTTCGATGGGGTCCATGGAGGCCGCTTTCCACGCCGGATAAATGCCGAAGATGAGTCCGATTGCGAGGGAGACGCCAAGGGCGATGAGAACCCACATGGTAGAAAGCGCAGCATGAAGGAAAGGAACAGCATAATGCAAGATTAGGGTGAACACGGCGCCGGCCAGGATGCCGATCAGCCCGCCGACAATGCACAGAGTCACCGCTTCCAGCGTGAATTGCAGAAGGATATTCTTCTTGGTTGCGCCAATGGCCTTGCGGATTCCAATTTCCCTGGTGCGCTCAGTCACTGAGACAAGCATGATGTTCATCACGCCGACGCCGCCAACCATCAGGCCTACCGATGAGACGGCGACCATGAAAAGAAAGAGGCCGCCGGTAAGCGTGTTCCAAAGGCGGGTAAGAGAGTCGGGCCCAAAGATGGCGAAGTTGTCGTCCTGCTCCAGGCGAACGTTGCGGCGGCGGCGAAGCAGCTCGCGAATTTCATCGATCACAAGCGCCTTGTGGGAGGGATCGTCATACTTCACGGTGATCCAGAAGTCCTTCTGTTCGGGATGGATCTTCTGGAAAGTTTCAACCGGAAAATACACTGAGTTGTCCTGCGTGTTGCGGCCGCTTCCAAACGGCTGGGGCTGCTTATCGAGCACGCCGATCACCGTGAAAATATCACCTTCACAATCGATATCCTTGCCGATCGGGGATTCGCCGGGGAAGAGGTCTTCGGCCGCATCGTGGCCGAGTACGGCGACATTTGCGTGGCGCTCTTCTTCGGCATCGGTCCACATCCGGCCTTCGATCAGTTCGATATCCTGCGTCACCTTCACATCTGAAGAGCTGCCATTCAAAATGGTGTTCGTAATCTTGTGCGTGCCCGCCTTGATCGACACGCTGCCCAGGCCCGTCTGGAAATTCTGGTAGGTGAGGCCGGGATCGACGGCAACGACGTAGGGAAGGCTGCGCATCGCAATCCCGTCGTCAAAGGTAAGCTGTTTACGATTGAGTTCCTCGGTGGTGGGACGCTTGCCAAACGGTTCAAAGCGGAAGACCCACAGATCGTTGGTGCCCAGAGACTTCACGAATGTGTCGATGTTGCTATTGAGTCCGTTGATGGCGGAAGAGATCAGAATCACGGTCGCAATACCGATGGAGATTCCAAGAACGGTGAGGCCGGAGCGCAATTTGTTTTTGCGCAACGTATCGAGCGCCATCCGTACAGATTCTTGTGAGTCGCGTAGCCTCATGCCTATAGCTCCGATCGCAGGGCGACAATGGGATCGAGTTGCGAAGCCTTGTTTGCCGGGTAAACTCCGAAGAATAATCCAACTGCGGTAGACACAAACAAGCTTACGACGATGGGCCAGATCTCAACTTCCGAAGGGAAGGAGATGACAAGAGTAATGACCTTGGCCAGGGTGATGCCGGCGATCACTCCGATGACGCCGCCCGTCAGCGACATGGTGGCCGACTCGATGAGGAACTGGATCAGGATGTCATGGCGGCGCGCACCCAGAGCCTTGCGGACGCCGATCTCCCGGGTGCGCTCGGTCACCGAGACCAGCATAATGTTCATGATGACGATACCGCCAATCACCAGAGAGATGCCGGCAATAGCGACAACGATGGCGCCGAAATTGTTGAGGATGTTGCCGAGCAGGTTGGCAAAGGTTGCGCTGGTATCGACGGTGAAGGTGTCGGCGTCGCCCGGCAGCAGATGGCGGCGCGAGCGCATGATGACGCGCAGTTGATCGATTACATTGTCCATCACTTCGCCGCCGCCGCCGGCATCGGCGTAGATGGTCAGGCTGACGTTGGAGCCGAACTGATCGAGATACGCGGTAAGAGGGATGCCCACCCAGTTATCCATGCTGGTTCCCATGGTCTTGCCCTGGCTCTCCGCAACTCCAATTACCGTGTAGGGAGACCCGTTGACGCGAATCTCCTTCCCCAGCGGGTCGCCCTGCCCGAGGACGTTGTCGACAATGTCAGAGCCGACGATGGCCACGTGAGCGCTGTGTTCGTCTTCAGACTCGGTGAAGGAGCGCCCCTCGGCGATGTTGAGATTCGCAATCGCAAACATGGTCCAGGTGACTCCGCGGATGGTGGAGTCAGTGGTGGACCGCGTCTGGTAAACGACTGAACCGGACGTGGAGCGATCGGCTCCGACCACCACGCAAGACTTGCATTCCGAGACAACCGCCCTGTAGTCGTCGAGGGAAATATTCTTGCGCTTCTGCCACTCAAGATACTCTTCAGTGGTGTTGAAGAACGCCGGCGTCTTGGTGATGGTCACCACGCTGGCGCCGTAGCGATTGATGTTGTCGGTCACAAATCTCTTGGCTCCGTTGGTCAGGGTCACCACCGTGATGACGGACGCAACACCGATGACTACGCCAAGCAGCGTCAGGATGGAGCGCATCTTGTTGGCCCAGAGGGATTGCAGCGCGAGTTTGAAGGCCTCAGTGAATTGCATGGTCCCGCTTTCCTGACCAGGGCTAAAATCGGCTCGTGGTTTCCCGTCCTCTTGCCCCCTCTCTTCTCGAAGGGCCCGCGCAAGGATGGGACTCCCCGCATTTTCGGGGCATCCCGCCAGATTCTTCCAGTGTACTCAATCTGCGGCAACCGAAAAACTCCAGGCGGTTATTCCTATGGACGGAACACAGAGCGTTCAAGCCGCGTTTCGGTGTCGCCGTGCCGGGCGCGCCAGGCTCATTTGCATTGCGCGGCTGGTTTGCCCCTGAATTTGATACGCGGCAATGCGCGCGATGGTTCCTGGGTTGGGTGGAAGCAGGGGGCGTCACGGGCGAATTTGTTGACCCTCAGGCAGAAAGACCATCAGGGGCGGCTCTACCGGCCCGAGCTGCCAAAGCCCTTTTCGGCGCGGGCGGAGTCTTCCAGGTCTTCCACCTGGGCCACGGCCCCGGTGAGGACGGGAACGGGGATCATCTGGGCGATTTTCTCGCCCGCTTTCAGCTCGACGGCCGCCTCACCCAGGTTGGTCATGAGCACAAGAATCTCGCCCCGGTAGCCGGCATCGATGACCCCACCCGTGGTGGCGATCCCTTTGGCCGCCATGGACGAGCGGTCGCGCACCAGCAGGCCCAGCGCAGCGCCGGTGGCGGGATGGCGGGCCTCGACGGCAATGCCGGTGCGCACTCTTACCGTGGCGTGGGAGGCCAGAAGCGTGGCTTCCAACGCAAACAGGTCGTAGCCCATATCCTCGCCGGGGTGGGCCACCACCGGCAGCCGGGCGTTCTCTTCCAACAGCTTCACTCGCAGCATGGATTGATGGTAAAGCAAGGCAGCGAGTCAGCGAGTCAGCAGGCCAGCAAGTCAGCCGATGCATTGGGGGAACGCGCATTTGGTTTTGGGACAATGGATGGGCTTAACCGCTCTTAGGCCAATGCGGCCGCAGACGTGCTGACTCGCTGATTCGCTGACTCGCCGACCTGCTGACTCGCCGACCCGCTGACTCGCTGACTCGCTGACCCGCTGACTCGCTGACCCGCTGACTCGCTGACCCGCTGACCCGCTGACCCGCTGACTCGCTGACCCGCTGACCCGCTGACTCGCCTCAAAAGTGGTCAGCCCCGGCCGGGAAGGTTCCCGGCCGGGGCTGTCGTTTTGGTCAAAACAATTCGGCAAAAGGACCTGTAAGCCGAATTCTGTCGTGTGCGGTCATTCCTCTAGACGCCGCGTTGCCGCGGACGTTCATCAGCGACCTACCCGGAGGTTCCGGCAATTGCTTAAGCCGCCTGGGCGCATCGGGCCGATGCGCAACGCCGCCTGGCTCTTGGCGGGCGATTCCCTCCCTATTTGGTCTTGCTCCGTGTGGGGTTTACCTTGACCCCAGCCTTTACAGGCTGAGCGGTGCGCTCTTACCGCACCATTTCACCCTTACCCCGGCGCTGGAGTTTCCGCAACGACGGGCGTACCCGGCAAGCCGGGCCAACTCGGGTATTGCGTTTCCAGGGAGGCCCTCCGACCGGATCCGAAGAAGCGGGGAGGGGTAGCCGAGGCGGTATCTTTTCTGTGGCACTGGCCGTCCATGGGTTTTGAGGCCCACGTCCCGGACGTTATCCGGCACACTGCCCTGCGGAGTTCGGACTTTCCTCCCCCGGCGGACTCGCTTGCGCGAAACCACCGGCAGCGACCGCCCGGTCCTCCTGCCAATTGTTAGTTTACCGCAGTTCCGGTTTTCAGTACTGAGTATGTCGCGCGTAGCTCGGAATCTATCAATGTTTTGAAAGGGCACGACTTCAGTCGTGCCGCAAATGCCGCATAATAATCGTGGGCTTCAGCCCCTGGGGGAAGCTCTTCGGTGAAGCCATGATGGAATACAAAGGTTATGCCGCTGGCCCCATCGACTTCGATCCGGAGGATAAGACATTCTCCGGCACGGTCGCCGGGCTTCGGGATGTGATTCATTTTGAGGGCAGGACTGCGACGGAGCTGGAGCGCGCCTTCCGCGGGAGCATCGACAGCTATCTGGAACTTTGCGCCGAGACCGGCCAGCAGCCCGACCGCCCCTTCAACGGAAAAATTCTGGCGCGCACCGAGTCGGAACTGCACCGCAAAGCCGCCCTGCGCGCGGCGGTCGAAGGCGTGAGTTTGAGCCGTTGGATCAGCCGGCAGATTGAAAGCGCAAGGCGAGCGGTACGGCAACCGCAGCCCGGTCCTCCTGCCAAGATCTAGTGTCGCGCAGAATCGAGATTACTGGCTTCGATAGGGGATCATTGAATCTTTGACATCTACACAATAGATATCCTGTTTTTTGAGCAGCATCTCAACAGACTTCCGTGCTTCGGCCGGATTTGGACATGGACCAATAAAAAGTCTTTTGATTTCGAGGCGTTGTTCGGGACAAGTCAACGGGATTTTTAAATACGGAATCAGCATCGAGCTACCCTGCCTGAAAAACACATCGTTGCCAAATTGGCGCAAGTGAACCACCAATCGCCATTCACGCTCCTCATGAAATGCATAATCTTTTGTAACTGCACAATCTCGACTGAAATCCCAGAAATGCCTAAGTGCAATACCTGCCGGGGTATGACGCCCAACCTGTTCCGTAGAAGGAAGTGTACGTTTGATCCTCTCTGCTTCTTCGATATATGAATCGACCACCTTCTGAATTTTTCCTTTCAATTGCCTTTCAACATCATCATCGAAATACTGACAAGGAATAAGAGGGTTATCGGGTGAGTAATGTGGTCCAGGAATATTTTCAGAGAAGTGCTGACCAATGGCCTTCAGGTAATTCGGCGAAAAGCCAATACTATAGCCGCCGGATTTTCCGGAATATGCTCTCCATTGGCTCAAGAGATTACCATCTTCAGAAAAAGACGTTGCGTAATAATCCTGTGAAGTAATTTCGAATAGTATTGTTTCACCTTGGCTTATTACTCCCTCATCGCCGATTCTTTTCGCCAACTCTTGAAATAAAAGCTTAGAAACAATTTGACCTTCACTTGCATCGTTCAAATATCGATAATGAGTCGCCCAAATCTTCTTGTCCTTGTCTCCAAGGATCCCCAGCAGCCCTTCCGGCGTTGTGTAGTGATAGAGCAGCCCATCAGGCTCGGCATTCTCTTGCTCGGGTCGATGCTCTTGTTCCTCCATTGTCACCCCTCCGATTCCAATTCCCGGAGCACTTTCACAATCTGCAGGCGCAGATCAGGCACGTCAACTTGCACGGAATCCCAGATCATCGCCGAGCTTACGGCAAAATATCCGTGCGCCACACGATTTCTCATTCCATATATTTGCGCAAAGGGAATCGAAGGATACTTGGTGGCGAACTCGGGTCCGACCTCAAGCAGGTTGTTGGCGGCTTCGCCGATGATCTCGATGTTACGGACAACGGCGTCCTGCAACATTTGATTGGCTACGAACTGTTCCTCGGTCACGCCCGCAGTGTACTCAAGGCTCCGATCCGCAGCCTCCAGCATGTGGAGGAGATAGTCCTTGGCGCGGAATTCGTGTTTGTTCAAAGGGATGCGGCCTCGGCGAGAACCTTCTCGCGAAAGCGGGGATGAAGTTCGCCCGGTGTGCGGACGTCGACCTTGACCCCAAGCGCCTTTTCCAACTCGATCTGCAGGCCGGCCATATCCAGCAGGCTGGCACGAGGCGCCGGGTCAACGAGGATGTCCAGGTCGCTGCCTTCCTGGTCATCGCCGTGCAGCACAGAGCCGAACACGCGCGGATTCGCCATGCCCGCCTCAAGAACAAGCTGGCGAATGGTCTCGCGATGCTGCGGCAATACCTCAGACGGTCTCATGCGGCTTTCTCACTCAAGCTGCTAACAGTTTACTGCCAATGTCAAGGACAAGCACACGGCGGGATGGGCGAAGGTTACAGGGCCTCGAAAGCGGGTCTATCGGTTTGGCTTCGGGGTGTCCCGCTTGGGATGATGCCGGACGGATTTCTCGATGGCGTTCCATTTGGCGCGGGTCTCTTTGGCGAGGCGGGGGTTGGTTTTACGCTCCAGATGGGCTAGTTCCTTCTGCATCTTTTGGTAGTTGGCTAGGCGGCCAGGGTCGAGGTTGGCGGCGGTTACGGTGCAACCGGGCTCGGCGCCATGGGTGCAGTCGCGGAAGCGGCAGGCGAGGGCTAGCTGCTGGATGTCGTCGAAGCTGTCTTCAAGCTTTTCGGTGGACGCCCAGAGCTGAACTTCGCGGAGGCCGGGCAGGTCCATGAGCAGCCAGCCACGGGGCATCACAAACAACTGGCGGCTGGTGGTGGTGTGGCGGCCGCGGCTGTCGCTGGCGCGGACGGGGGTTGTACGCTGGCGCTCGTCGCCGAGAAGCCGGTTGAGGATGGTGGATTTGCCCACGCCGGAAGAGCCGATGAGGGCGGCGGTTTCTCCGGGGGCAAGCAAAGCAGGGAGCGCGTCCAGACCATGATCGGAGATCGCGCTGATGGGGAGCACGGTGATGCCGGGGCTCAACAGTTGTGTGCTGGCGACAACCTCGGCCAGGTCGAGGCCAAGCTCGGCGGTGAGGTCGGTCTTGTTGAGCAGGACCACGGGGCGAGCGCCGCTTTCGTTGGCCAGGACAAGAAAGCGCTCGATGCGGCGCGGGTTGTAGTCGCGATCCAAACCGCTGACGATGAAGAGCACATCAATGTTGGCGGCCAGCACCTGCTCGCGGACTTCGCGTTCCGGCTGCTTGCGCGAGAGTTTGGTTTTGCGGTTGAGTACGCTGACGATGACCGCGGCATCGTTGCGCAGGACGACCCAGTCTCCCACAGCCGGCCAGAGGGACGAAGACTTGCGCAGCAAGCCGCTGACGCTCGCGTCGATCTCGCCGGTTTCAGTCCACACCAGGAAGCGGCCATGGTTGGCCGAGGCGACGCGGCCGGGAATGCCTGTTGTGAGCTGGTTCTGAAAGAAGTCGCACCAGCCCAGTTTTTCAAGGCCAAATTCTCCGAGATTCGATTGTTCAAGATTCACGGGGACCATCCTCTCTTTGTTGGAGCGAAGAGACACACCTCAGCCAACCTCTGGCGGCGAGGCAGTGTGTGAGAGGACGAACTAGACAATGACGTTCAGCGGCGCTCCGTGTAAACACAATGTATCAAATCGGCCCCGCCGCATGGCTACAATCGAGAAGACGATGATCCAGTACCTTTATCTCGGGCGGGTGGGCTACGACGAGGGCCTGCGGCTCCAGGCGGAGATTGCTGAGTTGCGCTTGCAGGGGCGCGTGGAGAATGTGCTGCTGCTCCTGGAGCATCCGCCGGTGCTGACGCTGGGGCGGAATGCGCACCGGACCAACGTGCTGGCCTCGGACGAGTTGCTGGCGCGGCGCGGGGTTACGGTACACGAGATCAATCGCGGCGGCGATGTGACCTATCACGGGCCGGGGCAGTTGGTGGGGTACCCGATCTTCGATCTGCGCAGCCTGCGCAACCCGAACGGCGGCTCAAACGGATTCCGGATGGGGCCGGTGGACTTTGTGCGGCTGATGGAAGAGGCGCTGATCCGGCTGTGCGGCGGGTTTGGGGTGCGGGCGGGAAGGATTGCAGGGCTTACCGGCGTCTGGTGCGGCGGACCTGCGGGCAGCGGATCTGAATCGGAGCGAAAGATCGGCGCGATCGGGATTCATGTCTCGCGCGGCATTACATCCCACGGGTTTGCCTTCAACGTGACGACCGATCTGCGCGACTTTGCGTTGATTATTCCGTGCGGTATCCCCGACCACGCGGTCACCAGCCTCAAAAATGAATTCTCGGCCCGTGAGGTCCGGCAGCCGGAGGAGTTGCCCGCGCTGGAGGCCGTGGCGCACCAGGCGGCGCGGCAGTTTGGGCTGGTGTTTGACCAGCAGGTGCTGGCTGTCGAGAGTCTGGCGGCGCTGCGGACTCAGGCTGCTGCCCAGGCCGCGCCCGAGTTTCCGGCTGAAGATATACCGATGCGGGTTCCAGCGGAGGTTGAACGGCTCAGGCATACAAAGGGACGGCCAGTCCAGGCGTAAGCAACCCGCGGTGGAGCGATTTATAATCCGGCAGGAACCGGGTGCGGAATTGAAGTTCCAAATGGCGGAGAGAGGGATCCATGCCAACCGACGTGATCATGCCGCAGATGGGCGAGTCTATCTTTGAGGGCACCATTACCAAGTGGCTCAAAAAGGCCGGCGACGCGGTGGAGAAAGATGAGCCGTTGTTTGAGATTTCCACTGATAAAGTGGACGCGGAGATTCCCTCGCCTGTGGCTGGCGTGCTGAGCGAGATCAAGGTTCAAGAAGGCGCTACGGTCGAGATCAATACGGTGGTGGCGGTGGTGAGCGAAATGGGCGCGGTGGTTGCGCCCCAGGCTTCCGCTGCCAGTCCGGTGATTGGCGGGACCGATGTAGTGATGCCGCAGATGGCCGAGTCGATCTTCGAGGGCACCATTACCAAGTGGCTGAAAAAGGCCGGCGACATGGTCGAGAAAGACGAGCCGCTTTTTGAGATTTCCACCGACAAGGTGGATGCGGAGATTCCCTCGCCTGTGGCTGGTTTGCTGAGCGAGATCAAGGTGGCTGAGGGAGCGACGGTCGAAATCAATACCGTGGTTGCGGTGATTGGCGGCACCGGCGCAAATGCCTCCGTGCCAGCTTCTCCTGCTCCAGCAATTGCAAAGCCATCAGCTCCCGCGCCGCAGGCGCAGTTGGCCCCACCGCAGGCGGCTGGCGAGCGCATTCGCTCCTCACCGCTGGTGCGGCGGATTGCCAAAGACAACAACCTCGACCTCAGCCAGATCGCGGGCACTGGTTCTGAAGGCCGCATTACCAAAGAAGATGTGCTGCGGCATTTGAGCGAGCGCGGGCCTGGCAGCCAGGCTGCCAAGGCGCCTGCACTTCAAAGCACACCGGCGGCTCCATCGTTGGCCGGGCAGGTCGTCCCGCTCACCAAGATGCGCGCAATTATCGCCCAGCGGATGGTGGAGAGCGTGGCGACAAGCCCGCACGTTTACACCGTCTACAAAGTGGACATGACGCGGGTGGCTCGCATCCGGGCGCGCGAAAAGAGCAGGTTCGAACAGCAGAATGGCGTGAAGCTGACGTTTATGCCTTTTATTGCCGCGGCTGCAGTCGAAGCGCTGCGCAAGTTTCCCGTTGTCAACGCGACGTTGGAAAGCGGCTCCATTCACTACCACGCGCACATCAACCTCGGCATTGCAGTGGCGCTGGAGTGGGGGCTGATTGTGCCGGTCATCAAGCAGGCCGAGGAGCGCAGCTTTGCAGAGATTGCAAAGGCCATGAACGACCTTGCCCTGCGCGCAAGGACGAAGAAGCTTCTGCCCGAGGAGGTTGTGGGAGGCACGTTCACGCTGACCAACTCCGGCGTTTTCGGCGGCGAGTTCGGCACCCCGATCATCAACCAGCCGGAGTCGGCCATTCTCGCCATTGGCGGGTTGAAGAAGGAGGCGGTTGTGCTCACGGACGCCGAGGGCAACGACTCGATTGCCATCCGTTCAATGCAGCACTTCTGCCTGGGCTTCGATCACCGCACCATCGACGGCGCAGATTCGGGCAAGTTCATGAGCGTGTTCAAGAAGACGCTCGAGGGCTGGGATCGGGAGATCGGGTAGGGAGGCGCCGCTATTCCTCGGCAGCTTCGACATATTCCCCGATGGCAACCTGGATGTTGGCAAGGGCTTCTTCCTCGGTGGCCCCCTGCGACCAGCAGCCGGGCAAGCCGGGACAGGAGACGCTGTAGCCTTCCTCGGATTGGCGGAGAACAACGCGATAATTTGCCAAGAAAGTTATGGTACACCCAGCTTCAATCCGGCGCCGATCCGACGATCTTTGACGATTACTTCCAAACATGCTGCACGGCGCCGGCAGGTTGGTGGTGGGTGATCTCTGTGTAAGTCGCCTCGACATCGAATGAAAGATCTTTGGGTATCCAGTTCTGGTCGGTTGGCGGGAGCTGGATGGTTATCTGAGGCAGAGTCTTGCCTTCACGCACCTGCTCTTTGACGGCGCTGTATAAGTCGAGCAGGAACTGGCGCTGACCGGTAAGTATCTCGATGCCGCCGGCATCGCCGTGGCCGGGCAGGACGAACAGCGGTTGCAGTTGTATGGCCTTCGCGAGCACGCGCGGCCAGTTGGCGAGGTTCGCATCCCATAACTTGTTGCGCGGGCCGTTGACGGCGGCGTCGCCGGTGCAGAGAACACGCTCCTTGGGTAGCCAGACATAGCCGTCGCCTTCCGTATGACCCCAGCCCAGGTGCAGGAAGTCGACTTCTCGGGTCGAGTCTTTCAGGACAAATCGACTCCCTCGAAAGGTCTGCTCAGGCCGCTGCACATTGTCCTGGTGCAGATCGCGAACGTCCTGCCGTTTAGCCTCCGCTGCCTGCCAACGCGTGGGTTCGTAGCGATCCATCTCTTCTGTGACTTTGTAATAGGCAAGCGTGGTTGCGCCCGCTGCCGTCCACAGCGAGTTGCCGTAGGAATGATCGCCGTGGGCATGGGTATCGAAGACATAGCGCACCGGCTTTGGCGATAGCTGCTTGACTTCGACCATGAGCTCGCGGGCACGTGCGGGATAGTTGGCGTCCACGACGATGAGATAGTCCTTCATCTCAACGATGGCTGTGTTGCTGTAGCCCTTGGGCGCATCGCCGAGCAGGAACCAGACGCCCGGCGCGATCAGGCGCGGCGGAGCGGACTGGGCATGAATGGCTGAGACGG
The DNA here is from genome assembly GCA_003138365.1 of Acidobacteriaceae bacterium. GTDB lineage: Bacteria > Acidobacteriota > Terriglobia > Terriglobales > Acidobacteriaceae > Telmatobacter. The sequence goes on from PLFY01000133.1 coordinate 49,442, forward strand.
CGTGCGCCAGAAGCAGAACAAAAGCGACAACGATAGGACGCATGTGAATCACTCCTATGAACGCACCTCGCTGCGTGCGTTTGCTTAACTGAAGATCAACGCGCCTCTGCCCACGCGAGCCCGTCGGTGGATTTGCCTGTGGCGATCAGCCGCGCGACCTTCCACGAAGCGAGATCGATTTCTGCTACCTGGCTGCTGCCCGCGCAGGAGACATAGGCGGTTTTTCCGTCGGGGCGAGCCAGCGTTTCCTGCGGATCGGAGCAGACCGCGACAGATGGGGCCGCCTTCATGGTCTTCAGGTCGATGACGTCAACTTTGTTTTTGTCGGGGATCGCAATCAGCAGCCAGCGACCGTCAGGGGTGGGAGCGCTTCCGTAGCCGAGGCCGTCGAGCGGGACCCAACTCTTCACCTGGTTGGTGGCTGTGTCGATGACCGCCAAACGCGGCTCTTTCTGGTCGGCGGTAAAGACCCAGCGATCGTCGTTGGAGATGGAGATGCGCTGCGTAGCGCCGGAGATGGGAATGATGGCGAGGGTCTTGCGGGCAGGGATGTCGAGGACGGACACAGTGCCGGGGCCGACGTTGGCGGTGTAGCCGCGGCGGCCGTCGTGGGAGAGCGCAAGCATGTGGCTCTGCGGCTGGCCGGTGGGGATCGACCCCACGATCTTGAGCGTTTTCGGGTCAATAAGGGTGATCGCCTGATCAAGCTCGGTGGTCACATAGAGCAAGCCATCCTTGGGTCCGAAGATGGGCATGTGCGGGCGGACGGGGTGGCCGAAGTCGAGGTTGCCCACGACCTTTTGCGAAGCGATGTCGATGACCACCATGTTCCGGCCATCGGTTCCGGGCTTGCCTACGCCGGAGTTTCCATAGATGGGCACGTAAGCCAGGCGGCCGTCGGGCGACGCGATGACTTCATGGCCAGTGACGCCGCCCTCGGGGACGGAAGCGATGACTTTTCCGGCGGCGGGATCGACGATGGCGAGACTTGTGTCTCCCTTTTGCGTGACCAGCAAGCGGCCCTGCTGCGCGAAAGCCGCGGGAATCGCAAAGGAAAGGAGTGGGGACAACAGCAATGTGGCAACAGACCGGGGAATGGTCATGAGAAAGCACCTCGCTCGCACTACGAAACGACTATATCGCACGGGGGGAGCGATGTGTTTGCGCATCCCGATGATCGTCGCGGTCCGATCGGATATCCTTGGCGGCATGGAGCTGCCAGCGAGAGATCGAGAACTGGTGCAGATTGTGGATGCGGCGCTGGCCGATGTGGCGCGGCGGGCGGGGGAGCGGCTGGTCTGCCGGCTGGGGTGTACGCAGTGCTGTTACGGAGCGTTTGCGATCAGTGCGCTGGATGTGTTGCGGCTGCGGGCGGGTATGGAGGCGCTGCGGCATGAGGAGCCGGACTTGGCGGCAGAGATTGAGCGCCGGGCTCGGAATTGGATTGCGGTGCATGGTGTGGAGTTTCCTGGCGACGTGGCTACGGGACTGTTGGGCGAATCAGAGGAGGAACGCGAAAGATTCGAGGAGTTTGCCAATGAGGAGGCTTGTCCGGCGCTTGATCCGGCTTCCGGGCGGTGCGATGTGTACGCGTGGCGGCCCATGACCTGCCGCGTCTTCGGTCCTCCCATTCGCATGGACGCTGGGATGGGTCACGGCGAAGCCCTGGGACACTGCGAGCTGTGTTTTGCGGGCGCGAGCGAACAGGAAATCGCCGCCTGCGAGATGCCGGTTACGCATGACCTTGAAGCGGAGTTGCTGGACGAGGTGGGCGCCAAGGGCGAGACGGTGGTGGCGTTCGCGCTGGTGCGGTGAGTAGGATCGATAACCGAGTTCACTGCTTCCCACCCTAGCGACAAAAACAAAAGCGTCGCGAGAGTGGGGCACCCAGCGTTTCCGGCAAAGTTGATCCGGCGCGTTCGCGATAGACTGAAGCTTGGACAGCCTGATGCCAACACGCCCCTGCTGGGTTGAGATTCGCACCCGTTCCCTGGAAGAAAACTATCGATTTCTCGTGAGCCTTGCCGAGGGGCAGGCGGAGTTGCTGGCCATGGTCAAGGCTGACGCTTACGGCCATTCGCTTGCCGCTTGCGTTCCGGCGGCGGTGCGCGTGGGGGCTCGGTGGCTTGGCGTCACCAGCGTTGAAGAAGGTGTGGCGACGCGTGCCCTGTGTCCCCAGGGACGGGTGCTGGTGATGGGCGGCGTCTTTGCGGGGCAAGGCCACGCGGTGGTCGAGCATTTGCTTACGGCGGTGGCTTGGGAGCCATGGCAACTGGACGAGCTTGAACGTGCGGCCCATTCGGCGAATTGTCCGGCTGGGGTTCAGGCTGTGGGGTTGCCGGTTCACCTGGAGATCGATACCGGGATGAGCCGGCAGGGCGTGAGTCCGGATGGTCTTGCCGCGGCTTTGGCGCGGTTTGGCCCGGCCTCGGCACTTAGGCTTGAGGGCGTCATGACGCACCTGTTTGCCGCGGACGAGGCGGACGGCGCGGTGACCGAGGCGCAACTTGTTCGATTGAACCAGGCGCTGGGGCAAATTGCGGACGCGGGATTGACGCCGGATTGGCTCAATGTGGGGAATTCGGCGGCGCTGCTCGCCGGCGAGGCCGGGCGAATCGCGGCTTTGGCCGGCCGCCACGGGATGAAGGCGATGCTCAGGCCAGGGCTGGCGCTTTATGGTTTGGCGCCGCAGTTTGATCCCGGATTTGCGCCAGAAAAAGTGCCGGACGGCTTGGCCGCGGCGCGCGCCGCCTTACAACCGGTGCTGAGTTGGAAGACCGCGGTGGTGGGCGTCCGGACCGTTCCCGCGGGTGCGGTGGTGGGCTATAACGGAACCTTTGTGGCGACGGAGCCGATGCGTCTGGCGTTGGCGGCCGTGGGGTATGCGGACGGCCTGGACCGGAGGCTTGGCAACAACTTCAGCCTTCTTGTGCATGGGCAGCGAGCCCCGCTGGTGGGCCGCATCAGCATGGACCAGGCGGTGCTGGACGTGACGGAGATTGCTGGGGTGGAAGCCGGCGATGAGGTGGTGATTCTGGGAACGCAACGGGACGAGACCATTACCGCGTTCGACCACGCCGAGGCAACGGGGACGATTCCGTGGGAGGTCTTTACGCGGATTGGGCCGCGGGTGCGGCGGGTCGCGGTTTAACTGTCCGCAGAGCATGGTGAAAGCAAGATCGAATCAGGTGAAGAATCTCTCTCAATGATCCGAACTGCGTCCCGAATTGGGGTATGCGTGTCGGGGAATCGAGGAGGCCGCGAAAGGAGACAGCAAGAGTGTCGACTACTCCCACGCCGATCGTATCCGGAGAGAACCGCGCTCCCGCCAGCAGTTCGCCGCCGCACAAAATCGGTCTTTCAGCAAGAGTCGCGATCAGAATAATCGCAGTACTGACCATAGCCATTTGCGCCCTCTTCCTGCCTGCCGGCACGTTGAGGTTCTGGCAGGGCTGGGTTTATCTGGGCGTCCTGCCCGTTCCCAGCCTTTGCGCCTACCTTTACTTTTTGAAGCACGATCCACAACTTGTCGAACGCAGATTGCAACAGAAGGAGCAGGTCCGCGAACAGAAGCTTCTGATGCGTTGGTTCAAGCCGCTTTTCTTGTGTGTGTTTTTAGTGCCGGGGTTCGACTACCGCCTGGGCTGGACGCGCACATTGCTGGGCGCAGTGCCGTTGTGGCTGACGGTGTTTTCTCAGGTCATGGCGTTGACGGGAATGTGCTTTGCGTCTTGGGTCATCACCGTCAACCGATTCGCGGGACGCACGATCCGGGTCGAGGAGGGTCAGAAAGTCATCTCGACCGGCCCATACAGCATCGTTCGTCATCCGATGTATTCAGGGAGCGTGGTCTTGTTGATGTTCACGCCGTTGGCGCTCGGTTCCTACATCTCCGTGCCCATTTTCGCGCTGCTAATCCCGTTCTACGTCATCCGCCTGCTCAACGAGGAGAAGGTGCTTCGCGAGGAGTTGCCCGGCTACCCAGAGTACTGTCTGCACACGCGGTTTCGTCTGATTCCCTTCGTCTGGTAAGGCGCAAGCAGTTTGCATCCGCCCATGGAACCAATGAGCAGAACAAGCGCAGGAGGGGAACCCTCTTGCGCCTGTTTGCCGTTCACTCCATGATGACTAGCGTTCTTATTGCTTGACCGGTTGCGGGGGCAGAGCCTTGGGCGCCTTCAGATGAGGCGCGTTGGGGGCGAGCGGAGCTTTGGGTGCGGCCGCAACGGTTGGCGCTGGTGGCGTCGCAGGGAAGGCGGACCCCTTCTTGATGCGCAAGTCGCCGTTGTCGGCATTCAGGACAATTTTCGATGTGCCGGAGCCGATCTTCCCGCTGACGGTCTTGTTCTCGTCGCCGCTGATGGAAAGCGCAAACTCCGTAAAGATATCGCCGTTGCGGGTGCGGCCGTCCACCGTGGCCGAAGCGTTGGGCGGCAACGTCACGACGATGCCGCCTTTGCCGTTCTTGGCATCCACAGAGTAGGCGCCGGCCGGCTCCACGGCGATGCTGCCGTCGCGATTTTCCACGGTGCTATCGCCGTAAATCTGGTTGAGGTCGACATCTTTGGCGTGCGTCACCACATGCACGGGCCCCTTGGCCTCGGCGATGCGGAGATCGTCGGAGTCGAGGGTCAGGTCGCCGGGCAGCGCGGCCAGTTGCACGTCAGTGACTGAGGTGTGCAGATGCACCGATCCGGAGACGTTCTCGATATGCACGTCGCCCAGAATTTCGCCGCTCTGCGTGATCTTGCCCTTGATCTCGGAGAGGGTGAGGTCGTTGCAGTCGCCATCGGTGGTCAGGTCGCCGTCCACCTGGTGCGCCGAGAAGTCGTGCTTGCCGCCGGCAAAGTGCATCTGGACCGAGCCTGTAATCGCGTTCAGATGCACGTCGCCGTGTTGTGCGGAGACACTGATGCCGGCGCCGAGGCCGGCAGCCGTTACGTCCCCTTTGCCGGCGTTGATGCTGACCCTGGCAGATTTGGGTACGGTGACGGTTAGGTTGAGGCGGCCGTTGTTGTTGCTTTCTGACTTGACCAGCACGGCGCCGCCGTTGACGGTGACATGGGCGGCCTCGGCGGCAAAGATTTTGTCTGCTTCGGTATCCGAACCGGCAAAAGCCACTGCGTGTGCGCTTACCTCGATGTTGGGTCCGTCGCCGGAGGTGACGCTGACGTCGCCGCGGGGATTTTGAATCTCAACGGTGGCGTTTGCGGGAATCTGCGAGCTGAGCGCCTGCTGGTCCATATCGTGCTGGGGCAGACCGAATGCGTTGAAGAAGTTGTCATTCATTCCGTATTCGTTTTGATCTCCCATATGGGAAAACCACGGCCGCATATGCTCCCAACCTGAAGCGCCAAAGCCGAGGAAGGCAAGCAGGATAAGGATGCCGACAAAGCTGCCGCCGCGGCGCACGGGGGTTTCGCGGCGCAGGTCGAGCGCCCACTCGCCCAGCAGGGCCAGACCTGCGACGATCAGCAACAGCGGCCACCAGCGGCCATACCAGGGCCAGAATTGGTCGGCGGCAATGCGGCCGGTGACGACCAGGAGTGCGACCACTCCGCCGGCGACAAGAATGATGGGACCGACGACTGAGGGAACGCGCGGTCCATAGGCGCCTACGTAGCTGGACTTCCAGGCGTAACGCTGGGCCTTCCAGGCATCGCGCTGCGCCCGCCAGGCGGCTTTCTGCTGCTCACGGTAGACGCGGTACTGGGTTTTGGGATCGTAAGGGGGATAGGGAGGCCGTCCGCCACCCGGAGGCATATTGGGAGGTACGCTGCTCATGATTGTCCTCCATCGAGATCTTTGTCGTATTCATGGGCAGGGACGATGGCCGTCGGCTGTCCTGGGTAGGGTGGAATGCCTGTTGCCGCCCTGGGATCGATTGGGCCCTGGTAAGGAGCGCCAGGATAGGGCATAGGCGGACTGCCCCCTTCAGCGGCCAGGGCTGCGCGTTCCGCCAGCATGAGGACGCCGGCAAGAATCAGAAACAGCGGCCAGCTCTTGCCCCAACCGAGAATGTGAGCCTGGGCCAGCAGGGCAATCACGCCGACCAATAGAAGATAAGCGGGGCCGCGAAGGCGGCGAATCATGATATAGCGGCTCATTTGGAACCTCCTTGGGAATCTCCGAGACGACGAACGATCAGCCAGACACCGACCCCGATCAGAAGCACCGGCCATGAAAACTCAAGCAGGCGTCCGCTGAAGATATCGAGCCGATCGAGCAGGAAAAGCAATCCGAGGGCGATTAGAATCACAGCGCCGACCGGCTCCTTGCGCTTCCAGAACAGAGGCCGCCAATACTCTGAGGGATCAGGCGTAAAGCCGGGTCCGGCAGCGCCGGGAGCAGGCGGCGTGAATGGCGCTTGCCAGGCCCCCTGCTGGTAAGGCGGCTGTTGGTACGCGCCCTGTGCCTCGGGGCCCGGAGGATTGGGGTTCGGATTGCCCTGGGCCGGTCCAGCGCCTGGTTGGCCCGGATACCTGTGGCGCGTGCCCAGGTTCAGCCAGTTCCCAACCTCGTTCAGCCCCAGTGGATCGGGCGGAGGCTGGCCGTCCCGCAGCGCTCTGGCGGTGTGGAAAGCCTCGAAGGACTGGTAGAGGCACCACGCGCCGATGAAGATGCCGAAGATGCCGTGGTACTCGGTGATGCTGACCAGCACGGCAAAGATGACAACGTGGATGAGTCCCTTGAAGAACTGCCCGTTGTACATGGCGCCGACGCCGGGAATGAGTCCCAGGATGGCGGCAGCCGATGGGTGGGGCCCACTGGGCGGGACCACGAATGGTTGTTGAAAGGCCTGCCAGGATGCCTGGCAAGGCTCGCAGAGAATCTGGCCTCCAGCCGCGTTGCGCACGCAGTTGGCGCAGAGCGGCTTGCCACATGTCTGGCAATAGGCGGTCGCGGTTACACCGCTGTGATTTACGCAGTCCATACTGTGCTCCTTTCCCGTAGTGCCATTGCGGAGCCGCCGGAGTGCGCGGGCTGAGCTTGAAACTTGAGGGAGGTTTCTAAAAAGTCACTGGAATCGTTGGGAGCCGGGCTTCCCGATTGCTGGGGAGGGTCCATCCGGGAGCCCCCATCCTTGTGGCCTGGGGTCTGTTTTGACTCGCCCGGCGGGTTGTCTTTCGGTCGTTGCTGGTTGTCGTTTTCTCCGCCCTGGTTCTCGGTGGTGCTGCGCAATTGCCGCATGGTGGACTGAACCTCGTAGACAAAACGCAGGTGGTCGTAATAGCGGATGATCGGGGTAGAGGCCATGGTCAGCCGCCGCTCCATGAACGAGCGCACCGCGGTGGGGCGAAGGCTGCTGAGCCGCAGGTTGCTCAAGCTGACGCCGGTCAGGTTAAGCGTCAGCGCGATGGTGAAGAATGCCATGGCGGCCGTCATGAGCAAGCGCGGCTCGGCAAACCGGCGGGCTTGAAAGGCGACGAGTCCGGCAATGCCGGGACGCTGCCAGGCCGGGGTCCCCGTCATGCGGCCTTTGCGTGCGGGGGTAGAGCCGGGTTGCATCGGCAACACGCTGGCGCCGCCAGCCATCAGGCCGAAGCCTTCTACCTGCCCTGGGCCGGTCTGGGCCAGAATCTTATCCAACAGCCCTGCGGGAACCTCCGGTTCGGGCGAAAGGAACTCAAGCCACTCGCGGCCTCGCCGGGCGTCTTCAAACAGTGCCGTGCAGGCCGGGCAGACGGCCATGTGCGCGGTAAAGATCGCCTCGTCGGCCGGATTCAACAGCCCGTCCAACGCATCGGTCAAAAGTGTCTCCCACTGCCCGCAGGCCGGAGAGCTCGGAATGTTTGTGCGCTCTGCCATTACATCACCTCCCGTTTATTACGTTCCAGCAGCCGTGCTAGTTCCGCGCGGCCTCTGCTGATGCGGGACTTGACCGTCCCCTCGGGAATGCCCAGCACCTGGGCGATCTCCTTGTAATCAAGATCTTGCAGGTCACGAAGAATGACGGCCTCGCGCAGCTCGACGGAGACGCGAGCGAGGGCATTCTGGACCATTTTCGCCAGTTCCTTCTGGGCCGCCGACTCGTGCGGCGAAGGACCGCTGGCCATCAGGCGGGCTACAGGCTGCAACTCCTCTGCCGACTCCCAGCCGTCGTCCAAAGAAGAGGTCGCGCGCTGGTTGCGGGTGCGCCGGAAGTTGTCCACCAGCAGGTTGCGGGTCATGGTTGTGATCCACACCTGCAGGCTGCCGCGGCCGGTATCGAAACTGGCCAGGTTCGAGTAAACCTTCAAAAAAACGTCCTGAGTCAGGTCCTCCGCGTCGGCCGGGTTGCCGGTAAAGCGATAGCAGAGCCCGTAGACACGCCTGTGGTGGGAGCGGACCAGTTCGGCCCACGCGCCGGAATCACCGTCCATGCAGCGGCGAACAGTCTGGGACCAGTCGATCTCCAGCGGACTCACCTCCACGTTTAGCGGGCGGGCGTCAGGAGCTTTCATCTTGCCTCCCAGAATGTCCCCGTTGCCGGCAGCGGGCGTCCGAAATGCGCCAATCTCCGGCGCCTCCATGGTACGCCGCGATTGTGGCCTCGGCGGGGTCCCCGGCGACAGGTCTTTGTCGCTGGGGTGTCTCGGCGGCGATGCCAACCCTATCACGCTCCAGCTTAATGTGCCCACGCATTGCATAGTTTGCTAATACGCGGGATCTGTGCGGATAGTTCCGTGGGAGGAAGAAGTAGAATTCCTTTGCCATCCCTGCTACCCTCAAGCCATGCAGATTACCGTCCAACTTCCCGACGATCTGGCCCAGCACCCCAACCCGGGGCGCGATGCCCTGGAATCGCTGGCCATTGAGGGATACCGCACGGGAACGCTCTCTCACTATCAGGCAAGCCAGATACTGGGGTTGTCGCGTTTCGAGTTCGACGGCTTTCTCAAGGATCGGCAGATCTACGACCACGCTTATGACGTCGAAGATTTGGAACAGGACCGTGAGACCATGCGCCAGCTTCAGGCCAAGGGGCTCCTCCGGGCATGATCGTTGTTGCTGATACTTCGCCGCTCAATTACCTGATTCAGATCCATTGCGACACACTTCTCCCTCAGATTTACGGGAAAATTGTTGTCCCTTCCGGAGTGATGCGGGAGCTGAATCACTCCGGCGCGCCGGCAGCGGTGCGCTTGTGGCTGACTCGTCTCCCGTCCTGGGTCGATGTCCGCCTGATCACTTCTCCACCGGATTCGGAGCTTGCATTCCTGGGGCTAGGTGAGCGAGACGCAATTCAATTCGCCGAGGAACACCACGCGGACCTCCTGCTGATGGATGAACGCAAGGGGCGATTGGAAGCAAAACGGCGCGGACTGATGACGACCGGAACGTTGGGGATCTTGTTGAGTGCCGGAGAGCTGAGACTGATCGATCCGGAACTAGCCTATCGCCGGCTGATTGCCGAGACTACCTTTCGCACTTCTGCCGCACTGGAAGCGCAGTTTCTCGGGCAGGATCGCTCCACACTTTGAATTGAAAGCAGGGATCCACATCTCTGCACGCGGATGGTGGCCCAAGTCTCACTGGCGATCCCTGGAAGACCCGCGCCTAACCAAGCTTGACGAAATGCATGGCCGCCGAATTCATGCAGTAGCGCAGGCCCGTGGGGGCGGGGCCGTCATTGAACACGTGCCCGAGGTGAGCGTCGCACAGCCTGCAGGAGACTGCGGTGCGGACCTCCATCAGGCTTCCGTCGACAGTATCCACGACATTCTCTTGCGCGATGGGCTGCCAGAAACTGGGCCAGCCGGTACCGGAGTCGAACTTGGTTTCCGAACTGAACAGGGCCAGGTCGCAGCAGACACAGCGGAAGACGCCTCGATCGTGCAGGTTCCAACTGTCGCCGGTGAAGGGCAGCTCGGTGTCTGCGTGGCGGGTGACTCGATAGGAGGTTGGAGAGAGCATCTTCTTCCACTCGCCGTCGGACTTGATGAGGCGGGGAAGGCTGACCGTGTCCGTCTGCTTCCCGTCGGCTGAAAACTCAATGATGGTGACCGTCTTTGGACCCTCGTCCGGAGTCATTGGGCGCGCCGCTGCGACAGTGCTGCGCCGCAAGCCCCAGAAGGCCGCCGCACTGACTGCGGTTGCGACTGAAACGATGAAGGCACGACGGCCGAAAAGCTGTACGAGGCTTGGTTCGCACGGCTCAACCGGCTCGGACGGTTGTTCCAGGTCATTCTCCATGATCGATTCTCTTCTCAACTCGGACGGCGGAGTTCGAATGCTCGCCGTGCTCGATTGTTAGAGCGTGCGTGCAGTGAGAAGGTTACGGAATTCGACCGAATTCAGCGCGGCCTTTCGACAAGGCGGGATTACCGGCAATGCAGAAGAGGCCTCTTCCTCGTGGAAAGGGCCTCTTCTCATTTGCCGCGCTTCGTGATGAATCAGGACCCGCCCTAATACCGCTGCAGGAACTCCGGATCGACAGGATTCTCAAACAGCGATGCATCGCGCGTGACGATGGTCAGCCCCGACGGCGTGACAAAGTAGCGGCGCTTGTCTTCGACCGGGTCGTAGCCGATGACGGTGCCCTCGGGGATGTGGACGTCGCGGTCGATGATGGCCTTGCGGATGCGGCAATGGCGGCCGATGTTCACGTGCGAAAAGATGATGCTCGAGTCCACGTCGGAGTAGGAGTTGACGCGCACGTCCTGCGATACCACTGAATGGGCCACGGAGGCGCCGGAGATGATGACGCCGGCGGTGATGACCGAGTTGCTTGCCGAACCGGTGCGGCCCGGCTCGCCGAAGACGAATTTGGCGGGTGGATATTGGCGCACGCGGGTGCGGATTGGCCAGCTCTTGTCATAGAGGTTGAAGGTTGGCGAAACCGAGCACAAGTCCATGTTGGCGTCGTAGTAAGCGTCCAGCGTGCCCACATCGCGCCAGTAGAGCGCCTGCTGCTTGTTCTCGTCCACAAAGCTGTAGGCCATCATCTTCTTCTTGCCCAGCAAGTTGGGCAGAATATTGTGGCCAAAGTCGTGCTTCGAGTTGGGGTCTTCGGCATCGGCGATCAGCGCCTTGAGCAGCACCTCGGTGTTGAAGATGTAAATGCCCATGGACGCGTCCACGGCGTTGGGATTGAACGGCGACCGGAATGTGGTCGTCAGCGGCTTCTCCTGAAAGCCGAGAATCTCGCCTGTCTTTCCCACCTCGACCACGCCCAACTGCCTCGTTTCTTCCGGGGGAATCGGCAGCGTGGCCAGCGTGACCTCGGCGTTGGTCTCTTTGTGATAATGCAGCATCCGGCTGTAGTCCATCTTGTAGATGTGGTCGCCGGAGAGAATGATCATGTGCTTGGGCTGTTCGCTGCCGATGGAATAAATATTCTGGTAGACCGCATCGGCGGTGCCCATGTACCAGTTGGAGCCGGTGCGCTGCATGGGTGGCAGGAGCTCAAAAAACTCGCCCAGCTCCTGGGCCACAATCCCCGTCCATCCTTCGCGGATGTGCCGGTTGAGGGACAGCGCCTTGTACTGGGTGAGGATGTACACCTTGCGCAGCCCCGAGTTGATGCAATTGGAGAGGGTGATGTCGATGATGCGGTAGTGTCCACCGAAGGGCACGGCCGGTTTGGCGCGATCGCGGGTAAGCGGAAAGAGCCGCTCTCCGGCTCCGCCCGCAAGCAATACTCCAAGTGTGTCTCTCATATCGGTTTGATCCCGCCTTCGTTGTCGTTCCTGTCCGGCGTATGAATGTTAAGGCGAGTGGCGCTATCTGGTACAGCATATTTTTTGCGGCAGCACATTTACCCAAGCCTCACCGAACGGTGGAGAATACCACACGCGGATGAACTTGGCTGCCCTGTCTGTTGCACAGGCACTTTTGGATACGAGGCGCCTTACCGCTTTTTCTTGAACTTGTACTCGAGGCCGACGGAAATTGCGAAGTTGACATCGAATTGGGAGGTCTTGGGCCCGTAGTTGATGCTGTAGTGGGTCATCACCGCGTCGGGTGTGATCCGAAAGACCCAGCGCGCCGAGCGGTTCAGATCAAAATGGCCGCCTATGATCGCGGCCGGAGCGAGCTGGTTGTTATAAAAAGCCACCACCGACGGAGAGTTTCCGCGCAGGTCCTGCTCGAAGTTTCCATAGACTCCGCCGACCAGCACGTGGGCGAGCATTGCGCCATGTTTGTTGTGCGGGCCCAGCCACTCGGGACCGGCGGTGAAAAAGTACTCGCTGACGAACGGCCCTTCGATGTTCTGGTCGTTGGGCGCGGCGCCGCTGGTGCCCAGATAGCCGCGTCCCGATCCCTCCACGGCCCAGTGCTTGCTGAACCAATAGGCGCCGGAAAGATCGAGGCCACCGAGATTGGAACCCTGGAGCAGGGTAGGGCCGGCCTTCATGTGGTCGTAGGCCATACCCAATGAAGCATCAAAGCGGTTGTCATAGCGCACATTGGCCAGCGGATCGCTGGAAATGTAGGCGCCATTGCCGGCGGTCGGAGAGGCGGTTACCTGGGCCACGGCGCAGGTTCCGGCACAGACTGTCAAGGCGGCTACGGCTGCAAGAGAGACGGGCAAACTGACATGGAAACGCATCACTTACCAGCTTACAGGACTGCGCCGAGGGCGGACAATGCAAACCGGGCTTCATTGTCCCGGTCCTAAGGCTCGCAGTGTTCCATCTGGCGGGTCCACACCAGGTAACGAGCCGTCTTTGCGGTTTCGACGATCGCTTCAACGCTCACGCGAATCGCCGACTTGGGCGCCAGCGGCGGAGCCGTGTGCTCACGCCATTCCAGAGGCAGGCGGCTGAAAATTAGCCCAGTGCGAGGCAGGTGAACGGCGGTGGAAATCACCTCCGCGGAGCGCCAGCCATGGGCCTTCATGATGCGGACCGAGTAGCAGGCGTTCTGAATGGTATCCAGAGCCTCCGGCTCCACAAAGATGGCGGTCTCCGGAATGCCCTGGGCCTCGGCGGCACGAGCCATGACGCGCGCCTCTACAAAGCGGTTGTGGGCTGGCCCGCCGGTGAGGATGAGGCGCGACGCCACGCCACGCTCGTACTCATGGACAGCCTCGGTGACGTGGGCCAATTGATCGGGGGTTGGGTTGCCGTCGTTGTCCGCAGGAGTGCCCAAAACAATAATGGCGTCAAAGCGAGTGCGCGAAGTATTTGCGGAGGGGGCCTGGCGGCGCGCGATGGCTGCCCAGGCTAACAATCCCAGAATCAGTGCGGCGGCGGCAATTGCCAAGCCTCTTGGCCAGCGCATGGGCTTGCGGCGGCGGGGTTGCCGGCGAGGGCGCTTGAGCGTCAAAGGGAATCTCCTCCAGCATCCACTTTAATCGTGGCTGGAGGCTCGGTTGCCGGGTGCGGTTGTGGCCGGGACGGGGCCATCAGCCCAGGTCCGCCGGGGAATCCCAGGAGGAGAAGACGAAATCTTTCAAGGGTTTACGCTGGCGTGGAGCGATCTCCTGAGCGAGCATCTGCTCGTTGGCCAGAGCCGCGGGTTCGCCTTGATAGCCGAGGGCGATCACGGCGCCAATGGCGTAATTCTCTGGAATTGCCAGGGCTTGGCGGGCGGCAGCCACGTCAAAACCGGCCATCTGGTGGGTGGCAATGCCAAGGGAGGCAGCCTGAAGGGTAAGGTAGGACGATGCTGCGCCCAAATCATAAAGGGCATTGCGGTTGTCTGCACCGTTGTGGGCAAATTTGGTGCTGGAAGCACCCAGGATCAGCACAGGCGCGGAGCCGGCCCAGCCCTGGTTGAAGGGAGCGAGTGCGTCGAATATCTTCTTGTAGGTTAAAGAGTTACGGGTTCCTACGAGAAAGCGCCAAGGCTGTTCGTTGTAGGAGGAAGCGGCCCATCGCGCGGCCTCGAAAACTCGGGCCAGGTCGGCGGGGGCTACCTCGCGGTCAGAAAAGGATCGCGGGCTCCAGCGGCTGTGCAGGACAGGCAAGACGCCTTCGACGGCGGGGGCTTGCTTCAAGTTGTTGACTTCAATGGCGGATAAGGTCACGGGCGGGGCTCCTGAAGCAAAAAACTCGCTTCGGCTGTTTGATTCCAGGAGCGGGGCGGAAGATTCGGGCGAAAGACTGCCGTCAGCTTTTAACTGCTAGTTCCCAGCTTTCAAAAAAAGTACTTGCGGCTTGAAAACGGTGGCTTGATGGTGGGAGGTCTGATACGAAAAGTTGACCCAAGGCTTACCGCTCCTGGGGTGATCGTGAGGCTTCAGGCTCATGGGTAGATGCGGTGCAGGGTGCGGGCGAACGGGATGGTCTCTCTTACGTGGTCGAGGCCGCAGATCCAGGCTACGGCGCGCTCGATGCCCATCCCGAAGCCGCTGTGGGGGACGCTGCCGTAGCGGCGGAGGTCCAGGTACCACTCGAAGGCTTCCCTGGGCAGCTTGTGCTGGTCGATGCGGCTGCTCAATAACTCATAACTTGACACGCGCTGGGACCCGCCAATGATTTCGCCGTAACCTTCAGGAGCCAGGACGTCGACGCAGAGGGCGAGGTTGGCGTTGAGGGGGTCGGGTTCCATGTAGAACGCCTTCACGTTTGCGGGGTAGCGGTGGACCATGACGGGTCGGTCGAATTGGCTGCTTAGCCAGGTTTCGTCGGGAGAGCCGAAGTCGTTGCCGTAGGTGAATGGCTGCTCAAGATGGCCGTCCTTGTGGGCCTGGTTGAGCAGGTCGGCGGCATCGTCATAGGTCAGGCGGGGGAAGGGCGGAGTTATGGCTTCTAACTTGGCTGGGTCGCGGCCGATCACTACTAACTCCGAAGCGCGGTTCTTCAAGACGCTCGCGACAATGTGGGAGAGGAAGTTTTCGGCTAACTCGAGGAGGCCGTCCAAGTCGCAATAGGCTACTTCTGGTTCTATCATCCAGAACTCCGTGAGGTGACGGCGGGTTTTGGATTTCTCGGCGCGGAACGTAGGTCCGAAGCTGTACACCTTGCCTAAAGCAAGTGCAGTGGATTCGATGTAAAGCTGCCCTGATTGGGTGAGGAAGGCTGCGTCGCCGAAGTAGTCGACGGGGAAGAGGGTGGAGGTGCCCTCGCACGCTGCCGGTGTCAGGATGGGCGGGTCGGTGCGGATGAAGCCGTTGCTATCGAAATACTCTGCGGCGGCTCTCATGATTTCGGCCCGGATCCGGAGGATGGCGGACTGGCGCGGGGAACGGACCCACAGATGGCGGTGCTCCATGAGGAAGTCGACGCCATGCTCCTTGAGGGTGATGGGGTAGGGATTGGACTCGGGGACGCGCTGGACGACCTCGAGATCGAGGACATCGAGCTCATATCCGCCCGGCGCCCGCTTGTCGGCACGGACTTTGCCGGTGACGATGACGCTCGACTCCTGGGTGAGGCCTTTCAGGGCATCGAAGACGGCGGGAGGAACGCTCTTTACGTGGGCGACGCCCTGGATGGTGCCGGTGCCGTCGCGAAAGATGGGGAAGAGGAGCTTGCCGCTCTCGCGGAGGTTGTAGAGCCAGCCGCGGAGTGTGACGGCCTGGCCTTCATGCTGGCCGAGGGTGGCGATGGTGGCTACTGGGGCGGCTTCGGGGGTTGAGGCGGTCAAGTCTTCGGGCATGGGTTTCCTTGGCGGCCGGGATGAGGCTGGGCGGCCGGACTCTTTAGGATAACGCGGAGCCTGGGCCGGCGAGTTTAGTAGGACGGGAAACTTTTTTGATCTGGACAACTTTTTGTCTTGAGATGCATCCTGTCTGAGTAGATGCGGGAGGCCCATGGGCGAGCTGGCTGGAGTGAAGAACGAAGAGGTGCAAAAGACCCAGGTGGATCCGGAGACGGCGGAGCGGTTTATCGCCGAGAAGCGGATTGGGGAGCGAATCAAGCGGCTGCGGCTGAAGAAGTCGATGGGCTTGGTGGAGCTGGGCAAGCATACGGGCCTGTCGGCGAGCTTTCTCTCCCAACTTGAAACCGGGCGGGTGGTGCCGACCTTGCGGAACCTGGCGCGGGTTGCGATGGTGTTCTCGAAGGACTTGTCGTATTTCTTTGAGACAGAGCCGCAGTCTATCTTCAGGATTCACCGGCGGAAGGACCGGGTAAGGCTGCCGCAGACCGGCGTGGAGCCGCCGACTTACTTTTTTGAAAGCCTTGGTTACATGGTTCCGGACCGGTACATGGACCCTTATTTTGCCGAGTTTGTTCCGCTGACCAGGGAGATGGCGCCCAAGGCGCACATGCACGCGGGGTTTGAGTTTTTGTATGTGCTGGAGGGAGAGCTGGAGCTTCAGCACGGGGACCAGAAGTGCACGCTGGAGGGGGGCGACGCGGTCTATTTCGATGCGAGCACGGCGCACTCCTACCAGTGCGCGGGGAAGATGCCCGCGGGAGCGATCATTGTCACCATGCATCAGCCGCTGCAAGGGCAGCCGGCGCCGCTGCGGGGGGTGAGTGCGGGGTTGGCGGCGAAGGTGGAATCCCAGCTCCCAAAAGCGAGACCTGGGACGCCCGATTCGATTGCAGGGCCGGTGGGGAGTTAGCTGGGCAGGATGGCGAAGTAATCGGCTACTTGTTGCCAGTTATCCACGCGGACGAAGCCGGTGGCGGTCAAGTTATGCGGAGCAGTGTAGAGGATGCCCTGACCTTCAAAACGAAGTAAGTTGCGGGGCAGGTCGTCGATAAGATAGTCGGCGCGGAGGATAGACTTGTTGCCGCAGAACACGTAATGCGTGGGCGGGATAAAGGGGAAGTGGCGCTGCAGCCAGCGGTACTTGGGGCCGAGGGAGTTGGGGACGGTCATGGCCTGGGTGGCGATGAAGATTTCAAAGCGGGTGGAGAGGTCTTTGAGCACACGCTGGGCGTCGGGCATAAGGGCCAGGTCCTCGAAGAAGTCTTCAGCGTCAAGGAAGGCGCGGAGTTGCTGCTGGCGGTCGAGCGGGGCAATCTCCCAGAGCCCCTTTCCGGCCAGGTCCTGGGGAGTTACTTCTTCGTCGAAAGTCTGGTTGTAGCGGCGCAGGTGTTCAGCGAGCGTGTCCGCCATAACCTCGTCCATGTCCACACAGATTCGCTGCATTCGGTCAAGCTCCAGCCGGATGGGGCTTTGCGATGCGCGGGCGTGCGGCGGGGGCGTGCTCGGGTTCCGGAGCTTTGGGAGCGGGCGCCATGGCCGGGTCCCAGTAGAGCAGGCGGCCGCAACTGTCGCAGGCGAGAAGTTCGCCCTCGCGGAGCTGGTTCCACACCTGGGGGCGGACGCCCATGCGGCAGCCGGTGCATTGCTGGTTATCGACGCGGGCGATGCCGGTGCCGCGAGAGCCGGAGAGGCGGTCATAGCGAATAAGACGGTCGGGCTCGATGAGCGGACGGAGGGCTTCGCGCTCGAGGTTGAGGGCGGCCAGTTCGGCGGAGAACTCCTTGTGGCGAAGGGCTGCGCGGGCACGGGTTTTGTCCAGGGCGGAAGCAAGAGATTCCACGCTGGCGCGGGCCGCGGCGAGGCTGGCTTCCTGAGCTTCACTGCGCTCCAGGCTGGAGAATTCTTCGTTTTCAAGTCGCTCGGCTTCGGCGGACTCAAAGGCGATTTCGTGCTCAATGGCAGCGGCCTGCTCTGGGGTCTTTACGGAGTCGAGCTGGGTGCGGAAGCGTGCGGCCTTCTGGCGGTGGGCGGTGATGTCGCGATCAAGGCGGGTGCGGAGCGATTCCTCGCGGGCGAGCCCATCGGAGGCGTCGGCGGAGTGGCGTTCGGCTGCGGTCAGTGCGGCTTGTGCCTGGGCGATTTCAGCGGGAAGGGCGCGAATGGCGAGGGTGAGGCGAGTACGCTCCAGATCCGCGCTTTGCAGCTTTACGAGGTTTTCAATTTGCGCTTGCATCCGTGTTATGAAGTCTACGGCATTTGGCATCTAATGAGAAACAGGGGTCAGGGAGCAGCACCCAGCGAGTGCTGCGACAATGAGAAGCGGTCGGGAGGCGGGTTTGGCGAACGGTCGGACATCTTTCTGGCACAGGAACCGGTGGATCATGTGGGTTGGCGGCTTGTTGCTGATGGTTGTGGCGGGGCTAGCCGTCGTTGCGGCTGTGGTTGCGCGCCGGGCTGAGCCGTATTTGCGCGCCCGGATTGTGGAAGGGTTGCACGAGCGGTTTCATGCGCGGGTTGAGCTGGACAGCTTTCATATGTCGGTGCGCAATGGCTTGGACGGCCATTGGGGGGTCTGGGCCGAAGGGAAGGGGCTGCGGATCTGGCCGCCGGCACAGGTTGCCGGAGTTGCGGTTCCGGGAGCGAAGGAAGCGGGAACCGATGCGGATAAGCCTCTGATCCGGCTGGAGGAGTTTCGCTTCCATGCGCCACTGATCTATGAGCGGGGCAAGCCGTTCCACGTCTCGGTGGTGGAGCTGAAGGGGCTGAATGTGGATTTGCCGCCGAGGTCGCACTTTGAACATGGCGCTGCCAGTTCTGAGCCGCCGAAAGCCGGCGGGATAAGCGGCGGCTTGCTGCGATTTGGGGTGGATAGCCTTGATTGCAACAATGCGCGGCTGGTGCTGGAGACCAGCAAGCCGGGCAAGCTGCCGCTGGAGATTGCAATCGCGCACTTCAAGCTTACGAATATCGGCAGGAGCGCTGCGATCCACCCCAAGGGCCAAGACCTGTCCTTGGCGACCCCGGCGATGGGGTTCGAGGCCGAGCTGACCAACCCTCGCCCGACGGGGGCGATCCACACGACGGGGAGCTTTGGGCCGTGGGATGGGTCGGACCTTGGCGCTAGCCCGATTGCGGGCGACTATCAGTTTGATCGTGCGGACCTGAGCGACTTCAAGGGTATTGCCGGGATTCTGACCTCGAAGGGACACTACGAGGGGACACTGCGCGACCTGGTGGTGGATGGGGAGACCGATGTCCCGGACTTCCGGCTTGAACCCTTCGACAACCCACTGCCGCTGCACACGAAGTTTCATGCAAAGGTGGATGGGACCAACGGCGACACGTGGCTGGAGCCTGTGGATGCGACACTTGGGCACTCGCACTTTACGGCACAGGGGCAGATTGTGCGAGTGATGGCGGCGGGGCCTGGGGGTGCGGGCCAAAAGCAGAGCGTTGGGCACGATATTGCGCTGAAGGTGAACGTGGACCGGGCGCGGATTGAGGATTTTCTTCGCCTGGCGAGCCACGGGGGTACGCCGCTGCTCACCGGTTCGGTGACCCTGAAGACTACGCTGCACATTCCTCCGGGGCCCGCGCCCGTGCATGAGCGGCTGCGGCTCAATGGGAGTTTTGTGCTGGACGAGGCGCAGTTCAGCAACGCAAAGATTCAAGGTAGCATTGAGCAACTGAGCCTGCGCGGGCAGGGGCGGCCCAAGGAGATGAAAACGACCGATCCGGCGAGCATCCACTCGAAGATGGAGGGGGATTTCCAGATGGGCGGCGGGGTGATCAAGCTGCCTACGTTGACCTACACGGTGCCGGGGGCGACGATCCAATTGAAAGGCACGTATGGCGTGCAGGGTGGGACGCTGGATTTTATCGGGAACGCGAAGATGCAGGCGTCGGTTTCAGAAATGGTGGGCGGTTGGAAGGGATTGCTGCTGACCCCGCTGGACCGGTACTTGAAGAAGGATGGGGCGGGGACAGAGATTCCGATTCACATAAGAGGGACGCGGGACCAGCCGCAATTCGGGATCGATTTCAACCGGATGAAGGGGCGTTCGGCGGAAACGCCGGGAGAGAAGCAGTAAGGCAGCGAGTCGGCAGGTCAGCAAGTCCGCCAGGAGGCAAGCGTAGCGGGTTCAGCGGGCGTGGAGAAGCGACCGAGGGGAGATTTCGCAGCCCAATGACTGGTGGTACGGCCACGGCGCGATCCGCGTGTCGACGTGATCGATTGGCTTGGATCTTGTCGTTGGCGAACCAGAGAGCAGCGGAAATGGCAAGGAACAAGGCGAATCGGAACGGCTTATGGCTAATCGGCACGAGGA
The DNA here is from genome assembly GCA_003138365.1 of Acidobacteriaceae bacterium. Lineage (GTDB taxonomy): Bacteria > Acidobacteriota > Terriglobia > Terriglobales > Acidobacteriaceae > Telmatobacter. The sequence continues at coordinate 69,304 of PLFY01000133.1, forward strand.
GCCAGCAATGGACTGGATCAAACTTAACGCAAGGACAATCGCAACCAGCTTCCTGGCTTTGACACTGGGGGCTGGGGCATACCACGCCGGAGGGCAAACATTGCTTGCTCAATCCACGAGCCAACCTGAGAGCGGAACCTCTGCCAGCATGCAAGACTGGTGGAAGAACGCCGTCATCTACGAGATCTACCCGCGGAGTTTTCAGGACACAAACGGGGACGGAATCGGCGACCTGAACGGCATAACCTCACGATTGGACTACCTGCAAGGTCTGGGGGTGGATGCGATCTGGCTGACGCCCGTTTATCCTTCGCCAGACGTGGACTTCGGCTACGACATCTCCGATTACAAGAACATCGACCCGCAGTACGGCACGCTGGCCGATTTCGACAGGCTGGTTGCCGAGGCGGCCAAGCGGCATATTCGCGTGATCATGGACATGGTGATGAACCACACCTCAGACAAGCATGAGTGGTTCATCCAGGCGCGGTCGTCGCGCGACAATCCCTATCGGGACTGGTTTGTGTGGCACGATGGCATGGGGCAAACCAGCACGGACAAGGGCGTACCGCCGAATAACTGGCAGTCGCTTTTTGGGCACTCGGCGTGGCAGTGGGACGAGAAGACACGGCAGTACTACTACCACAAGTTCTATGTTCAACAACCGGACGTGAACTGGGACAATCCGCAGATCCACGAGGCGTTCAAGGACATCATCGCATTCTGGCTGAAGCGCGGGGTGGGCGGGTTCCGGTTCGACGCGGTGACGACGCTCTATGAAGATCCCAGCCTGGCGGATGAGGGCGTCGTGCTCGGCAAGGACGGCAAGCCGGTCATCAATGCCTATGGCGATCCGCAACTGGACAACTCGAAGACCGACAATCAGCCGGGGCTGCATCCTGTGATGCAGGAGATGCGGGTGGCGGCGGATGCGTTTAACTCGAACAAGTTTCCCGGTACGCGGGTGCTGATCGGCGAGACCTACATGGACAATATCGCGGAACTGGCCGAGATGTATGGAGCGCCGGAGAAGCCGGAGTTTCATTTGCCCATGGATACGCAGGTGGGCTTCATCAACAAGCTCGACGTGACGGTTTTCCGCAGCAAGCTGATCGACGTGGAGACGCAGATCGGGCACAATATTCCGCTGCTGCTGTTCGATAACCACGACAACCCGCGGCTGGACGCGCGCTACGGCGATGGGATCCACGACACGGATATTGAGCGGGTGCTCTCGACAGTTCTGTTCGCAAGCCGGGGGGCGGCGCTGTTTTACTACGGTGACGAGATCGGGATGAAGACCACGCCGCCGGCGCGCAAGCAAGACGTGAAAGACCCGATCGGCGTGACCGGGTGGCCCAAGGAAAAGGGCCGCGACGGCGAGCGGACGCCGATGCAGTGGGACGGGAGCGCGAACGCGGGCTTCACGAAAGGCACGCCGTGGCTGCCAGTGCCGCCGAGTGCCGCGACCATCAACGTGGAGGCCGCGAAGGCGGATCCAAAGTCGTTGCTGGCGTGGTACAAGAGCCTGATCCGGCTGAAGAAGACCAACCCGGCCTTCGCGAATGGGGCCAACCTCATGCTGGACACGGAAAATACCAAAGTACTGAGCTGGATGCGGCAGGCCCCCGGTGCGGCAGAGGCGGTGGTGGCGGTCAACTTTACGGCGGAGCCGCAGACGGTGAACCTTGCGGCCAGTGGCGCCGGCCTGCAGGCCGCTCATTTGAAAACGCTGCTGAAGACGCCCGGTGGGCCTGTGCCCAGGTCCCTGGCGGCCATCAAGCTGGGTGCGTATGGGGTTTATATCGGGGAAGTGCAGTAGGGGACTGCTGCTGCCTTCTAGCCTCTGGCTCCTGGCCTCATCTCCGGCGTCTGGCGTTGGTTTGTAACCTGACTGCCTTGACGATCCCGTATAATTCGACGTTACCCGCCACGGCGGGCAGCGGAGGATTCAAATGGACATAGTGGCCTTGGTTTTGTTGGCGATTGTCGCCGTCATTGTTCTTTCCCTGGTACTGGGAAGCTTCTTCACCGTGAATACGGCACAGGTGGCCGTGATCTCGCGCTTCGGCAAGTTTCTTCGCGTGGCCGATCCGGGATTGAACTGGAAAGTTCCGTACTTCGATTCCGTGGCAGGGCTGGTGAGCCTGCGGGTCAATCAGATCACGTTGACCATGGAGACCAAGACCAAAGACAACGTGTTTGTGACCATTCCGATTTCGGTGCAGAATCGGGTGCGTCCGGAGAAGGTCTACGACGCCTACTACAAGCTGTCCGATCCGGTGGCGCAGATCAAATCCTATGTCGAGCAGGTGATTCTGGGCCACGTGCCCGGTATGACGCTCGATGAGGTGTTCGCCTCGCAATCCTCGATTGCCGCCGCGGTGAAGCAGGAGCTGGATGCGGATATGGCCACATTCGGCTACGAGATCGTCAATGTGCTGGTGACGGATATCGTTCCCGATCAAAAAGTGAAGTCGGCCATGAACGACATCAACGCGGCGCAGCGCGAGCAGGTGGCGGCAAACGCACGGGGCGAGGCGGAGAAGATTCTCGTGGTGAAGAAGGCCGAGGCCGAGGCGGAAAGCAAGGCACTGCAGGGACAGGGAATCGCCAATCAGCGCAAGGCAATCATCGAGGGGTTGCAGGTCTCCATCGAGCAGTTCCAGAAGGTGGTGGATGGGGCGTCGTCGAAGGACGTGATGCAACTGGTGATGGTGACACAATATTTCGACACGCTGAAGTCGATTGGCGAGAACGACAAGACCAATACGCTGTTTCTGTCTCACTCGCCGGGGGCTGTGAAAGATGTTTCGGATCAGATCATGGAGGCGATGGTGATAGCGGCGCGGGCGAATGGGTGATTGAATCTGTTGACGCCCCACCCTTTCGCCAGTTTTTCTTCGCAAGACCGGCGAAAGGATGGGGCGTCCGGCGCCTGAATGCGGCCAAGCGCCGTGCGGTTGCCTTCCCTTATAGAAGGCCGAGCCGGATGTATTCGTCGTGGACGATTCGATAGCATTCGCAAGCCGCGTCTGCGAGGCCGGCATGATTTTGAATGGTGACATGTCCGCGGGCATATGCGATGAGTCCCGCATTCTGCAAAATGCCGGCGGCCACGGTAACCGTGCTGCGGCGCGTACCGAGCATCATGGCAATAAACTCCTGCGTTACGAGCAGGCGATCTGCCTGAATTCTGTCATGGCACATCAGGAGCCACCGGGCCAGGCGCTCGTGAATCTCATGTACGCGGTTGCACGCGGCGGTCTGGGCGGTCTGCACGAACAGGCCATGCACGCTCCGCAACAGGCACGACCGTAGTTTGCCAGATCCCTCAGACAACTCAATCAGCGTTTTGGCATTGATGCTGTAACCGTATCCCGGTATTTGCATGAAGCATCGGTTCGGTGAGTTTCCGGAGCCCAGGATTGCGGGAATGCCGACAAACCCATCTCGGCCGGTCAAGCCGACCTCAACGGTAGTTCCGTTTTTCATCGTCGCCACAATCGAGCAGATTCCATCCTCCAGGAAATAGACAGTATCCACTTTCCTGCCGGGAGATTCGAGGGTTCGGTTTCTGGTGAAGGTTACGGGCGAAAGATGGGGAGCAAGGCGCTCGATATCAAGTTCCGGCAATGAGGCTAACACCCGATTTATGTATGACTTCTGGAGAGAAACGGTTCGCATGGGTGCTCCTTTGCGGCGCCAGGGCCGAAGGCTCACGCCTGAATGCGCAAAAGAACCGGCGCCGGAACACTGAAACCGAAGGCGGCGTGGGTCGCGTATCAGAAATGCATACTCATGATACGCTCCTATCGCGCACGCGGAGCCGCAGGATGCGAATTCCCTGGCAGACTGCCTGCAAGGCTGGCACACAGGGTTATTCGAGATTCTTCGATTAGGTTCGACAAACGACAGACGCCCCTGGAAGGATGAGACTAGCATTGACTTATTGAATAGATCGTGAAATCCCGTCCAGAAGAGGCGTGCGCCACTGAAGTGCATCCCGACTGGAGCTAATTCCCCACTTTCCCCTAAACAAGTTCAAGAACGCGGATCGTGTGGATCCACCCTTGGCGTCGCTGAAGTCGCAGGAGAAGACGCACGCTCCCGCACTTGCTAATTGCACCGGTCACACGGCAATGCGGACTTGTGTGCAATAGAAGAGAGCCGGCGAGTCGAGACAGAAGTATCGTCGCAAGCCAAAGCAGTATAGGCCGCCTGTTGCTGTGGGCGGTAAGGGTACTGTTGGCAGAATTGGAGATCGTCATGCCCATAACCGTCGTCCTGGCCGTTGGATTGGATTCATCGCTACTGAGGACACAAGGCTCAGTCTGGAAATCCGCGGGATACATCGTCTCCCTGGCAGGGTCGATACGAGAAGCGATCGATCGCTTCAGGGCCGGGGATTTCGATCTGGTTCTCCTTGGCGATTCCATTCCCGCGGAAAACAGGGAGCGCCTCACCTTTTTGATTCGCGCATTCGGTTCCCATGTACCCGTGGTGAGCATTGCGAACTCGTCCGCCGCTTGCGACGTGTTTGCGGATGCGACACTCAGGAGCGATTCAAGCGAGCTGCTCAAAGGCATGGGAGAGTTAATGGCGAAGAGGTCGAGCATGCCGGTGGCGCAGACAATGGCGTACAGCAATGCAGCCTGAGGCATGTTTCTCGGGAACTTTGCTCGGATTCAGGCCTCTTTCCGCAGCCTGTAAAGCCAAGGGTTTCAACCCTGGCCTGCCAGCCGCGCCCTCTCAAACCAGACCGGCCCCAGTGATTTGTTCAGATGCTCCCTGGATACGGACGAGAATCAACTACCTGAGGACGAGGAAGAAGGGATGCGGATCATGGAATATTCCTATGAGCAGACTCACAAAGAGGTAAAGGCCGGTTGCTCCGGGGCGGATTGCTTTCAGGAGAAGCCTGAGAACGGTGCGGCAATCGATTCCACGCAGTCCCCGATGCGCCCGAACTCCGGAACAAAGTGGAATGACGTCCGGGCTCCGTGGAGAGCGGGAGAGTTCTACAAGAGTCTGCCACCCGAGGCGATGAGCGAGTTTGAATCGCACGCAGCACCGTTCTTCTGCGAGGGAACCGATGTCCTCTTCAGGGAGGAGCAACAACCGAGCAGCGTCTTGTTCTTGCTTGAGGGGCGGGTAAAGCTTTCGATGAACTCGATCGACGGCAGGCGGCTTATCATGGGCATCGCAGGGCCCGGCGAGATCCTGGGGCTGACTTCCGCGGTTTCCGGCCTCCCCTATGAGATCACGGCAGAGGCGCAGTTCCCTTGCGTCATCACGTCGCTGCAACGGCGGAGTTTTCTCGACTTTCTGCTGCGTTACCCGGTTGCCTGTCAGAACGTGGCGCGCCAGTTGAGCCTCGACTACAAGGGAACCTGCGAACAATTGCGTACGCTCGGCCTTGCATCGTCCGCGCCGGCGAAACTGGCCCGGCTCTTGCTGGAGTGGTGCGCGGCTGGCCAGCAGACAGAGCACGGCGCCCGGATCCAGTGCTCGCTCACCCACGGAGAGATCGGTGAGTACATCGGCGTATCTCGGGAAACAGTCACTCGCACCCTCCATGACTTCAAGAACCGCGAGATGGTGGAACAGCGCGGCGCTACTTTAATCGTATTGAGTCTTCGGGCGCTGGAAATCTACGCGGGCGCAAATTGACCTTTGAAGGAGGTCGAATCCAAACGCATACATTGAACGTGAAAGTGGGAGATCGCGTCAGGATCTCCAGGCCTCGCTCAAGCAGCCGATTTGCAGCGAGCGTAGAGCGGTTCTCCAGCGTGTCGGCGGTTCGCCCCGCGTCCTTCGACGCAGGCGGCCTATGCTTCCGATATGACGGCAGGGAATGGAAAGGGAGCAGTCGAGTTCGTTTGATCTCCAAAGAGGAAGAGGAGGATTATATTCACTCCCTGGCCAGGGCCGAAGAGGAAATTAACGTTGAACGCGCGGAGCGCGGCAGAGAGGACGTTTTCCTGGCATCCTTGCTGACTTACCGGCATGAAAAGGAGTGGCTCGAACTGGGCGTTGACGAGCTGCGCAGGATCGCGGCCATGTTCGGGATCAGTCATGCGAGAGCACAAGCACTTGAAGCTTCAGATCTCAATGCCAATAAATAGCAACGGCCCCGGGCCGAGACGATGGGCATGAGCGCGGGGTTGGCCGTGCATCGAACTCTCAGCCGCGTAGGCTTGCCGGCGGATGGCTGATCGCGGAAAGTTCGTCGTAGGCGGGCCAGCCGCAACGTGCGAGCGAAGGAGTGCTACGAGTCGAAAGCGTCTTCAAACTTTTGCCCACCGTAAAAAATGCCAAGGATGGTGACCAGGTCGCCGGTGACCTCAAAGGTGATTGAGACACGCCTCCGAAAGTCGAAGACGCGCAATCCGGGACGAATATCGTCCCGCCGCGCACCGCGATTGGGGAATGTCTTCAGGCTCTCGCACTGTTTCACAATGGCTTCGGTATAGTTGGCTGCAATCTTGGGAGACGCAACTGCTGCAATATGGAAAAACAGCGCTACCAGCTGATCTTCCGCTTCTGGAGCGTAGACAACGCGATACATCACCCCGCCCTGAGCAAGGAATCGTGAGCCGCCGCAAGCGAGGCCCGCACTTTTTCTGAAGATACTGCCCGCGACGGATCGGCTTTCATGGCGTCGTAGGTGGGAGCTACCTGTTCACGGAGCCAGGTTTCAAGGGCGCGCTCGTGGAGTTGGAGCGAGCGGAGACCGTCACGGATCACTTCGCTCTCAGAGGCGTACTCGCCGGACTCGACCTTGGTGCGGACCATCTCGGCCATTTCATGGGGCAGGGTGATGCTGAGTTGCTTTGTGGTGCGCATCGGCAGCCTCTTTTCGGATAGGATTCAATCCTACTCTATTCTGACACAGCCTCATGGGGCACGTCGATGCTAGCCGCGCAGACTCACGGGTGGATGGCTGATCGCGGAAAGTTCGTCGAAAGCTGCCTCTGGCAATTCAAGACGAGCCGCGGCGATATTCTCTTCCACGTGGGCGACGGACGAAGTTCCCGGAATGGGCAGAATCACCTTTGACCTCTTGAGCAGCCAGGCGAGGGCGACCTGCAGAGGAGTGGCGTTGAGTTCGGCGGCAACCTTCTGGATTGCCTCATGAACCTTTCTTCCCTGTCCCATCGGCGCCCATGGCATGAAGCCGATTCCGTTCTTTTCGCAATGATCGACAACGTAGTCGTACTCGCGGTCGGCAAAGCTGTAGCGGTTCTGCACCGTGACGATGGGCACAATGGCGCGGGCGCGCTCGATGTGCTCACGCGTGACGTTCGAGAGCGCCACATGGCGGATCTTGCCCTGCTCGCGCAGCGTGGCCAGCGTTTCAACGGATGCCTCGAAGCTGACGGCGGGGTCGGGGACGTGGAGCTGATAAACATCGATGCGGTCGAGGCGGAGGCGCTTGAGGCTGCCTTCAAGCGCTTCGGTGAGGTGTTTGGGGCTGGCATTGTGGGTCCATTGGCCGGGGCCTGGACGCTCCCATCCGCCCTTGGTGGCGATAACCAGGCCGGCCGGGTAGGGGTAGAGCGCTTCGGCAATCAGCTCTTCAGAGACGCCGGGGCCGTAGGAGTCGGCCGTGTCGATCAGGTTGACGCCCAGTTCAACCGCGCGCCGCAAGGTTGCAAGGGCGGCGGCCTTGTCGGCAGGAGGCCCCCAGATGCCTTTGCCTGTGATGCGCATGGCTCCGTAGCCGAGGCGATTGACGGTGAGGTCGCCGCCGATGGTGAATGTGCCTGAGGAGGCAGCAGAGATGGATTGGCTTTCGCTCATTGAGATGGCTCCAGACATACAGGATAAATTCCTGGGGCCGGTCATTGAAAGGGAGGGGCAAAAGGATTGGGGGGGTGCGGCTCCAATAGGAGGCTCGGCATGAGGGCAGCGATCCGGATTGCTAGGTCAGTTTTGCGTTGGGCACCACTACGCCGGCGCCGCTGATGGTGCAGTTGCCGGACTGGTCGCAGCGGTAATGAACAGTGCGGTGATAGTCCTGCCATGGTCCAGCATTGCTCTCCCCGGCTGTCTTGTCGATGAGGAACGTCTTTCCCTCGTCTGTTTCGATCATCCCCCTGGAAGCGTCGAAGTCGGCTACGGTTGCGTCGCCTTCGATCATGAACAAGTAAGGAACCACATCGTTCAGCCTTGATTCCTCGCTGGCTGGGGGCACGGCCGCGGTTGCAGGCGCTTTGAGGGAGGCTTCCGACGTGCGCCTGGCAAAGGAATTCTTGCCGGCCGAACCCTTGCGTGCAGCGTGACGACGATGGGCGGCAGATGACTTGTGAGCGGCAGAGGTTTTAAGGGCGGCTGCTACCAGTGAAGCGGAAGACGTTGTTTTTCCTTGCCCTGTATTCTTCAGTTTGTTCGCCCGGCCCTGCAGCGGCGTGGCCTGTCCGGCAGGCGTGGCCAGAGGGCTATTCAATCCGGTCGCCCTGGAATCGACCGATGCTGGATTGAGCGGCGCCAGCGGGCTCAGCGCATTTCCGGCTGTGGCTGCGATTGCGACTCCAAACAAGAGCCCGAACGCCACGGCTACCGCCGCATACCGGTAGGTTGAGTCGTCTTTAATCTTCAGGGTCTCAGCGTCGGGAATTTGCCAGGTTCTGTTCGTTTCAGTCGCATCGGCAAATTGCAGTTGAGCATTTGTGGTCATGCTGGCCTCCTTGAGCGTCTTCCCAAATACCGCACCCTTGCGTTAAAGAGATTTGACCACTGATGAATCTGCTCCACAATGCGCCAAAAGGGGCAAATTCTGGCGTCAGCGCCTACGTCTTCGGGCACCGCCTTTTGATTACCCTCAGTAACCAAACTTTGAAACTTCCTGTTGTTCATCGCCTTTCTGATGATGGGGCGGCCCGCATACGGACGAAGCTGCACCGCTGCCGGTGCAGAATAAGCATTCTAGTGAATTTGCGTCCGTACGAAGCCAAGTCTTGCGTTGCAAAGATATCCACAGGCTGCTGATTAGCCAACCAACTGCGAATTGGCCAATGCGCACGATTCTCCCCGCTTGCCCGCCTCTGGCCGGGCGTGTTTGACTGGTGGCCGTAGGGGTACACCGCACATGGCTTACATACTTGCACTGGACCAGGGAACGACGAGTTCGCGGGCGATCTTGTTCAACGAGGCGGGCACGATTGCCGCTGTGGCGCAGCATGAGTTTGAGCAGTTCTACCCAGGAGCAGGCTGGGTGGAGCACGATCCGACGGAGATATTGACCAGCCAGCTGAGCTGCGCCGTTGAGGTGCTGGGCAAGGTTGGGGCGCGCCCGCGGGATGTGGCGGCCATCGGCATTACCAACCAGCGCGAGACGGTGATTGTGTGGGAAAGGGCGACGGGCAAGCCGATTTATCCGGCGATTGTGTGGCAGGATCGCAGAACCGCCGGGCGCTGTGCGGCCTTGCGGGAGAGTGGGGTCGAGGAGACGGTCTCGTCGAAGACCGGGCTGGTGCTCGACCCCTATTTTTCAGCAACTAAGGTGGGTTGGATTCTGGACAACGTGACCGGCGCGCGAGCCCGGGCGGAGCGGGGCGAGTTGGCCTTTGGAACGGTAGACAGTTGGCTGATCTGGCACTTGACCAGCGGGCAGCGGCATGTGACGGATGTGACCAATGCATCGCGGACGCTGCTCTTCAACATCGTGAAGGGCGAGTGGGACCCGGAACTGCTGGGGATCTTCGGGATTCCCGAAAGCATGTTGCCGCGGGTGGTCTGGTCGAGCGAGAAGGTGGGCGAGGTGACCACGACGCTGGGGCTGGGCGGTGCGGCGATTGCGGGGATTGCCGGAGACCAGCAGGCGGCTCTGTTTGGGCAGTTGTGCTGGGGCGCGGGCGAGGCAAAGAACACATATGGAACCGGTTGCTTTCTATTGCAGAACATTGGCGGGACGTTTGCGCGGTCGAAGCACAGGCTGATTACCACGGTGGCGGCGAGCGCTCAAAAGCGGCTGGAGTACGCCTTTGAGGGGAGCATTTTCATCGGCGGGGCGGTGGTGCAGTGGCTCAGGGACAACCTGAAGCTGATTGGCTCGTCGAGCGAGGTGGAGGCGCTGGCGGCCAGCGTCCCGGACACCGGCGGGGTGGTGTTTGTGCCTGCGTTTGTGGGGCTGGGCGCGCCACACTGGGATGCGCATGCGGGTGGATTGCTGATCGGGCTGCGCCGGGACACCAAGCCGGGCCACATCGCGCGGGCGGCTCTGGAGAGCATTGCCTTCCAGGTGGCGGACGTGCTGAAGGCCGTGGAGAGCGAGACGGGAACGCCGCTGGGGGCGCTCAGGGTGGACGGCGGCGCCTCGGTGAACAATCTGCTGATGCAGTTCCAGGCCGATATGCTGGGCGTGCCGGTGGTGCGGCCGCAAGTGACAGAAACTACAGCGCTTGGTGCGGCTTATCTGGCTGGGCTGGCCACCGGATTCTGGGCGGGACCGGAGGAGTTGCGGGTGAAGCGGCAGGGCGACGTCCGGTTTGAGCCGAAGATGGATCCGGGCGAGCGTGCGGAACGGCTGGGCCGCTGGCAAAGGGCTGTGGAACGGGCTAAGGGGTGGGGCGAGTGAGCTAGTCGAATAGTTCGCTATGGGAGCCAAGACGGGCGAGCCGCAAAGTTGAGGCGTCGGCTTTTCGGTAAATCAGCAGCAGATCGGGCTTCAAGTGGCACTCACGATAGCCCGCCCAATCGCCGCTCAGGTCATGGTCGCTGTAACGAAGGTCCAAGGGCTGGTCGTTTGTGAGGGCGGTCAGAACGCCGACCATGACATTATCCAAAGTTGCGCCGTTCCGGCCTCTGGTCTCTCGCTTGTAGTCACGTTTGAATGCCGACGAGCGCTTAATCGTCCTCATGCAGATCCGCCATCAGAGCATCGATGCTGGCAAAGCTCTTTCCTTGTCCGGCTTCAAGTTCTGCCATTGCCTCTCGGGTGGTGGCATTGGGGACTTTGACCTCGAAAGGCAGGCGGCGCTCGTCCGCAATGCGCAGCATCAGAAGGCGGATGGCGTCGGAGATGGAAAGGCCCATGGATCCAAGAGCATCGGCGGCACGTTCTTTGGTGTTCGTGTCGATTCTGGCGCGTACGTAAGTGTCGGCGGTGATCATCGGTGCTCCTTAGGCATCAAGTATCAGGATTGATTGTAGTCGCATTGGGACTACAAATCAACTGCGCGGATCTTCACCCGGCTGAGACGTCGCGGGCACCCGTGATGGGTTTGAAGCAACCGTCTTCAGCGCCCAATTTGTTCCAATGGAGCTCAACTCTGTTCCACCCGATACGGCTGCATTCGACTGGCTTTCAAAGTTGAAAGCGGCCGATTTTACGGTACTAAGGTACACTGTGGGCCTAATACCACCAGGTAGGGGGGTAGGGGGGTGGGGTCAGCGGCGGTGATTTTGCGGCGCTGGACTTCTCTCCCGTGCATGGGCCGATGTGGAATTGGATGGGATTGATCCTATCGGACGCCCCCGGAAGTGCGCTGATGCACATGATCCTTCCATCATGCGCCTTTGGCGGGTAATTATCCGCAAACTACGATTGAAGGCCTCGCGCTCAAGAGTGGTGTAAAAATTGAGGATGAAGAGGCCCGAATCGATGGAGGTCGAAGATGGCGACTGTTTGCAGTCATATTGCGGAGCACCTGAAGAAGGTGAAGCCGCGGACCAAGGGTTGTGAAGAGTGCCTGGCGAGCGGCGATACGTGGCTGCATTTGCGCATGTGCCTGGAGTGCGGGCACGTCGGCTGCTGCGACTCGTCGAAGAACCGTCATGCGCGGGCGCATTTTCATGGGACGGGGCACCCACTGATCCAATCCGCCGAGCGTGGCGAGGATTGGCGCTGGTGCTACATCGATGAGGTGTATCTTTGAGGTGACGTTGTAGCCTTCCTTCGCTGTCTGATCAAAGGGCCTGCTCGACGAACTCCCCGATGAGGCGATTCATCGGAGACGCCTTCCGGAAGTATTTGAGCAGGTGATTCCTTTTTCCTTTGGGATGCTTGCGTGTTCCCACGGCCGAGGACCACGCCAACCATCCGGATTGTCCACTTCGGAGCTGTTCCTCGCGCAAGTCGGGCATTCCGAATCGCATCTCCGGGATTTCGAGAATTTTTGCTTTGGTGATTGGAGTTGCAGATTCGTGATCGTAGAGGCTCATGAGCAAGTCTCCTGCCTTTTTGTGGGTGAGGAGCAAGTCCTCGGTGATCTTTGTGAACCAGAACAGCTGGAATTCGGTGAGCTTCAAGCCACTTTTTACGTGGTCATAAATAGCTTCTGCAACTGCGGACTTATCTTGATAATTCAGACAGAAATAGTAGAGCCGTTTTGCCAATCCAGGGAAGCTCTCGACAAGCGTGGGCAGGTGGTCGTTGATGTCGGCTTCCGCGTCGCGCATGAGCGCGAGTACCAGCTCTGCATCCTCTTCCTGGATATCCCCGCTGCTTAGAAGGCCGATGAGATATTCTATCTCCTTCTCTGTGAGTTTCCCGATCTCCTCAGCGTCGCTCTCTTGATCGCCTTCGTCGTAGTAAGCGGCCCCCATTTCAAACTCGGCTCGCCTGCGCTGAAGGAGCTTAACCTTCATCTCATCCATGTCTGCGGGGACGTCCTTGCTCGGGTCGTGCTCTATAAGGACCTTGGACTTCTCCTCGTTGATATTGAGCCCCCGCTTGTTCAGCAGCGATTGAACGTTTAAGAAGTCCGCGACTAAAAGGTCGGAATTGTTATCAAAGAGCCAAACATCGTCCATCAGGCGCAATGTCTTTGCAGCATGAATCCGGCTGGACTCCTCCAAGAACGACAGGAATGACGCGCCGATCATCTTGGCGGGATAGAGCCCTTGTGGGAGGCAGTCAAAGGACTCTCCTCCTCTAATCTCGCGGAGAAACTTTCCGAGTAAGCTGGCATCCTCCTGTGTCGCGCCAGCCTTCTCAGCCCATTCCACCAAGTGATGTTGGTAAATGTGATTGAAATAGGATGCAATGTCGAAATAGATGTAGCTCTTGTGGCTTGCTCTTTCGCTCGCGACAGCTTTCTTGAATGTTGAATAGGATTTCAGGATCGGGACCGCTTCTCCGTTTACGATATAGAACCCAAAGGATTGACGGTTTGGAATTGGGGTCTTGCGGAATAACGCTCGGTTCCGATACACAAAGTCATACAGGAAGAATTCTGCGACTGGGTCCAGCTTTACGGTCGGTCGAAGGAACCACCCTCTTTTCGAAGCAAACACGCGCTGCTGCAGAAGGAAGCTCCCGTTCCCGCTTAGGTCTTCGTTCTGTATGAACTCCCGGATTTGGGGCGCGAACTTCTCAACCATTAGGCGATTGGTTGTCAGCGGGAAAAGGGTGGAGTCATAGTCCTTCAGGAAGAACTGCGCCGACGACGGTTTTGGAATTGCTGGTCTTGCTGGAGACGCCATGCAAGAGGATAGAAAGGAGAGACTGCGAAGTCAACTCGGCTACGCCAACTCCACCTCGATCTTTTTGGATTCGGGGTCCAGCTTTGTGATCTTGAAGGTGCGAATCTGGCCGGCGCTCAGCGGCTCGGGGCTCGATGTTGCGGCGGGGGCGTTGCCTTGCCAGCGGGCTTTCAGCAGCGAGGAGAGGCTGGACAGGTCGGGCTTGGAAGCCGGCTCCGGCTCGAGTTGTACTTCGGGCGCGACGGCTGGTGCAGCGGTGGCAAAGGTGGTGTGGCAGACAGCGCGGATGCCTTCGCCCAACTCGACGTGCGTGAGGGTTGGGGATTGCTCGAAGACACGGCCGGAGACTTGATCCCCAACTTTGTGCTCGGCAATGTATTCGTCGATGCTGGTGGGGACTAGCTGCTTCATGCTGAGCTTGATCTGGCGCTTCAAGGGGTCGATGGCCAGAACTTGCGCTTTGACCACCTGGCCGGCACGCAGCACGTCTTGCGGGTGGTTGATGCGCTTGTCGGCGCTGATCTCGCTCACGTGGATCAGGCCCTCGATTCCCTCTTCCAACTGAACGAACGCCCCAAAGTTCATGAGCTTGGTCACGGGGCCCTCGATCTGCGAACCAACGGGGAATTTTTGCGGCACGTTGAACCAGGGGTCGGTGAGGGTCTGCTTCAAGCCGAGGGCAATCCGGCGCTCCTCGGGCTTGACGGAGAGAATGACGGCGTCGACCCGGTCGCCCTGCTTGAGAATGTCGCTGGGGTGGCGGAGCTTTTTGCCATAGGACATTTCGGAAATATGAATGAGGCCTTCCACGCCGGGTTCAATCTCAACAAAAGCCCCGAAGTCGGCGAGCCGTGTGACGGTTCCGGTGATGCGCTGGCCGGCGACGAGGCGCTCGGGCGCCTTTTCCCAGGGTTCGGCCTGGAGCTGCTTGAGGCCGAGGGAGATTTTCCTGGTTTCGGGGTCGATTTTGAGGATTTTGACCTGGAGCTGCTGGCCGGCTGTCAAGACATCTTCTGGCTTGGTGACGCGGCTGTGGGCGATGTCGCTGACGTGGAGCAGACCGTCGATTCCGCCAAGATCCACAAATGCGCCATAAGGCATGAGGCTGCGGACTGTGCCGCTGACAACGTCGCCTTCCTTCATGGCTTCGTATTGGCCCTGCTGCAGGGCGCGGGCCTGCTCTTCAAGGACGACGCGGCGATCCACTACGACGTTTTCGTCGGTGACATCGAGCTTGGTGATGCGGCAGGTGATTTCAGTGCCGACCAGTTTTTCAAGCTCGACGGCGTCGCGGGTTCCGCTGCGGCTGGCGGGCATGAAGGCGCGGACGCCAATGTCCACGTTGAGGCCGCCTTTAACGACTTCAGTCACGGTGCCGACCACGGCCATCTTTTCAGCGAAAGCGGCTTCCAGGGCCGACCAGTCGCGGGGCTGCGCCACTTTAAAGCGGGAAAGCTGGTAGTAGTGCTCTTCGTCGCGGCCGGTTACGGAGACGGGGAAGGTGTCGCCGAGTTTGACGGATTCGGCATTGTGGTCAAAGGCGGAGCGAGGCAGAACGCCTTCGGTCTTGTAGCCGATGTCGAGGAAGACCTGATCGGCGGAGATGGACACGACGGCGCCCTGCAACTGCTTTGCGCCGGGGTCGGCCTTGTGCGAGTGGGTCTTCTCAAAGGCGGAGAGCAGGTCGGCGAAGGACTCCGTGGGTTCTTCACCGGGGTCGTTTGCGATTGCGGCGGATTCTGGAAGGCGATCGTTTGTCATGATTGTTTACCGTTCCATTCTCCCACGATTGAGAGACGGTGGTTGGAAACTGGTCTGATTGGGTTCTTGGTTTCCAGCCTTTGCGCTGGGAAAAACGCGCAAGGATGCGGAATTATATCGTTGACTGCCTGACGCCGACCCCATT
This sequence comes from Acidobacteriaceae bacterium, assembly GCA_003138365.1. GTDB lineage: Bacteria > Acidobacteriota > Terriglobia > Terriglobales > Acidobacteriaceae > Telmatobacter. Next base: position 84,641 of record PLFY01000133.1, read on the forward strand.
TGAAGCCCGGGGCTTCCCTCGACAACCGTCTCTGCCCGGTAATCGTGCGGATGCTGGTGCTATCGCTAAGTGTGCTCTGTAAACTCGGGAACAGACGGGAACGACAATGCCCCTGTATGCCGATGGGCTGAAGAAAATTCGCCGCAATCTCCTCCGGGTGCAATCTGGCCAGAAGCCTTGGGTCGCAAAGGTCGGCTTCTTTACCCCCGAGCAGATCACCCAGATAAACGAAACTCGAATCTCCATGGGGTTCCCGGCTCTGCGTCCCGAGATACTGTTCCATGGTTCCCATCTGTTCCATAGCAGATGTGTCAAGGACCCTTATACGATCGATCAGGTTCTGGAGCAAATTCAAAGTGCGTTTTCGGATGCTTCGGTGGTTGATCCCTCTCGTCCTTCAGTGGTGATCCGCAATCCCAACAAGAGAATGGATCACAACGGGATACTGGTAAGCGATGAGGCGGTGTTTGAATGCAGCGGCAGGGAACCGCATGCAGACCTCTATTCCGTAGTCCCGAATGGCGATGGACTGAGGCAGAAGCCCAAAAAGACGATAGGGCCACGCGAAGCGTGACCCTATCAAGAACCGAAGGATGTTTATGCCAGGGTAGCGTCTTCGTTCCTGACCTCAACCCTTCGACGTACATACTCTGCGCTTTTCTCACCACGATGTCAAGATGAAAATAGTCTACTCCCCCACTCACAGCAGATCCTGGTAGGTCCTAAACCCAACCAGTCGTTTAACTTCCCGGAGCTCAAGGCAGGCTCTGGGGGCGCCCGATGTTCCCCGTCACTCCCCGCCCCGGGTTTATGGGAATGTAGTGACTTTTGGCGTAACTCGCGGCTTGGTTGAGGTGGGGCCGCCGGTGCTGTCGATGACGTTGCCGATCTCGCCGAGGTTGTCGAGGGCGACGGTGATCATGTGGTGGAAACGGACGCCGGGGACTCTGGGGACTTCAATGGCGCGGCTGAGCGTGACGTTGGGATGGCGGAAGACCGAGTAGATGCCAAGGCCCCAGGCTTCGTGGGTGGTCACCTGATCGGCAACTTTGTAGGAGGCCCAGCCGTTGGTTCCCGCTGCGCTCGAGTAGCTCGCCTGGTCCGGCGGGTCGTAGGGAATCTCAGATTGATAGAAGTAGGTGCGGCCGGCGTTGCCATTCCAAAGCACCTGGAACTGCTGATGATGTTCGACGAACAGGCCGTAGATGGTCACGTTGTTGCCATTGACGAGCAGTCCGTTGGCGCTGGCATTCAAGTTCCAGCCCACGCCGGCCCCGTGATCGGCGCGCCAGATCCAGGTGTGATCGACAATAGTGTCGTTCGAGTTGATTTTGAGATTGATCCCGGCGCGCCCAACCCCTGCGCCGCCCACGCGGAAGAAGACATCGTGAAGAGAGATGGGGTTTTTGGCGTGGCTCAAGTGGCTGCCGTCGGGGCCGATCTGAAGCAGGACGGGTGAGAGGGTGGGGGCGGCGTCAAACAGAAGGCCCGCGAGGATGACGCCGTCTACGTCTTCCGTGGTCATGGCCGCTGTGCCGTTGATGGGGCGGAGGGTGGCGAAACCAAGACCCATGACCACGGTGTTGGGCCGGGTGACGCGGATAGCTTCAGTCAGCTCGTAGATGCCGGGCGTGAAGAGGAGGTTCTTGCCCTGGGCTAGCTGGGCATTGAGGGTGGCAGCGGTGTCAACTCCGGGATGGGCGATGTAGAACCGGGCGATGGGGATGGAGATTCCGGGCGTGGCGCCGGCGTGCCAGGTGATGCCCGCGGAGTTAGCGACGAGCGAGGGAACGCGCACACTGTAGTCGCCCTGCGCATCGACCTCAAGGAAAGGTTTCTCGCGGACGATGGGGGTCTGGGCGATTTTAGTGTAGGGCGGGGCGGGCCATTCGCCCGTGGGCGGGTTGGGGACGCCGACGAAGACCATGTTCCAGTTGGCGCCGGTCCAACTGCCCCACTCGCTGTTGCGGGAGATCCACTGCTGCTGCGGACCTGCGCCGACGTTGCCGTCGATGAGAGAATCGGACATCCAACCGCCGCTGGCCCAGCCGCCGTTCTGGTGCAGGACGATGTTGCCGAGGACATGCATGCGGCGGAAGGGCACGGCCTGGGAAACGGCCCACTGCATGGTTCCGCTTGTCCCGTTAGCTCCGCCGGCCGGTGTCACGGAGAAGCCTTCAGCGGCACGCCAAAAGGTGCATGTGGCGTTGTTTCTTGGCCGGCTGGCGTCGGCGTGGACGTTGCCGGTGATGTGAACGCTGTCCGGCGAGGCGCCCAGGCCGAGCACCTGGGTGTAGAAGCCAACGGGCACGTCGACGCGGTAGTCGCCGGGCAGAAAGAAGAGGGCGTTGCGCGCGGGGCCGAACTCGCTGCGCTGCTGGACGGCGTAGACCTTGTCGATCTGGACCTGGATGGCGGCCGGCGGCATGGAGGGATTGAAGATGAGCACGTTGGGACCGAAATCGGGCTTGGGGGTAGCGGCGGCCAGCGGCGTGGAGAGGGAACACGCGAGCAGCAACAGAAGCAGGCCGGATTGAAGGTCAACCTCGTGAAGCCTGACGCTGCGGTGAGCGGAATGCATGGACTCGTTCATTTTTGTCTTCCCAGAGTCTTATTGGTCTTAATGCCAAAAGCGAAAAACTGCCAGCGGTCGTGGATTCTGTTCATCGCTTCCCGGTTCGTATGGTAGTCGTCTGCACTTGGATAGACAATCTCGCCTCGTCGCTTCTGGACACGCAGTGGGGCTGCGGGCGAGAATTGCGGTTCACGCGGAGGAGTTCAAGAAGATGCATTCAATGACGCGGCGGGATTTTGTGCGGTTGGGCGCGGGCGCGGTTGCGGCGGGAGCGGCGGTGAAGGCGACGCTGCTGGAGCCTGCGGCGATGGCGGCTCAGACTGCTGCCGGTGGGGCGACGGGTCGAAAGATTCGCTTTGTCTCGATTGGGACGGGGATTCGGGGGTGCGATCTCCTGCGGGCTGCGCGGCTGGTGCCGACAGGGGTGTGCGTGGGCGCGGCGGACCTGTACGAGACGCGGCACAAGGCAGGACAAGAGGCGTGGGGCGGGGAGTTTCCAACGACACGCGACTATCGTACGCTGCTGGATCGCAAGGATGTGGACGCGGTGCTGGTAGCCACGATGGATCACCAGCACAGGCAAGTGGTGCTCGATGCCGTGGCGGCGGGCAAGGACGTNNTACTGCGAGAAGCCGATGTCGCACACGGTGGCTGACGGGTTCGCCATGATGCAGGCGGTCCAGGCGAACAAGCGCATCTTTCAATGCGGCAGCCAGCGCGTGAGCTCGATTCTGTACGCCAAGGCGAAGGAGATTTATGCGTCTGGCCGCCTGGGCGAGGTGCACTCGATCGATGCGAAGATGAATCGCAACTCGCCCGGTGGGGCGTGGATTTACCCGGTGCCGGCAGACGCCAGCCCGCGGACCATCGACTGGGAGGCTTTTCTGCGGGATGCGCCGCAGCGGCCGTTCGACCCGGTGCGCTTCTTTCGCTGGCGCTGCTTTGCGGACTACGGCGAGGGCCTGGGCGGCGACCTGTTTGTGCATCTTATTTCCGGTATCCACGCCATTACCGGAATCAATACCGTGGCCAGCCGCGCTTATTCGTCGGGCGGCATTTACCACTTCAAGGACGGGCGGGATTTTCCGGATTTCCTCGAGACGGTGTACGACTATTCAGTGAATGGGGGCGTGCAGGTGCACATGCACTGCAACCTGAATAACGACGACGGCGGCGAGGGGATCGCGTTCTACGGCTCGATGGGAACGATGGTGTTGACGGGCCGGACGGTGACCTTTATCCCGCAGGATGGGACGCCTCATTTTGAAGCCTATGGCTGGGGCGGCATGACGGCGGCGCAGCGCAAGCAGGGCATGGAGGAGTGGCAGGCCGCGCATCCCCTCGCGCCGCCCACATTGACGCCGGACACTGTGGAGAGCTACACGCTGCCCCAGGGCTACAACGACACCGCCGACCACATCGCCAACTTCTTCCGCGCCATTGAGACGCGGGAGCATGTGGTGGAGGACGAGGTTTTCGGCAACAATGCCGCCATCGGCTGCCACCTGGCCAATTACTCTTACTTCCACCGCACCGTGGCCACGTGGGATGCGGCGGCGCAGACGATCAAGGGGTGAGTGTCAGATCAGCCCGCGGGAAGTGATGAAGCCTTGACGAAGTGTACCCATGGTGGGTATAGTTAGGACAGCGGCAATGCAGGACCCGGCACAGCCGAAGGTGCTTCAGTTCATCGAGGCCCCCGCTTTCACCAGGTATCGTGAAGACTACCTCAACGATGAGGGACTCAGGCAATTGCAACTTGGTCTGGCGAGCGACCCGGAAGCGGGAGATCTGATTCCGGGTGCAGGTGGCATTCGCAAATTGCGTTGGAGAGACTCCCGGCGTGGGAAGGGCAAGCGCGGAGGTCTGCGGATCATCTACTACGTGTTTCTTTCGGATGAAGAGATCTGGCTGCTGACGTTGTATGACAAGGACGAAGCAGCCGATCTTTCCAGAGAGGCGAAGGAACAGTTGAGGCGCGCGTTGGAAACTGAACGTGCCGCTCGGAGAGGCAGGAGCAGAGCATGAACAAGGAAAGAGATGTGAAAAGAGATGTTTTCGCTGAACTCATGGAAGGCGTGGGCGCCATGAGAGAGCATCGGGAGGGCAAGGCAACTCTTCGAACCCACAAGCTTCCGGCTCCAGAGGTCAAGAAATCGCCGGGAGCCGAGTATTTTGTTGCCGTGCGCGAGCGATTTAACGTTTCTCGCCCCGTTTGGGCAAATATGCTCCGGGTGAGCCCCCGAACGGTTGAAAAATGGGAACAGGGAGGACAGGCGAGTCCGCTTGCAGCGACTTTTGTGGAGCTGGTCTCCCGATACCCGGACACGATTGAGCGGCTCCAGACTTTGCCCAAACACTTGTCGCGGGCCAACAGGTGAGCAAGCTGTTTTTTTCGGAGTTGATCCGCAGACGATTCAAGGAGAGCAAATGAGCTTTACTTCGCGCAGAACTTTCATGAAGGCCACGGGCACGATTGCTGCCGCGGCGTGTGCCGGTGTTGACCGTTTGGCCGCTGCACCGCTCAACAAGCCCATCGGGCTGCAACTTTACAGCGTGCGCGAGCTGCTGCCCAAGGACTTTGACGGGACGCTGCGCAAGGTCAGAGACGCTGGGTACACGGAGGTCGAGGCGGCGGGCTACTACGACAAGACGGCGGCGGAGTTTCGCAAGGCGATGGACGGGGCCGGCCTTCGCTGCGTGAGCACGCACCATCCGCTGAATGCGCTGCGCCCGCAGCTCGACCAGTTGATCGAGTATGGTCAGGCGCTGGGGCTGGATTACATGATCTGCGCCTCATCGATGCGCCGCGATCCGGCGGCCAAGGGTCCACTGAACCTGGACGATTGGCATTGGGTGGCGGGCGAGTTCAACCGCATTGGCGAAAAGGTGAAAGCGGCCGGAATGACCTTCGGCGTTCATAATCACATTCCGGAGTTTGGCAGCGAAGGCGGCGTGGTGTTTTATGACGAGCTGCTGCGGTTGACCGACCCCAAGCTGGTTGTCTTCGAGATGGATTGCGGGTGGGTATCGGCAGCCGGGCGCAACCCCGTGGATTATCTGAGCAAGACTCCGGAGCGGTTCCCGCTGCTGCACGTCAAGGACATGGTGAAGGAGGCGAATGGCCAAATGCATTCGACGGTCATGGGCCGCGGTGTGGTGGATTACCGGCCGATTTTCCGCGCGGCTACCGGGCTCAAGCACTACTTCATCGAGCAGGAGGAGTTCGACATGGACACGATGGAGGCGCTGCGGCTCGACGCGGAGTACATGCGCAAGCTGAATGTGTGAGACGGTCAACTTCGGCGCAGGCGACAGAACTGGCGCCGGCTTTTCGGATAGGCTTTAGGTATGAGCGTATTCGACGAGAAGCGGACAGAGCTGGAGCGGTTCGAGTTCATGATGGGCGTGGAGCGGGGCAGGCTGGCGGTGGCGCTTGACCTGCTCACCGACTCGCTGATTCTGGTGGGACAGCATGGGGTTTATTGCGCGTCGAGCCGGAATCCGGCCAAGCCGGCGCTGGATTTGCAAGCGGTTCTGGCCGGGATGGAGGGGGCCAAGGCGCTAATCCAGAGCGTGATGGAGGAGCTGAGGGCGCAAAAAGCAGGGAACAGGGAATAGGGAACAGGGAACAGAGCGGCTGGGTGAACACACCCGGAAGAATCCAAAGTGCGGTATGCTGGATATGCGCGCCCGTAGCTCAGCTGGATAGAGCGAACGCCTCCGGAGCGTTAGGTCGGGAGTTCGAATCTCTCCGGGCGCACCATATAACCATAGAAACGTCGTCGATGAAGGTCGCCAAAACGCCTCCCAGCCTGGCTGCGAGTTTCCCGATCAACCAAATTCCGTTCCTGTTCCCATCATCCTGACAAAGAAGGCTGGAACCGCTTCAGCGGCTGCCAGCCCAAGGCGAAGCCGCGCGGGATGGGGCGAGCAAGGAAGTCCTGCGGCTGGAATGGATGGAGCGGACTTATCGGGCCGTGGCCGGTTAGACTGAAAAGGGGCTTGCGCAGCGGGAAAGCGTGGGCCGGAAAAGACTGGAAAAGCGACCATGCACTTCAATTTCAATTTTACGGCGATTCAGGTTCTTTGGACGCTGACGTTCGCGGCACTGCTGGTGCTGCTGGTGGTTCTGCTTGGACGAGAGCGGATACGGCGTTTCCCGTGGTTCACGGCCAGCATTGTGCTGTTGGCGCTGCGGCTGCTGACCAGCAGGCTGCTGTTTGGCAAGCTTCCGCAGATGACGTTGAGTGAGATTTTCATCACGCTGGCCGATGTGTTGGCGCTGGTTGGGCTGCTGGTGTTGGTGGAGTTGGCGCGGCGGGCGTTTGGCGGGGTGCGGCGCGCACAATGGGTCGTGAATACCGCGGGGACGCTGCTGGCAGCCGGCTTGGTGGTGGCGTTTTGGGGGCCGTGGCCGGCATGGAAGACGATGACCGCGGACTCGCAAATTGCAGTGCTGCGGCTGATGCAACTGGCGGCGCAAAAGCTCGACTTGGCGGTGAACGTGCTGACAGTTGAGTTGGGGCTGCTGGTGGTGCTGTTTGGGCGGCGCTACGGGGCCGGCTGGCGCAGCCATACGCAGCGGATTCTGATCGGGCTCTCGACCGCGGCGATCGCGCAAATGGCGGTGCAGGGAGTCTGGCAGTTGATTGCGATGAGGGCCGTGCCGCACAGCCAGGTGGAATACGACCGGATCATTGGCCTACGGGACAAGCTTTTCAACGCCAATGGCGCTTTGTTTGTGGCCGTGGTGGTGTGGTGGATTGTTTGCTTGTGGATGGATGAGCCGAGGACAAAGGCGGAGGCCGCTGAGGTTCGGGTGGAAACACGCCAGGGCGATGCTTAGCAGTTTTCCGGGCATCGCAATCGAGACCTGGGGCACCCGGCTCCCGATATCCTCCAAGGTTTTCTGATCCCTGATCCCTGTTCCCTGATCCCTATATATGGCAGCTTCCCTGCCCGCGCTTTTCCAGATAGCGCTGGTGGTACTCCTCGGCGCGCCAGAAGGTCTGCGCGGCCTCAACTTTGGTGACAATGCGCTTGGGTTTGAAGCGGCCTTCGGCCGTGAGCTGATCGATCTTTGCGCGGGCCTGCGCCTCCTGCTCAGGGGAGTGGAAGAAGATGGCGGAGCGGTACTGCGTGCCCCAGTCCGGGCCCTGGCGGTTGAGGGTGGTGGGGTCGTGGAGGGCAAAAAACTGATCCAGTAGCTGCTCGAAGCTGACCTGAGCCGGGTCAAAGTCCAGTTCGACGACCTCAGCGTGGCCGGTCTGGTCGGTGCATACGTCCTTGTAGCTGGGGCGGTCTAGCTGCCCGCCCTCATAGCCGACGGCGGTTGCGGTTACGCCGGGAATGGCGGCAAGTGTAGCCTCAACTCCCCAGAAACAGCCGGCTCCGAAGGTTGCTTTTTCAATACTCATGAACATACAGATGCGCGGGGGCGCCCTTCGGTGACAGATTTCACATCCGCCCAGGCTCGTTGTTCAGTCCCGGCCATTCAGTCCTTACCGTCGCTTCTTTCCGCCGGGTGCGCCGGTGCGTTTGGGGCCGGAGGGCTTTCCCTTGTACCCAGATTTACCAGAGCTGCCGGGCTTGGGCTTGGAACGGGCGCTGGAACCGGGCTTGGATGGGCCGCCGAAGCTGGGCTTGGGCTTCCAGCCGGGACCGGCTTTTCTTTCAGCGCGAGAGGCGGAGTTGGGATAGGGCTTCGCCGGGCTGGGCCGGAAGTCGGAGGCGCCTTCTTCGCGAGGCGGGTAGGGACGGGACGAGCTGGATGGCCGCGGAGCGGAGCCCGTGTAGGGACGAGAACCCGCTTCGGCGCGTGGGCCGCTGCGGGGAGCGCTGGAACCGGCGCCGTAGGACCGGCTGGAAGGCCTGCCGGGCTTGCTGCTGGGGCGTGCGCCGCCGGCGCGGGGTTTGCCGCTGCTGGTGGAGAAGGGACGCGCAAGGCCGCCTTCGCTGCCCCGGAAGGGCCGAGCGGAACTGGAACGGGCAGGGTTGGAACGGCTTGAGCCTGAACGGTCTGGGCCAGAACGGTCTGAGCCTGAACGATCCGAACCAGGGCGGCCCGACGATGGCCGGTCAGGGCGGGAGTAGGATGCGCTGGTCCGGGGTGCGCCTGCCCTGGGCGCGCTTGCCCGGCTGGGGGAGGAACGCTCTGAGCTTGGACGATCTGACCCGTGGATCTCCTCAATGTGGAGGTTTGGTGGTCTCACCGGGCCCAAATCCTCGTCGTGAACGGGAGATTCGCGGCGCGCCTGCGCGGGGCGGTCGCCGGGTGGGCGCTTGTAGGGTGGCCATTGCTGGGCTTCGGGCTTCTTCCAGGCAGGCTTGGGTGCGAAAGCCCGGCCAGCGGCGGGTTTGGCGCCGTAGGTTCGGGTTGCGGCAGGCTTGTCTCCGTAGGGTTTGCCGCCGGTTGGCCTGGCCGGATAGGTTCGGTTGGCGGGTGGTTTGCTGGGGGTTGCGCGTCCGGCGGCTGGGCCTGATTCGAACGGCTTGGCTGCGAAAGACCTTGCGCCGTAAGGCTTTGCAGCGAAGGGTTTGGCGCCGTAGGTTCTGCCTGCGGATGGGCGGGCCTCGCCCGTTGAGTCTGCGGCAAAATGCGTGGGCGGGCGAGTGGGGCGGGCGTCCTTTTGCCAGGCGGGACGAGCGGATGGGCGTGTGTTGGGGCGGTAACCCTCAGCGGAGGAACGGGTGGCCCCGGACGCGCGAACAGGCCGGAATTCACCACTCGCTGGGCGCGCCGGACGAGCTCGATCGCTGCTCGGATTGGGGCCTTGGGCGAAGGATCTCTTGGGGCGGTAATCTTTGGGTCCGGCGGCTGGACGTTCTTCAAAAGACTTGGTTCCAAATGGCTTGGCCGGGCGCGAACCGGTTGTGCGGGGAGTAATGGTGGGCAACTGGCCGGCGTCGGCTGCGTTGCGGCGGCGGACTTCCTTGGATTTGGGGGTGCGGAGTTTGCCGTCGGCCGCTTTTCTGAGCAGTTCGAGTTCCTGGGGATCGAGTTCGCGGAGATTTCCGGGCTCCTGATCGAGGACCAGGGGGCCGTAACCTACGCGGCGAATCTTTTCGACGAAATGGCCGACCTCCTCGAACATTTTGCGCAGTTCGCGGTTGCGGCCTTCAATGAGAACGACTTCGTACCAGGGGTTGTCGCCCTGGCGGACCTGGCGAATGCGGGCTGGAGAGGTGCGGACCTTCGGCGATCCGGGCTTGCCGCGCTCGATGGAAACGCCGCCGCGGAGTCGATCGAGCTCGTCCTCAGTGGGAATCCCGGCAACCTTGACGAGGTAAGTCTTCTCCACGCCTGCGGAGGCGCGGGTGAGGCGGTTGGCGAGCTCGCCGTCGTTGGTCACCAGCAGCAGGCCTTCGCTCATGTAGTCGAGGCGGCCGACAGGGTAGAGGCGCTCGCGCATCTTGTCAAAGAACTGCATGACCGTGGGGCGGCCTTCAGGGTCCTTGACGGTGGTGACGAAGCCCTTGGGCTTGTTCAGGACGAAGTAGCGAAGGCGCTCGGCGCCCTGCAGGAGCTTGCCGTCGACGCGGATGTGGTCGCGGCCGGCGTCNNGCTTTGCGGCGGCTGGCTACGCCGGCTTGGGCGAGGATTTTTTGCAGGCGGTCGAGCTTGGCGGGGGGACGGGGCTTGAATTCAGGCTCGTCTTCAGGCTCGTCTTCGGCTTCGGGCTCAGGGCTGTCTTCAGACTCCGTCTCAGGGTCGTTTTCTGACTCAGGTTCGGGGCTAACTTCGGCTTCGGGCTCGGGGCCGTCTTCGGCTTCGATTTCGGTTTCCGATTTGGCTTCGATCCTGGCTTCGGTCTTGGCTTCGGTCTCGGGTTCGAGCGCAACCTGGGCTTCGCCGTCGGTCTCATCCCCGATGGGGTCTGGTATCTTGGCTGCCTTTTTGGCTTTGCGCTTGACTTTCACTTCAGGTTCGGTCGATAAGGGCTGCAGGCCGTCGGTCTCAGTGCTCTTCTTGGTTTTCTTCGCCATGGGGGAAATTCTCGATTTCTGCCTGCTCTGTAGCCGGAGGCGCAGCAGGCGCGGCCTCTCCGGTGGATGGGGGTTCGTTGCTGCCCGCCGTCTCGGCGGTCTGGGTGGGTTCGGGGGTTGCGGGTGTGGGGCTCAGGAATTGGCCTGGGAGTTCTTCGTCGACGGTTTGGTCCAGTTCGAGATTCAAATCCAGAGTTGTTGCGTGGGCCGGTTCCGCGCTGGATGCGGGTTCGGGTTCGTCCAGTTCGAGGCTGGCCATCTTCTCGAACTCCTCCATGGAGGGCAGCTCCGTGACGTCCTTGAGGCCGAAGCGCAGCAGGAACTCGCGGGTGGTTTTGTAGAGAATGGGCCGGCCGATGACCTGCTTGCGGCCAGCGGTGGCGATGAGCTTGCGGGCGAGGAGCGAACCGAAGACGGCGGAGGAATCGACGCCGCGAATCTCATTGACTTCAGGGGACGTAACCGGCTGCTTGTAGGCGATGACGGCCAGGGTTTCCAGAGCGGGCAGGGAGAGCCTGAGAGCCGGTTTGAGGCTCTTGACAAAGCAGCGGACGGCGTCGTGGCATTCGGGCTTGGTAGCCATGCGAAAGCCGCCGGCGATCTCGCGAATCTCGACGCCGCGCGCGTCGGAGGCATAGTCGGCAATGAGTTCGTCGAGCAGCGTGCGCAGGACGGTGCGGGCTTCGCGGTCGCGGAGGCGTGCCAGGCGTTTCGCGTCCGCATCGGACGGGACTTCGGCGGGGTCTGGGTTGGCTTCGGGGCTGTCGTCTGGACTGGCTTTCTCGGCGGATTCCAGATCCGAGGGGGGCGTCGCATCGGGCCTAAGCCCTGCGGTGGGGTCTGCCGCGGCCGTCTCAAGCGGCGTGGAGACGGCGGTGTACTCGGCGAGGGACTGATCCAGGCCCAGTAGGCCAAATCCTTCACTGAGCAGGGGCAGCGTTTCGACCGCTCCCGGGGGCTGGTCGGCGGACTCGGCGGCCTGCACCGCGGACGCAGCTTCTTGTTCGGCCTGCGAGGCCTGTTGCTCCGCCTTCCATTCGAGCGCGTCGGGGGCAAAGAGGGCGGCGAGCTGGGCCAGTGTGACCGGCTCCTCCGCGGCGTAGATGACAGCTTCCAGCTTGGCTTTCAGGCTCATTCGGCAATAGGTACCTCAAGTATGGTACCGGAAGTGGCGTCTCCCTGCGCGCCCGAGGGGTAGATTCCGCCCGCACCGCAAGCAAAGAGTATGCCCGGAAGCAGGCTGGTCCGCCAAGACGGCTCAGAGCATCGGCTCAGCGGGATCGAGAACAGGCAGTGGGCGAATGAAAACCGATCCACGGCAGCCGCGCAGCGCAGCGGGAACCCCAATTCGACCCGGAGAACGCATGCTAGTCTGAAAGAGGCATCCAGGGGGATAGATTGGCAAAGGTTTTATTATATTCAGCTTCACTGGATGAGCGGGCGAGGGACGAGTGGGACCTGGGGGCATATAGGAAGTTTCGAGAGAGCGCGCTAAACGATCTGTTCGGCGTTCATAGTTTGACGGATGACCCTGCGGCTGCCGATATCATCGTCTTTATCGAGGTGGGCGGATCTGGGCTGTTTGCGGAGCTAGTCAGGCATCATCCTTATGTGAAGAAATATCGGGAAAAGTGCTTTCTTGTCGATCCCAACGATTGTGCGCTGCCGTTTTTGCCCGGTCTATATGCATCGTTGCGGCGGAAGTATCACGATCCTACACGCACCCGCACGGGCAGCTATCTCAGAACCGACGAGAATCCCTATATTGAGTTTCGCCCGCTTGCGAAGGAACCCAAATACGTCGGGTGCTTTATTGGTTCGTTTGAGAACCATCCGATGCGGGCTGCTCTGGCCAACTTGCCTTCTGAAGACTTCCTGATTGAAGGCAGGCCGAAGGGCCTCACGCTGCAAATGCATTATGGTGGCGTGGGTCCGGAGCGCCATGAGTTTTGGTCTCACTATGCCGACGGGATGGCCGCCGGCGCGTTCTCTCTTTGTCCGCGCGGCCTTGGACCGGGGAGCATCCGGCTGTTTGAATCGATGCGCATGGGACGCTGCCCAGTGATCCTTTCCGATGATTGGGTCTTCCCGGAGCGGGTGGATTGGGCGGCTTGCAGTCTTACTGTGGCCGAAAAGGATGTGAGCCGCCTGGGGGAGATTCTGCACGCAAATCTAGGCCGCGCGGGCGAACTGGGTATGCGGGCGCGACAGGAGTGGGAGCGATTCTACGCCGAAAATGTACGCTTTCACTGGTTGGCAGAAGATTGCCTGTACCTGCTCCGAGCCCGGCGAGTGCGCGAGGCTATTGCCGGCCGCAAGGCTTGGCTGCACCTCTTCGACAAAGGGTATTTTCGCCGATATTTGAGATCAAAGAAGCAAGTGTACAAACAATACGGCAGAATTATTTTGTGAACTGACGAGAGCAGTTTCCTTTGCAAACGCAGAGAAAGGCGCGCGGGAGTGCCGGACGCCCTGCGCACGCGTCAGATGCTCCTTGCCGATCTTTTCGTCGACGGTGACGACGATGCGCTTCCAGCCGGCCATTGCGCCCATACCCAGCGCCAGGGCCACGGCAACCTTGCAGAGCGCATCGCGAATTCAGGCATTTCAGACAGCGGAGCGGAGCGCAGCTTCAGCCCACACAACCGCGTCGGCGTAGCACTGGATCAACTGCTCGGGGGCCGGGCGCCGCGGGTTTGAGGGAGTGGCTTCGACGATGGCGTCGCATGCTTCCCAATCGCCGCGTTCGTGCGACTCCAGCCATGCGAGCGGACTTCGTTCGAGGTTCATGGTTCCCTGCAGAGCTTCGCAGATCTGATCGCGCAACGGCAACGACGGTATGAGTTCCTCCATGGGAAGACAGAGCATTGCGGGCACCAGGCTGAGCAACCCCAGCAGGTATTGTTCGGCCGCGTCTAACGCGAACAGGCTGGCGGTCAGTTCGCAGAATCGAGCTCGCAGCAGCGCCATTTGCAGAATCTCCGGCGGCTGATCGGCGTTGATCTCGCTGAGGACGGCGAGGGAGACGATACGGCGGAAGGTTTCCTCGCCGATGACGAGGATCGCCGCCTCGATGGAGCGCACCTCTTGCTGGATGGCGCAAACAGGTGAATTCACGAGCCGCAGCAAACGGAAAGTGAGAGAGGCGTCTCGCATCACCAACTGGCTCACCTTGCGCACGTCGATCGGATCGTGATGCAGGAGTTTCACAATCTCAAAGTGAAACAGCCTGCTGGCCGGGACCTTGTGTTTCTTAAGCAGCACCGGGTGACAGAAGTAGTTTCCCTGGAACAGCGTAAAGCCCTCCGCGCAGGCCTCCCGGTAATCCTCCTGCGTGTCTACCTTCTTTGCCACCCGCGCAATTGAAGCGCAATTCATCCGGCGCAAATGCTGGCGCTCCTCGGCGTTAAGCCGGGTGAAGTCCACCCGGATGTAGTCGGCCAGATTCACCAGCGGCTTGAGGCTTGTTCTTGAGTTGAAGTCGTCAAGCGCCAGCCGGAAGCCCTGGTCCTTCAACTCGCGGCAGGCATCGACGAGTGCGACCGTCTGTTCCAAGCTTGACGGAATCGCCAGCACCGTCTTCTTGGGCGCCAGCACATGCACCAACTGCTCGGTGAGCGCTTCCGTGGTGCAACTCACAAAGGCGGGCAAGCCATTTGTGAACATTTCGAGCCCGAAGATTACGGCATTATCGAGCATGGTTCTCGCGGCAATGTCGCTATCGCGATGGAAGACCGTTTCCGGCGCGTTGCGGAAGAGCAATTCGTATCCATGCACGCGCCCCTGCAGGTTCAGGATTGGCTGGCGCGCAACATAACGGACTTCCCCTGCAATCTTTGCCGGAACGGCTTCGGGGCATTTTGCCGGTGCGCCTTGCGTAGCCATGCGGTCTCTTCCCCCGAAGCGTTCATCGGCTGCCACTCGGCGTCACATGAGGGCATTCCCGGCAGGATTGACCCTGCGGGGCGGAGAAAAACGCGGACGGCAGCACCGAGCGCGCTCAAGACTGTACGGAAGCTGCTTACGCGACGGCGCGGAAAAGCCAGTAGAGCAGCCCGGAAAGCAATGCGGCCGCGGGGAGGGTGAGGAACCAGCCCGCCAGGATGTTGCGAACGGTGGAGAAGTGGAGGCCGCTGCCGTTGGCGACCATGGTGCCGGCCACGCCCGAGCTGAGAATGTGCGTTGTCGACACAGGCAGCCCAAAGTTGTCCGCGGCGAAGATGGTGCCCATGGCTACAAGTCCGGCAGCGGCTCCCTGTGCATAGGTCAGGTGGTCCTTGCCGATTTTTTCGCCGACGGTGACGACGACGCGCTTCCAGCCGACCATGGTGCCCAGGCCGAGGGCCAGGGCTACGGCGACTTTGACCCAGTCGGGGATGAACTTGGTGGCTTTATCTACTTTGCTCTTGTAGTTGCTGAGGGCGGCGTTTTCATCGCTGGTGAATGCTGGATTGTTGCTCTTCTGCATCAGGCGAATGGCTTCGCTGGCCACGTACATATCGTTGCGGACGTTGGTCTGGTCTTGCGCGGGAACGGACTTGAACACCTTGTACAAAGCCACTTCGTGGTTCAGGTCTTCGACCAGTTCGCGCAGCGCAAGGATGGTGTCCGGCTGCAGCTGCTTGGAGCGGATGTAGTCGGTCACCTCGGCACGGGCATCGGGGCCAAGGATGGCGCTCTTGTCCACGTGCCGGTCGAGGATGTGTCCGGTTTGCTCAGAGGCGGCGATGAAGTCCTGTACTTCCATGGGGCTGACGGCGTGGTTCAGGGCGTAGGCGGTGGGGACGGTGCCGATGAGGATGAGCATGATGAGGCCCATGCCTTTTTGTCCATCGTTGGAGCCGTGGAAGAAGCTGACACCGGTGCAGGTGAGCACCATGAGGGCGCGAATGGGGAAGGGCGGGGGCCGCTTGCCCTTGGGTGCTTCATAGAGCGAGGGGTATTTGATGAGCCGTTTTGACAGCAGCATCAGCAGTGCGGCGGCGCCGAAACCGAGAATGGGGCTGATGAGCAGGACCTTGAGCACCTTGATGGCCTGATCCCAATCGACGCCCGAGGTTCCGGTATGGATGTTGAGGAACTGGTTGGCTACGCCGACGCCGATGATGGAGCCGACCATGGTGTGCGAGCTGGAGGCCGGCAGTCCGAACCACCAGGTACTCAGATTCCACAGAATGGCGGCAATGAGCAGGGCAAATACCATGGCGAAGCCGGCGCCGGAACTAACCTGCAGGATCAGGTCGACGGGGAGCAGCGTAATGACCGCGAAGGCCACTGTGCCGGTGGAAGCAAGAACGCCGGCGAGGTTGCAGATACCCGACCAGACTACGGCGACGTTGGGTTCGAGCGAGTGGGTGTAGATGACCGTGGCGACGGCGTTTGCTGTGTCGTGGAAGCCGTTGACGAACTCGAAGCCGAGCGCGATGAGCAGCGCCAGGCCAAGCAAAAGATAAGGCCAGACACTGGGGACAGCCACCGTGTTCAAATCTTTGGCGACGTGAAAGACGATGTAGCCGAGGCCGCTGGTGAGTGCAAGCACGAACAGCAGAAGGCCCCCTCTGCTTGAGGATTTCTTCCGCCTCCGATCCAGATCCGAAGCGCCTGCGACCGAAGTACCCGTGGGCATGATTTCAACTAACGTTGCCAAGCCAGCCATTAGAAGTTTCCAAGGCGACCGGAAACATTCCGGTGGCGCCTGGACCTCCAATGTTGGCACTCAACAACGGAAGTTGAGAGTGAATAGACGGGGGATGAAGTGCGGCAGGAGAGAGAAGAGCCGGATAAATTGGCGTCCATAAAACCCCAACAACTACTTTCTTGCGCAGTTGTTTGCTCGGTGAACCGGTGGGGACTGGTTCTGCTGCTTTGATTCTACACCGGATAGGGGGGATTCGAGAAAAAGAGAATGGGCTCGGTGGAAATCGGGGGCGGTTGCGGGTTAGCGGATCAGGAATCCGCCAACCGACGCAAGGTGTCGCTGTACCTTTCGATCACGTGTTGCGCAGCCTCAAGCTGCTTTGCAAGCTCGGGATCGTCTTTGGCCTTCTCTTGGAGTTCCGTCCAAACGGGACCGTGGCGACCGTTCTCGGCTTTGGCCTTGTCGTCCATTCTGATTTCTTCTTTCCGACGCGCCCGATGTTCCCTTAGACAGCAAGCAGTTGCCGCTGAAAGCCAACTTCTTCCTCGATAGAAACCGGTTCACCGCGGAGGATGCTTTCGTAAATAGACCTCATTCTAGCGACCGGCAACCCTCTGGGAACGAACCGAAGTGCAGAGGCGGCTACATATTCGCGGTCCAGTTCAAAGGCCAGCCACCTGCGCCCCTCGGCCTCCGCTACCATACCCGTGGTGTTGGAGCCGGCAAAGATGTCTACAACCAGGTCGCCCGGGTCGGTCAGCAGGCGGATGAAGAACTCCGGCAACTTGGAAGGAAAACGCGCTGGATGCCCTTTAACCCCTATTTCCTTGCAAGCTCCAAGGTAAACTCCATTGCTTTCGGAGTTTGGAATCTGCAAGAGATTGGAAGGAATCGCTCCACCGTTATCGGTTGCGAACGCAAGGCCAATCTCATGTCCGGAGGGTCGCAGCTTGGGTGTATAGAACGCCGCTGGGTCTTCCAGCAGCTTCTTCATGCGCGGGCTGTATTCGGTCAAGACATTGGAAACATTTGCCTTTGGCCATTCTGAACGAGAAAACCACCAGAGGGTATTGACGGTATCCTTGGCCCGCAGCTTTCGCTTGTTCACCCACTCGATTGGACTGGGCAGCTTGGACGGATTGTGCCAGAAAAACTCCTGTGCCAGGTGAAATCCCAACTCGTCGCAGAATCTCAACAGTACCCGGAATTGGTAGAGACTGCGCACCGGAACACCTTTCCGGTATGCGCCGCCAAGATCGAGGACAAA
The DNA here is from genome assembly GCA_003138365.1 of Acidobacteriaceae bacterium. GTDB lineage: Bacteria > Acidobacteriota > Terriglobia > Terriglobales > Acidobacteriaceae > Telmatobacter. The sequence continues at coordinate 102,110 of PLFY01000133.1, forward strand.
GCTCCCGTCTTCACGTAGTTTCTGGTAAACCAACCGCCCAAATTCGAGCAGCCAATCCACGTATTCTGCCTGGTCGAGATTGCCGTATTCCTTTTGCCGCTGGAGCGCGAAAGGAGGGCTGGTGACAACCAAATTCACCGAGGCATCTGGCAAATCCGCGAGCAATTTCAAGGCGTCGCCAACATACGCGGCGCCGAGTTGGGTCGAATAAGCGGGATTTGCGGAGATGAGGGTAGACGACATTGATACCTCATACAGTCTATAGACTGTAGATTTCAGCTTAGCACGGGGCGACCATGAAAGAAGATGAAGCCCTCTAAATCACAGATTACCGCTCGTGCAAGGTTTGCGGTCAACCTGAGGTCTTCACGTTTAGCACACGGGTTATCGCAAGAGGAACTCGCGGCTCGTGCCGGCCTACATCGGAACTATATAGGCAGCGTTGAGCGAAACGAGAAAAACATTTCCATCGACAGTATGGAACGGCTTGCGATCGTCCTGGGGGTTGATGTTTTAGACCTGTTGGCGCGAGAGCGGGCATGAAGCCGCATCCCGATCACGTGAAGCTCCGCGCTCTCCTGCCCGGTATCCGGAAGCTCCAGAAGCTGGCCTCCGTTCATGGAATCGACGATATCTTTCAAGACAATGGCGGCAAGATTCTCCAAATCCTGCTGTATACGGGCCTGACGATTCTGCCGGGGCGTGAGGGAAACGACGCTCAGGACGAGAACGGCCGGGAGTACGAATTGAAGTCTGTGAACATCCGGCTCAAGCAGAGCTTTTCCACGCACCACCACATGAACCCACACATTATCGGGAAGTACAGGCAGGTGGACTGGATATTCGCCGTTTACGACGGAATAGAACTGACCGAGATATATCTATTGACCCCTGCACAAATTGAGCCCTACTTCGCAAGATGGGCCAAGAAGTGGGCCGACGATGGCAACAAGGATATCAACAACCCGAAGATTCCCCTGAAATTCGTGCGCGAGACAGGGAAGTCCATCTATACCGCCTCCCAAACTGCCTAGATCATTCGGCTATCGCCAGTCGTCCAGCGCGTTCGTGAGCCCCTGGTTCATCACGGCGTCGAAGCCGGTGTGCTTCTTGATGAAGATGTCGGAAAAGGCGCGGTCCTGGCGGAGCAAGACGGCCTGGAGACGCACCAATTCCAGCAGGGCCAGGAACATGGCGACCAGCGCGCGCTCGGAGCGGGTGTGGCTGAGCAGGCGGCGCAGGGCTACCGGCTTGTCTTCCATGGTGAGGCGGCGGGCGAGGAACTGGATCATCTGGCCGACGGTGACCGCGTCCTCTTCGACGTCGAGGACAGGCCGGCTGCGTGCGCGCTCGAGGATGTCGCGAAAGATGCGGACCAGATCGACCGTATCGGCGGCGATTTCGGGCTCGGCGCCGGCATCGTCCTGGAATTCGCGGAAGCCGGGGTTGCTCCAGGTGGCGGCCTCGAGCATCTGCTTTTGCTGTAGCATCTGGGCTGCGTTCTTGAAGCGCTCGTGCTCCAGCAATCGGTCGACCAGCTCGCGGCGGGGGTCTTCCGCGGCATCGTCGGGGCCGGCCGGTGAACGCGGAAGCAGCATCTTGCTCTTGATGTGGATGAGCAGCGAGGCGGTGTAGATGAACTCGCCGGCCACGTCTACGTCGGTGGCCTTTAGCTGGTTGACGTAGGCAAGGAACTGGGCCGTGATTTTGGCGATTGGGATGTCGTAGATGTCGATGTCCTGCTTGCGGATCAGGTCCAGCAGCAGGTCGAGGGGCCCGTCATAGACCTGGCCTACGAATACCGAGAAGGGAGAGTCTTCAGAGGCTTCGTCCAGCCTCTTCTGGCGAGCCATGAGCTTGGCGGCGGCCTTCTCGTCGGAGATCTGGTCGGGGCCAGGCTGGGCGGCGGGGTTCAGGCTTTCGCCGAGCTTGGCGGCGGCCTCCGGGGCTGGCGGCGGGACTGGCGCCGGGACCGGTTCCGGGGCCAAGCCGGCTGGTGGTTCAACGCTTGGAGTGGGCGCAGGCTCTGGGACCTGGGCGATGGCCACGGCCGGTTCGGCGACAGGCGGGTCGACGGACTCGGGGGGTAGCTCAGCTTCGAGTTCTGGCTCTGGTGCGGGCGCAGGCGCGGACTCCGTCAGGAGGCGGGCTGGCTGCTCGGGGATAGAGTCGGACAGGACAACAGGGTCATGGACCGGCTCCGCTTCGGGAGCAAGTTCGGTCACGGGTTCGGCTGGCTGCTCGGGGATCGAGGAAAGCTGCACGATGACCTCGGAGACAGACTGGTCCATGGGCTCAGGGACCGCGTCGGCCTCGGGAGTGGGCTCAGTGAGATTTTCAGATTCTGTAGCTGGTGCAGACTCGATCGCATCTGCGAATTCGGCTGTTGGCTTTGCAATGACGTCGACCGGGTCGGAGTATTCGGCGGGGATCGGCTCGGCTGCGGGGCTGGACTCGTCCGCAAACTCGGTTGAGGTTGCAGCCTCGAGGACAGGCTCCTCGGCCGACAAGGCTGGCGGGTTTTCGACCGCAGGCTCAGAAACCGCAGGTTCAGAAACAGCAGGTTCCAGGACCGACTCAACCTGCTGGATTTGTGGAGCGAGATCGGGAGCAGAGGCCGAGGCGGGCTCATCGACGGCGAGGGACTCCGCGGCAGGTGCAGGGTCGGCTGCGGTCGCGGATTGGACGACAGGCGCCGGCTCTGGTTCCTGCTGCTGCGTGGGGTCTTCGGCGTCGATCGGGTCAATTGAATCCATCGGTTCGATTTGAGCGTTCATGTCGATCGGAGCAACGCCAAGCGGATCAACCGCGGAAGCCGGGACCGGAGCTGGCAGTCGGACAGGCGCCGGGTTGGCGACAGGCTCGGGCTCGGTTACGACAATGGTCTCAATCACAGTCTCGGAGGCCGCGGGGACGGCTTCCGGATTGGCGGGGCGATTGGTCAATGCTTGTTCAACTTCCAAAGTTGGTTTGGAGCTTTCCAAAAATCTTTCCTCTTCCGGCGGGAATGGTTCTATCGGAGCGGGCTTCGCGGCCTTGGGGAAAAGGCCAAATCCGGAGCGAATTCCACCCAAAGCGTACTTCAGGGCCTTCCGCCACCACGGGATTGGCTTCTCGGTCATCTGCATTCCCCCGGCGATTCCGGACGCGGTCTGCTATCACGTTGGCCAACGCCCAAGACAGTCATGCCCGCGTGACCATTTTCTTCGCTCAGCGCCTGGTTTTGCCGGCTCAGGTCAACTGCATGGCGGCACGCACCTCTTGCATGGTCTGTTCAGCGCGACGGCGAGCACGGCTGGAACCGGCTTCAAGAATTTCTTTGACCCGCGACTCCGAAAAGCTGGCACGGCGGGTCTGGACGGGCTCTAACACCTGAACCAGTGCATCGGCGACCCAGCTTTTGCACTCGATGCAGCCGATCCCGGCCGAGCGACAGCCGCCATAAACTTTGGCGAGTGTTTCCGAGGTCGAAAAGACCTTGTGCAGGTCGCCGACCGGACACTTGTCAGGCTCGCCGGGGTCGGTGCGGCGGATGCGGGCCGGGTCGGTGACCATGGTCTTGAGCTTCTGGCGGACCACCGGCTCGGGATCGGTCATCAGGATCGTATTGCCGTAGCTCTTCGACATCTTGCGGCCATCGGTGCCGGGGAGCTTGGGCGAGGGGGTGAGCAGCACTTGCGGTTCGGGCAGCACATCTTTGCCGTCGAGCTTGTAGAACTGGTTGAATCGCCGCGCCACTTCGCGGGTCAGCTCCACGTGCGCCTGCTGGTCCTGGCCCACGGGAACAAACTCCGGCCGGTAGAGCAGAATGTCCGACGCCATCAGCACCGGATAGCCCAGAAATCCGTAGGTGGTCAGATCCTTGTGAGCGAGNNTGGGCACGCGCTCCAGCCAGCCCAGCGGCGTAATCATGCCGAGCAGCAGGGGCAGTTCGTAGTGCTGCTTCACGTGGCTCTGCACAAAGATGGTGCACTTCTCCGCATCGAGACCCGCGGCAAGGAAGTCCATCGCCACTTCAAGCGTATTGGGCGCGATCTTCGAGGTGTCGGCGTAGTCGGTGGTCAGCGCGTGCAGATCGGCGATGAAGAAGTAGCATTCGTACTGGTCCTGCAGCTTGACCCAGTTGGCCAGGGCGCCCATGTAGTTGCCCAGATGGAGCTTGCCGGTGGGGCGCATGCCGCTGAGGACGCGGGGGCGGGACGATGAGATTGCGGGTTCGGGCATTGTTTCAGTCGATTCCGGGATGATGCCATGAAAGTGCGGCCGTTTTTTGAGGAAATGCTCAAAAAGGGCACATTCCATTGTAGCGGGAGGCGCGGGGCTGCGGACCCTGTGGACTGTATCTCACTGTCGGCTACATGAGGTAGAGGGCCGAGAACACCAGCCTCAGCGCCGGACCGAGAATCGCCATCAGGATGAACCTGCCCACAAAGATCATGAACAGGTAGCTCACCCAGATGGGAATCCGGTCGTATACCTGTACTGCATTGTAGGGCAGCATGTTGCGGACAAAATGGCTGCCGTCGAGAGGCGGAATGGGCAGCAGGTTGAAGATGCAAAGCGAGAGATTGATCAGGATGGCCAGGGTGCAGAGCATCACCAGCGGCTGCGGGGCAACGTCGCCCGCCGGGCCAAAAGAGGCGGCGAAGGACGACAGAACGATCGCGTGTCCGTTGGGAACGGCAACGGTCATCACCGCCAGAATGGTAAAAGCGGCCAGCACGATGAGCAGATTCGAGGCNNCCGAAGATCATAAGGCCGGGAAACAGCAGCGTGCCGATGGGGTCCACGTGGTACATCGGGTTGAGGGTCACGCGGCCTTGCAGGCGGGCGGTCTGATCGCCGAGGCGCGAGGCCGTCCACGCGTGCGCGCACTCATGCACGCAGAGCGAAAAAATGAGGATGACAAACTCGAAGACGGCTTTGATGAAATCTGCTTGTTGCAAACGTACGCTCCATGGGCCGGAAAACTCAGGTTAGCATGGAGGGCGAGCAAAGAAACACCATGGCGGCGGGAACTTCCCCGGCCTGCAAAATCAGTTGCTGCTTATTTCAGACGCGGTCGGCGGGGAAACTGCCAACGGCCTCGCCGGGGGCTACCGTGTGGCCGGCCAGCACAATTGAGTGGCTGCCGATGCGCGCGCCTGGGCCAATGACCGTGGGTACGAGCGTGACCTGGTCGAAGTTTTCCGGGTTGTGGGTGTGCGAGTAGACGCGGGCAAACGAGCCAATGACCGCGCCCTTGCCGATGGTGATGCCGCCGCGATCGTTGAGCAAAGCTCCCTGGCGGATGGTGACGCCGTCGCCGATCGACAGCCTGTAACCGTAGGTGAGGTCGACGCCGTGATAGATTTTGACGCCCACGCCCAGGTGGTCAAAGATGTGGCGCCCCAACATGCAGCGGAAGCGCAGCCCCAGCCAGTGGTTGAGGCCGATGGGCGAGCGGTCGAACATTTGCCAGAACCAGAGCAGCGGCTTGCGCCGGGAGTAACGCTCGCGGTCCGCGTCGGCAAAGTGCTCTGCTTCGAGGGTTACATTTTCGGGGTCGAGCGAGAGGCTCAGGATGTTGCCGGGCAGCTCCGAGGTGAGGGTGAGGTTCAGCTTGCCTCCGTGCGGGCGTCCCAGGTAGAGCTGGTAAAGCTGGTCGCGCACAATCTCCGCGCGCCGTTCAGGAGCGCTGTGGCGGACGAACTCATCATCGAGAAACTGGAGCCAGCGGCGGTAGACCTCTTCCGCCTCAGGCGCTGGATGCGGGACGCTGTTCGGAGTGGTTGCCATACGAATTGGACGATACACCACGGGGGTGGGATGCATCGAGCGGGAGAATACGGAATAGGGAATAGGGAATAGGGAATAGGGAAAAGTCCCCCACCGGCATCGCCGACCCACGGAGCGATGAAACTGCGTTCGACGATATCGGCGCTAACTTGCTAACTCGCCGGCCCCGCTTGAGCGGGGGCTAACTTGCTGCATTTGCTAAAAGGCTCTTCGCCCCAGCCTGTGAAGCCTGAACTCTTCACGCGTGCAACGTAAAGCCCCGCTCTGCAACTGCCAGAGCGGGGCTTCTCGATCATCCGATTTACGCCCGGGAAGTTTCTTACTTGCGTCCCTGAATCGTCTTGGGGTTGATGCCGGCCTTTTTCAGGGCTTTCTTGGCGGCGATCGCGTGCATTTCCTTGCCCATGCTGGATTGGTTGATGCCCAACTGCATGACCAGGTTGATGATGTTGCCGGTGCCCCAGTACAGAGCCAGACCCGAGGCGTAGTGCCACAACATGAACCCGAACATGACCGGCATCATGAAGGCCAGCATGCGGCGCTGGGCCGGGTCCTGGCCCGGCGCAGGCGTGATGTACTGCGTGAAAAACATGGTGATGATGATGATGATGGGCAGGATGTGCAGCGGGTCCGGCGAGGAGAGATCGGTAAGCCAGAACCAGTGGGCCTGGCGCAGTTCAACTGTGTTCTGCAGGACGCGAAAGTAGGCGAAGAACAGCGGCATCTGGATGAGCATGGGCAGGCAACTGCCGTACATGTTCACGCCTTCGGTCTTGTAGAGATCCATCATCTCGGCGTTCATCTCGGCCTTTTTCGGGTCGGTCGTCTTGAGATGGGCGTAGCGCTTCTTGAGGGCATCCACCTTGGGCTGGATGCGCATCATCTTCAACGAGGACTTCATCATCATGAAGCGCGTGGGCAGCATCAGGAGGTTGAAGATGACGGTGACGACGATGATGGCCCAACCCCAGTTGCCCACGCCGTGTTCATAGAGGAAGCGCAGCGCCAGGTAGAGGGGCTTGGCGATGATGGTGAGCCAGCCGAACTGGATGAGGGGTTCGAGCGACTGGCCGTTGGGCTTGCCGTCGGCGCCGGTGGCGTGGATCGAGGCCAGCACGTCCATCGACTTGGGGCCGGCATAGACGCGCAGATGCGTGTCGCCGCTGGTGTCGCCCATGGCCAGTCCGAGCACGTGGGCCGGCTTCTTTTCGCTATTGGGGTTGCTCAGGTCGCCGGGTAAATCGACAGTATTGTGCAGCGTGACGACGGTGGCGCGCTCGGGAGCCTCGGGCAGAAAGGCCGACACGAAGTAGAGATCGGTGATGGCCGCGTAGGCGTAGGGCTGGTCGAAGGTAGCGTCGTTGCCGACCTTGGTGACGGCCTCCGAGTCCTGCTTGCCATCGAGAGACCAGGCGAACTGCGACAACGCGGAGGTACGGATCGAGGACCGGGTCAAGGAAGAGGGAAGGAACTCCTCCATGTCGCCCAGACCGGCCGGCCAGGAGATGAGCGCGCGCACCGGCGCACCGTTGCGTTTGACTTCAGCCTCGACGGTGACGACGTAGCTGGAGTCGAAACGGACGGTCTTCACCACGTCCAGGCCGCCGCCGGCGTAGTGGAAGGTGAGGGCGCTGGTTTCAGGGGCCAGGGCGTGGCCGGTTGCGGAGGGCTGAGCGCCTGTGGCTGAAACCTGATAAAGAGCCTGATTCAACTGCGTGGTGAGGGCAGGCTCATACGTAAAGAACGAGAGGGGAAACCCGAAACTTTTCGCCACCTGGGGCTGGACCATATCCAGCGGCTTGCCGGCGCTGTCGTTGTACTTTTTCAGGATCCACTGCTTCACCTGCGCGCCGCGATTGGTGAAGACGATCTTGTACTGCTCGTTTTCGATCGTGGTCTCTGTTTCGAGAGCAGCCGCGACGGACGGCGCCTGCGCGGACCCTGGGGTCAATTGCGCCTGGCCAGTCTGTCCTGGCCCAGTCTGTCCGGCTTGTCCCGGCTGCCCTGGCTGTCCAGGCTGTCCCGCGGTCTGTGCCGGCTGCGCTTGAGTTTGCGAGGCGGCCGGAGTGGGGGCCGGCTTGGGCTTGAAAAAATATTGGTAGCCGAGAAGGACGACGAGCATCAGCATGGCGAAGATCATGGTGCCGCGCATGTCGCCGCCACTGCCGCCGCTGCCACCGCCGGAGCCCGGCGATTGAAGATTGGGATTGCGAATTTCGGGCAAAGGATACTTCCTATTCGTTAGAGCGTGCCGTCAGGCTACCGCTTCTCCTATGGTAACGGTTCGTGGGGGGAAATGGCTTGCCGTGGTGTTGATCTGCCTTCCCTTGGCGGCCTTTTTGGCGGGACATTATCAAGGCCTCCGCGGCCGAACGGGTTGCAGCGCAGCAGTCTCCATATTGCCAGCGCACTGCCGCGCAATGCGCCGTGAGTGGCGATGGCGGTGGAGGCATACTCCGAGCAGGTGGGCACGTAGCGGCAGCCGCCGCCGGGGTTGAGCGAATGCAGAGCCGGGGAAATCCAACGGCGGTAAAAGACGAGAGTGGCGAGCAAAAGGCGATTCATGATGCGGGCTTCGGCGGAGCGGCTTGCTGGGAAGGCGGCGGAGCCAGGCTCGTTTTCATTTTGGCCGCTTCGGCACTTGCTTGATGAAGGATACGCACAACCTCCGCTTCAAGTTTCGCAAATTCGAGGTTGAGGATCGATCGGCGGGGATGGAAGATGAGATCGCAGCCCAGCGGCAGCAAGGCGACGTGGCGGCGCAAGGCCTCTCTCATGCGGCGCTTGATGCGATTGCGTTCATGGGCTTTGCCCAGGACCTTGCCGGCGGTGAGGCCGACGCGCGGATTTGTTGGGTGGTTAGCGCCAGCCATTTGCCGCGGCGCGAGGAACCAGCTCATGGACGCGGACTGACGTTTGCGGCTGGCGGCATAGGCGCGCTGATAGTCCGCGTGCTTCTGCAGGCGCGCGCCGGACAAGGTTCGGGTGGGGGACGGACCGCGGGACTCAGGGGGGGATGAACGCTGGAATGGGCGCGGGTCAAGGCTGGAAGGGGTATTCATCGCAGTGGCGGAGGCGCCTCAGCCGGAAGGACGATTGAAAGCAATCCTCTCCGGCCTGAAAAGAACGGCGGCCGGAGCTTAGTCACGGAATCCGGCGCTGACGGCAACGCGGACGCGTCCGATGGCGCGGCGGCGGCTGAGCACGGCTGCGCCGGCCTTGGTCTTCATGCGGGCGCGGAACCCGTGGGTTTTCACGCGCTTGCGGCGGTTGGGTTGAAATGTGCGCTTGGGCATGGAAATGCGCTCCTATATCCTCTGAAAGATTTGCGCCTTGACGGCAAGATTCAAGTGTATCGCAGGTTGGGTCAGGAATCCAGCGTAAACTGCTCTGAGGCCAGAACCTGGACTGGCCAATGCCTGGTCGAACTCTTCTCCTGCGGGGCCGCGAAGGCGCTATAAATGTAAGCGTAGCTACTTCTCATAGTCACTCTGGTAACTTGCCGGGCGAGTTTCACCACCCTTGGTGCAACTGATGCAGCCCTTCAAAAAGTTATGTGAAAGAATGATTTCAACGACCGCTAAATGTGCTACTATCGGGACCGTTCAAGAAAGTCTCCTAGCGTCCCACGGAACGGTTTTATCCACGCCCAGGGCCCATTTCCACAGGGCAGACAAGCGGCAACCAGGTGTTCGGCAATTAACGGCTCGACGGAAGGCAAAAGCTTTCCGCCAATAGGGAGCCATTGTCAAAATCTGGCGGATCGACCGGACCGGCAGTATATAGGCGATGCGGGCAAGGAAGAGTTCGATGGCATTTGCAGTTTCGCCGGCAACGGCAATCAATCCCTGGATGCAGATTCTCGCTGCACTGGAAAAGAAGGTCATCCGCCAGTCGTTCGAGACCTGGCTCAAACCCACGCGGTTTAGTCACGCCGCCGGCCGCATGCTGTACGTGCGCGTGCCTTCGCCGGAGTTCCAGCACATCGGCGACAAGTATGGCGACCTGATTCAGGAAGCCATCGACTTGCAGTCGCTGGATTTCGACGACGTGAGCTTCGTGACCGCTGAAGAGGACCCCTCGATTCCGCCGCAGCGGCGGGATGGCGGCTTTGGCCCTGTTGCGGCGCACGCGCCCACTGCGCCACACGCTGCACCGGCGCCGCGCACGCCGGAGCAGGCGCGCTTCGACTGGTCCACGGCGGCGCAGCTCAACCCGCGTTACACGTTCGATGCGTTCGTGAGCGGCAACGGCAATCAGTTTGCGCGGGCTGCCGCGCTGGCCGTGGCCGAGCGTCCTTCGAAAGCTTACAATCCGCTCTTCCTGTATGCCGGCGTGGGCATGGGCAAGACTCACCTGATGCATGCCATCGGCCACGAGGTGAAACGCCGGCAACCGATGGCCAGCATCTGCTACGTCTCCGCGGAAAAATTTACCAATGAGATGATCACCTCGCTGCGCAACGATCGCATGACAAGCTTCCGCGACCGTTTCCGCACCGTGGATGTGCTGCTCATCGACGACATCCAGTTCATTGCCCAGAAGGAGCGCACCCAGGAGGAGTTCTTCCACACCTTCAATGCGCTGCACGAGAGCATGAAGCAGATCGTGATTGCGTCGGATCGGCCGCCGAAGGAACTGGCGGAGATCGAAGACCGTTTGCGGTCGCGCTTCGAGTGGGGTCTGATCGCCGACATTCAGCCGCCGGACCTCGAGACCAAGGTTGCCATTCTGCAAAAGAAGGCGGAGTCCGAGCAGGTGCAGTTGCCCACCGACGTGGCGCTGTTTGTGGCCTCGAACGTGCGCACCAACGTGCGTGAGTTGGAAGGAGCGCTGGTGCGGCTGATCGCCTGGTGCCAGTTGAATCGCATGGAGATCACGCTGGCGTCCACGCAGCAGTGCCTCAAGCAGTTCATCGACATGCAGGTCCGCAAGATTACTATCGAGGCGATTCAGCGCGCGGTGGCCGAACAGTTTGGCATGAGGGTGAGCGACCTGAAGCAGAAGAACAACTCGCGGAACGTGGTGGTGCCGCGGCAGATCGCCATGTACCTGGCCAAGCAGATGACCGAGGCAAGTTTGCCGGAGATTGGCCGTCAGTTCGGCAACAAGCACCACACCACGGTGATGCACTCGATCGCCAAGATTGACGATTTGCGCCGCGCGGACAAGGACCTGCACCGCACGTTGAATAAGTTGCAGGAACAGTTGAACGGGTAGCGGCTCTGGCCTCTCGTAGGTCAGGGCTTTACAGGCTGCGGAAAAAGTCCTGTTCTCGGGCAGAATGGGCAAAGGGCATGCCTCAGGGGCTAAAGCCCGACGTTTATTTTGTTGCATTTGCGGCACGACTGAAGTCGTGCCCTGACGCTTGCCGGAGTAGGGATCGAGTTTTTCCGCAGCCTGTTTAGCCCTGACACCATTAGGGCAAAACAACGCGGACCTTCAGGCCCTGAGGTAGGCTTCCACGTATCTGAACAGGAACTCGCCACGGCCCACGTTCTGAAATTGGAGCGTGGGCCTTTGTATTTTGCTTCTAGAACTGCGTCAGGCTCAGCACGTTGCTGTCGGGATCGTGAAACCACGCGATGCGGGCGCCGCTGGGCGCGGTCCAAATCCCGAGCGGGTCAGAATCGTTCAGCCCAGGATACCGCTGAAACTCAACGCCCGCCGCGGTGAGCTTCTTGACGGTGCTCTCGATGGCCTCCACATGCCACCCAAGTACCGTGAACGGGTGCGGATTAAGCTCGTGTACGGTGGTCACGCGCAGCATCGTTCCGTTGGCGTCAAAGACCAACGCGAACGGCTTCTCGTCGGCCACCAGACGCAGCCCCAGCACATCTTCGTAGAAGGTGCGCGCTTTCGTCGCATCAGTTGTCGGGGCAAAGGCTACCAGCTTGCTTGACCCGAGAATCGATTCCTCAGCCATCACTCACCTCATCGCGGAAGTCTCTCCCATTTTGATTATTTTCCGCTTGCCCCGGTCATCAACTCCACAAACATTTTTTCAAAGCGCGGCAGGTCGAGGTCAAGCTGCGCATGGACCTGGCGAACGCCCGTGGCTGGCTTGAACTGCTCGCTCCAAGTCAGCGTGTCGCCGTAGGTGGGCCCATGGCTCAGATCGACGTCCATGTAGACCAGCTTCTCTTTGGTGATGATCGTCGGGTCGAGCCAGGCGCAGGCTTCCAGTTCGTCCCACAGGTAGTAGCGATTCTGGCTCCAGGCGGCGATGTAGCGCGCGGTTGGATTCTGCGACTTGCTGATCTCGTCCAGCATCCTTTGCGTGAATGGCGCCTTGATGGAGACATCCACAGTCGTCACATCCACGCGCGGCCAGTTGGCGCGGAGAACGATATGCGCGGCCTCGGGATCGAACCAAAAATTAAACTCATGCCGCGGGCTGGCAGTGAACTCCTGATCGTCGGTCTGTGGGTTGAGGCTGCTTCCCATCAGCACAATGCCCTGCGTGAGCGAAGCGAACTCGGGGTCGATAGAAATGGCCAGCGCAATATTCGTCAACGGCCCGGCGGCATAGATCGTCACCTGATGCGGATGCGCGCGCACCTGGCGGATGAGAAAGTGCGCCGCGTCTTCGTCAATCGGCTTCAGGCTCGGCATCCCTTCGGGCATGGGCGGAATCTCATAGGGGGTGTGAGCCTGGCGCTTCTCTGAAATCACCGGAGTGACTCCCGCGGCAGTTTCCACCATCGTCGAAGATGCCCCGCCCCACGCGCCCAGCCACGCCACATTCCCATCGATGGCCGTTGCCAGCCGGGTCTCCAGTTGAGTGCGGACCAGCGGAAAAACTGCGCCCTTGGCCACGGGCACACTCGAGTGGCCGGTAAGCTCCAACATGCGCAGCGTATGGAGAGTCTCTTCGTCGCGCCAGGCGTCGCCGGTGACGATGGTGATGCCCAGCACCTCAACCTGCGGAGTCTGAAGCAAGGCCAGCATAGCCATCTGGTCGGAGCCGCCGGGGCCGGCGCCATCCTGGTCGATAAGCACCAGGCGCTTTTGCGCCGGACTCAAGGCCGCGATGAGGGTAAGCAGAAAGAAAAGGTGTGCGGGTCTCATTGTTGGAAATTGTTGCACACCCGCGCGCATAGTTGGGCTGGTCTCCCCGGCTTGCCTGCGGCTGGCGATGCTGCCGCCAACCTGGCAACTTGCCATCCCCGCCTCAGCGGGGGCTAACTAGCTGCTTTTGCCCGAACACCCTGTTTCCGTTTG
>PLFY01000050.1 GCA_003138365.1 Acidobacteriaceae bacterium
GCCCAACTTGGGCCAGGACGCCATCGATTCCCAAAAACGCCGACGCTGTTGCATTGCGGAGTTTATCGGCGGAAGACGCCAACAGGTGAATCGAAGTTCCCCGCCTAGGTCCATGACCGTCTGGTTATGTACCAGTNNACATCTTCATCCGGTCACGGACCAAGAGTCGTTGATGAAATGACGTGAGTGCGGCTCGGCAATTGCGCGGCGTAGAATTCGGGTTTCAGGAGAAAGTTGAAAAACATGCCGCGTTCTCTTCGTTGCTCCCGTTTTGACTGGAATGGCCTGTTACTTGCGTTGCTGTTCACCGTGCCGGGCGCGATGCTGGCCCAAACCCAACAGGAGCCGGCACGGCTGCGGGTGGCGATCATAGGCCTTGAGCATGGGCACGTGGAGGGTTTTCTTTCGGCGCTGCCGCAGCATCACGATGTGGAGCTCGTAGGCATTGCGGACCCGGACCCTGCGCTGGCGGCCAAATACGAGAAGAAATATTCGCTCGACCACGGGCTCTTCTTTCTCGATATGGACAAGATGATTGAGGCGCGCCATCCCCAGGCCGTTCTGGTGTATACCTCGATCGGCGAACACCGCAAGGTGATTGAGGCAGCGGCAAGGCACGGCGTCTCAGTCATGGTCGAGAAGCCGCTGACCATTTCGCTGGAGGATGCGCTGGCCATCCGGAAAGTGGCCCGGCAATACCACATTCATGTGCTGGTCAACTACGAGACGACGTGGTATGCGAGCAATCGGGCAGCGTATGACGAGCTGGAAGCGGGCAAGCTGGGCGAGATTCGGCGGGTGGTGATCCACGACGGGCACCAGGGGCCGAAGGAGATTGGCGTGCCGCCGGAGTTTCTGAACTTTCTCACTGACCCGGCCCAGAATGGCGCAGGAGCTCTCTACGACTTTGGCTGCTACGGCGCGGACCTGATGGTCTGGCTGATGCATGGCGAGGCGCCGCTTACTGTTACCGCGGTGTTGAATCACGACAAGCCGCAGATCTACCCCAACGTGGACGACGACGCCACCATTGTGCTGACCTACCCGCATACGCAGGCCGTCATTCAGGCCTCGTGGAACTGGCCCTTCGGGCGGAAGGATATGGAGGTCTACGGAGCGACGGGCTACGCGATCACAGTGGGAGCGGATAAGTTGCGCGTTCGCCATGAGCACGACGCGGAGGAGCGGCTGACCACCGCAGCCCCGCTTGCGCCGCCCTTCAATGACTCACTGAGTTACCTGGTCGCAGTCATGCGCGGCGAATTCACGCCCTGGGCCGACCCGCCGCCGGCTGGCCTGTTTCCGGGAAAGCCGGGCAAGTCTGTTTCTATGGGACCCATTGGAATCGTCGGCGAGCAGAGCTCTCTCGAAACCAATGTCATCGTCATGCAGATTCTGGATGCGGCGCGGGAGTCGGCGCGGACAGGAAAGACGGTGCGGCTGACGAAGCCAGAGGAGTAGCGCTGCGAGGCATCGGGCAATCCCACCCTGGCCGCAAAGACAAATACGCCGGGTGCCCCAGGTCTCGCGTTTCAGACCTGGGAATCATCCGCAATCCCTACGGCACATGCCTTTCTGATCCCTGATCCCTGATCCCTGCCTTTACGGCACAAACACATGCAACCGGACGTGCCACTTGGTGGATTGGCCGGGTTTCAGCGTGACCATGCCAGTGTCCATTGAGCCCCACTCCTTGCCGAACGGGTCACCGAAGTTGTACTGGTGCTCGATGGCGACGAATTGCTTGGTCGGCGGCGCATACATCTGGATGGACTTGATCTCCGGCGACAGGCCGACGACGTCCACGCCGTAGTGCGCGGCCGGGTCAATGATTTGCACCGTGGCAGCCTTATTTACCCAATCGATATGGTTCCAATTGTCGTCGAAAAAGTTTGTGCCGAGGGCAGTGCCGCCGACGGCGCGCAGATCGAACTTGGTCCCCGCAACGGGCACAATCTTGCCGGTGGGGAAGACATTGTCGTAGTTGTCCACTTCGGCCACCGTTGAGGCCGGAATACGCACCCGGGCCTGGGTGCGGTCGCCGGAGGGCAGGTTGAAGTAAGGGTGCCAGGCGATGGCCATGGGCTCGGATTCCGTGCCCACGTTGCGGGCTTCGATCGTGGCGTCCACGGCCTCGGCGGTGAGCCGGATGGTGACGACGAACTGGGTCTTGGAGAGCCAGTGGCCGCCGAAGTCCCCTGCGTGGATGACGCCCGAGACTTGCTGGCCGCCGGGAACATTCTCCACGGTAACGTCGTCGGTTTTAGCCTTGAGGATGAGCCCGTGCATGGCGTGCCGCTCGGCGCCAGGCTTGGCGCCAATGTTATTGGCCGGCAAAGTAATGCTGTGGCCCTGCCACTCCGTGGTGAGTGTTTTGCCGTCGGCGGAGAGCTTACCGCGAATCCGGTTCGGATAGGGCGCCAGGAAGGCCGCGCCCAGGCGGTAGCCCAGATTGCCGAAGGCGTCATCATCCACATCCAACATTTTCTTCGATGCGGCCAGATCGGGCGAGGCCAGCACATCCACATTGCCTTTGCCGGGGAAATTGGCGGTGATCTGCAGAATCTCCATGCCGCGGCCGGGCGCGAGCGTGATGCTGGTGAACTCGGGCTTGGTGGTGCTGGTGGCAGTGCGGGTGAGGGTCACAATCTTCTGGCCGCCGATCTCGGTCACGGCCTGGGCGTGGCTGAAAACGGCCAGCGGGCCAGCCATCAAAACTGGCAAGACGAGGACTGGCAGGGCAAATGGGAGCAGGGCAAGCGCGTTCATAAAGGTCTTCATCTCAATCCATCCCTGGAAATGCAATTGAATTCTCCGGAGCCGGTTCCGGCCCCCGAGGTGATTTTCCCATCGCGGGAAAGCGTATTCCGGTTGCGGTGCAATTCTACGCCAAGGCGCAGTGGAAAGGCACAGGAGGCAGGAAGCCTGCGAAGCCCGGAAGAAACAATATCCAGATTTCGCTGGAGGTTGAACAATCTCGGTGGAAAGGGTGCGGCTAGGTCTCTGACCGTATGAAAATGTTCCTTT
>PLFY01000192.1 GCA_003138365.1 Acidobacteriaceae bacterium
GTGGGAATTTCAGCCCGTTTGCCCGGTTGTTTTCGGCGTCGCAGGCCCCGATTGCCAGAACATGATTGACATTCATCTTCGACTAATTCGCCCGGATTCTGCGCTCTATCCGCGCACCGTTTACGTTCCGCTACTCTGGAAAAGAAGACCCAAAATCCTTGCGCAAATACGCCCCGGCCCGGACTATTTTCACCAGGGCATAAATTCGCGTAAGTCATTGATGTTTAAGGGTGGTAGGCGAGGCGGGGATCGAACCCACAACCCCCGGCTTAGAAGGCCGGTGCTCTATCCAATTGAGCTACTCGCCCCTGTACATATCATTCTAGCGTCGAATGACCTGAGAATACACGAGCAAACGCCCCAAGTGCGGCCTGGAGGGTTCGGGTTGCATCAGCCTGAGACGCACCGCAGGCGGTGAGGTAAGCCGTAATTCCCAGGCCCATCCGTTCGGGTAGGACGATTGCCCGGCGGATGACGAGATCCACGCGGCAGCATCGCAGCGGAACTGCCCGCAGCAGGCTGCAAACACGTTTGCACGCGGCCTCGGCCATGGCCGGGAAAAGCCATTGCTGATCGCTCCTGGGCAAAAGGTCGACGTAACAGCCCATCGCGTGGGCGCCACATCCGGGCGGCGCATCCAGTTCGTCCGGGTCGAACTCGGCAGAGTCAACGACAGGCCAGACATCGCATTTCGAGGTCCATACCGGCGAAGCAAGCGCATTCAGCATTGCCAGAGCCACAGCCAATGCCGGCAGTTCCGCCGCCTCAGGGAACTGCGAGGCGCGCTCGGGATGCAGGCGAAGGTCGACGAAGCCGGGCCACCTGGCCTCAATCACCGGTGCTTTGCCGCCCACTTCAATTTCCCAATCGGCTTCCATTCGATATCAGCTTCCATTCGGTTGCCCGGCCGCAAGCAGCAGGTAGCGAATCACGGCCGCCTCCGCCCAATGAATCTCCTCGCCCCGGTCTCTGCAAAGATAAGCGCAATGGCCGCCGTGCCGGGTCTCCACAAAGGTGATGTGCGGGTTGGCGCGGAGCCGGTCGCGCGTCTCAGGAGAGAGGCGGATAAAGGGATCGTCCTGGGCGCACAGAATCAAAGTGGGCATCGCAATCCGGTCCACAACGCGGGCGCTGGCAGCCCGGTAGTAGTAGTCGTCGGCATCGCGAAAATTCCAGTACCGGGCCACAACCTTGCCGTCGAATTCACGGATAGACCGCACCGGCCCGATCTCCGCGGGCGTCGCATACATGCTGGGAAACAGCTCCGCCTTGCGGGCGTAACGCGCTTTCAGGCCGAGCAGAAACCTCCACTCATAGGCCCGGTTGAGCGGCTCATGCAGGGCATCTGCGCCGGCTGCCAGGTCGATGGCCGGACAAACCGCGGCCACGGCAAGCAAGGGCGGCCGGCTGCCCCACTCCCCGGCCAGTTTGAGCACCAGGTTGCCGCCCATCGAGTAGCCCACCAGCGCGATCCGCTCCAGGCCAAAACGCTCGGCAAAGTGGCGCACCACCGCACCCACGTCGCCGGATAGACCGGAGTGATAGAGCGTGGGCGTCAGCCCATCCGTCCCGCCGCAGTTGCGCATGTTCATGCGGATGACGTTGCAGCCGGCAGCCCAGGCCCGCGCCGTAATGCCCTGAATGTAGCGGGAGTCCGACGAGCCCTCAAGTCCGTGCACCAGCACCAGCGTCAGGCAGTTGGATCTGACTCCATAGGCGCGGCCTGCATCGGCCCCGTCTGGCTCAGACTGCCAGTGGCAATGGCACAGCACGCGGCTGCCATCGGCGGGGTCCACTTCGACCGTCTCCGCGACAAGGGGAATTTGAAGCGGCGGCCGGGGAAGAAAATTCCCCACAATCGTCTGCAAGTGGCCATTGGACAAACCGCGCCGGGGTTCAAAGCGGGTGAGCCACTTCGGCAGCCCTGCGGACCGTTGGTCTAATCCTGCATTTTCATGGGTTTCAGGGGTCACGGAGACTCGGCGGTTGGGCTCATTCGAGCTGGATTGGGAGAGTCGGGCTTTGGCGGCGAGTGCAAATTGGGGCGGCTAGAGGGGATCGAACCCTCGACATCCTGTGCCACAGACAGGCGTTCTGCCACTGAACTATAGCCGCCGTATACCCTTTCGATTGTAGCATCGAATCAGTTGGAAAGACTTGGCCTATCCTAAGGACGCGCCCATGCCCCGCCCCCATCCAAATCCGGCGAACACTCAGCTGCCAGACATGTCTTTGGCCACCGCCCGCTGGAACCGCGGCGCCTGGCTGTTCCGCGACCGGACGCTGCATGGCCTTGAGATTCTGCTGGACGAGGCCTTTCGCGTCCCCGGCACCGGCATCCGCTTCGGCCTGGACGGGATCATCGGGCTGGTTCCCGGCCTGGGAGACGTGCTGGCCGGGCTGCTCTCGCTGATCATTCCGCTGGCCGCCTGGATTCGCGGCGTTCCCTACGTGACCCTGGTGCGCATGGCCGTAAATATCGGCATCGGCGTGCTTGTCGGCTCGATTCCCCTCTTTGGCGACATCTTCGATATCGCCTGGAAGGCCAACCGCCGCAACTACCTGTTGCTCACCCGCCACCTGGGCGAGCCCCACCGTCACACCAGCCGCGACTGGGCGTTTCTGCTTGTGCTGGGTGCGGCGCTGGCGCTGGTTTTCGCCATCCCCGTGGCGCTGGTGGTGTGGATGATCGTCTGGCTTGGCCAGACGCTTTCTGCCCCCATCGGGATGCGGTAATGAGAACAATTCGCGATACAATGAGTGTGGAACGTCGGGGCGTAGCGCAGCCTGGTAGCGCATCTGCTTTGGGAGCAGAGGGTCGGGAGTTCGAATCTCTCCGCCCCGACCATGAATTCAAAAACTTAGAATCGGACAATTATTGGACTTTGTAGACTCGTGGAGATTCATCTCCACGGCCAGGCCTCTTCCGCTTCCCTGATTACGCTGACTTCTGCACTCGTAGCGCCGGGTTGTGACAACTCAGTTAAAAAAGGAGAAGTCCGCCTTCAGCGTAGCGACAACCTGGGTTGCGGGATCGAGGACAGGGGATCCCGCCGCAGTGGCATTCGGCTGCGGTTTGAGCTCAACCTTCAGAGTCATGTGCTTCTTTGCGACGAACTGAAGGCTGACGGTATTCGAGAGCTTTTGCACGCCGCCGGCGCTGACCTCTACACGAAACTGATGCAGACCGGGCGGAACATAAAGGTTGTCATAGTCCGCCTTGTTTGCCGCGGACCCTTTGAAAAAGGTCTTGCCATCCATTTCGACGGTGAAGTTCAGGCTGGGCGGGATGTGCGACAAATCGAACTTCAAATGGGCGTTCTCCTTGGGATCGATCTTCTTTGGATCGAATCCCAAGGCTGTCGATTGCGGGTGAGGCGCAGGGGCGGCGATCGGCGGCACCACCGGCGCCGCGATCGGCGGTGCGACTGGCGGCGGGACCGACGGCGCGGCCTGCGGCGCCGCAGCTTTCTTTTGAGCCTTTGAGGTGGTGGCCTTTGCCGCCGTGGGGGCCTGAGCCTGCGGGGTTGGTTCTGGCGGCGCAGGCGCAGCTTGCTCGGGTGTGGGCGTTGCCGGCTGCACAGGTGCGGCCACGACAGGTGCGGCTGCTACTGGCGCCGGCGGCGGTTGCTGTGGAGCAGCCTGGTTGCGATGCAGAAACCAATACACGCCCCCTGCGGCGCCGGCGGCGACCACGACCAGAGCAACCAACGCGAGAATCAGCCCGCCATGCTTCTTTGCCGGTTTGGCAGGTTTGGGCGGCTTGGGAGGTTTTGCCGGTTTGGCTGCTGGGGCCGGTGTTGCCGGTGCGGCTTGCTGAGGCGGCTGAACAGGCGGCGTGGCAGCCGATGCAAGAACAGCCTTCGGCTGTAGGCTGGAGATCGGAAGCATCGTGTCTTCCGATCCGCCTCCCGTTGCCGTGGCTTGCGGAGTGGCCGTTTGCATGGCTGAACCCTTGGCATTGGTTCGCAACTCCGCAAGGGCCTGAGCGAGTTCCTCACCGGTTTGATAGCGGTCGGTGGGGCTCTTTGCCAGGCATTTGAGGATGACCGCCTGCAACGCACCGGGGATGGCGGGGTTCAGTTTTGCGGGCGGAACGGGCTCAGTGTGGACAATCTTGTACGACACCGCCGTCATGGTCTCGCCGGGGAACGGCTGCTCTCCGGTAGCCATCCAATAGAGGATGACGCCCAGCGAAAACAGGTCGGTGCGGCCATCGATGGGCGCGCCGGTAAACTGCTCGGGGGGCATGAACGCCGGCGTTCCCAGGAGCTGACCGCTGGTGGTGATCTCACCGGCAATGAGCTTGGCAACCCCAAAATCGGTAATCTTCGGCCGCTCGTCTCCGTATGCCTGGCGCGAAGTGAGCAGGATGTTCGCGGGCTTGATATCGCGGTGAACGACGCCATGGCTGTGCGCGTACCCGAGGGCTTCGGCCACCTTCTGTCCGATCTCGCAGACGCGATCCAGCGACGACCGCTCGCCCTTTTTCATGGCATCGGCGAGAGTTTGGCCATCGACAAATTCCATCACCAGAAAAGGCACGCCCTCGTATTCGCCAACGTCGAAGACGGGCACAATTCCGGGATGGGCCAGAGCGCCCGCGGCGCGCGCCTCGCGATAGAAGCGCTGGCGGAATTCGTCGGCTTGTACGCTGGCCAAGGCCGTTGCAAGGATGGTCTTCAGGGCGACAATTCGATCCATCGCGGGGTCGCGCGCCCGGAATACACTGCCCATCGCGCCGTGGCCCAGCTCATCGAGAATCTCATACCGCGCGATGTTCTTCGGGATCGTCATAACTTGTCGTAACACTGTAGCACAAGGATGGATGGCCTCGAAACAGCAACTTTAAGGCGCCGAAACCGCCTCCCGCTGGGTGCCCAATGGGGCGTCCCAAGATAGATTCTGATAGATTCTCAAGAGACGTGTATTATTGTGCGTGGGTTACCTGCCAATACTCGGAAGTACACATGCAGGTCTCCTTGTCGACGAATGGTGCCTTCGCGGTTGAATTGTTCGATTTTTCGCCTATCTGCACAAGGAAGCCGGCGGTAATGGAAATCGGCGCAATGCGGATGCGCGGGCAAAGGCCTCGATGAGGTAGACGGGCATGTGTGGAAGAGGGATACCTTCGCCATGGCCACATTTCTCCGCTCTGCTCGCTCAATTCTTGAACCCATCTGCAGCCACTCCCTGCGATTCAAAGGTGCGCTCGCTGCGCTGCTGTTTGTGTTGCCTGTTCTGTGCATGCATGCATCCGCGCAAACCACGACGATCAGCGGTACGGTCTACGATCCGAGAACGACCGCCAATTCTCTTCCCCTGCCCAATGTGCTGGTCTACGCGACAACCGGGACGCCGGCGGCGCTGACTCCTGGTGTGCAGTGCCTGACCTCGACATCCTCTGCGCCGACCGACCCCAACGTGGTGAGCTATACCAACACCGCCGTGGACGGCACCTTTACGCTGACCGATGTGCCCGTAAATGCGACTTACACTCTGGTCATCCAGGCGGGCAAGTGGCGGCGCCAGTTTAGCGAGACCGTTGCGGCCTCTTCGCTCACCGGGCTTGCCTTGCACATGCCGTCTGACCATACGCAGGGCGACATCCCCCTGATCGCCATCGCCACGGGTGAAGCCGACGGGCTGGAGTGCGTGTTTCACCTGATGGGGATTGCTGATACGGAATTTACCGACGACAACGGCACCGTAAATCCCGGAGGGCGCATCCATCTTTACAAGGGCAGCGGATCGCCTGGAGCGGACATCAATTTGTCGACCCCATCCGAAACCGCCTTAATGGGTTCTGCATCAAGTTCAGCGCTCTTGAACAGCTATGACATGGTGATGTTTCCCTGTCAGGGAAGTCCCTATTACCAAAACCCCGCCGCTCTGAACAACCTCGTGGACTACGCGAATGCAGGCGGCCGCGTCTTCACAACTCACTTCAGCTACGTTTGGCTTGACCCTGACTCGCCATCGTATTCGCCCTTCCCGAAGGTTGCGAATTGGGATCCTGAGCAGGTTTACCCCAGCCCCGACCCAGGAGTCGCGACGGTAAACACCGGCTTCACCGACGGGGCAACGCTCTCCCAATGGCTATACAATGCAGACGCCTCGTACAACAACACGCCGGGGGAGATTCAGGTCAGCACGCTGCGCCACGACTTCGACTCGGTCATTGCTCCGACACAGCCGTGGCTGACGCTCATCAACAGCACAGTGCCGAATGCGGTCATGCAGTTTACCTTCAACACGCCGGTGGGGGCGCCCGCGGCCAACCAATGCGGGCGCGTTTTGTACAACGAGTACCACGTGATCAACCAGGGCGGCGGCGGCATGGCATATCCGTCGGAGTGCCCCACTTCGACTGTGATGACCGCACAGGAAGAGATGCTGGAATATGCGCTCTTTGATCTATCGTCGTTTGTACAACCGGTGGTGGTGCCCACACTTTCCATCACCTTTATTCCCAGCCCATTGATCGTTAACCAGGGCGAGACTGGCGTGCAGTTGGCTGTGAATGTAACCAACACCAGCTCAAATACGCCAGTCGACGGTTCGGCCGTTCTGACCCTCACTTTGCCAACCGGGGTTACGGCTACCGCCCTCACGGATACCACCGGCGGCTGGATCTGCACGGTGGCCACCTTGACTTGCACGCGAACCACGAGCATCGGCCCCAGCGTGACTGATACCGCCGCCTTGACTCTGAGTGTTCCGCTTTATCCGGCAGGCGGCCAGGCGGCCAGTGGGTTGATCACCGCGACGGCCTCCAGTCCGTATTTTTCGAACAACGTTACCGGGTCGGATACGGTGATCTTCCAGCAACAGCCTGCCATCACTTGGGCGACGCCGGCGCCGATCATCTACGGGACCGCCTTGAGCGCGACGCAGCTTGACGCCAGTTCGACGCTGGCAGGGAGCTTCAGCTACTCTCCGTCCGCGGGAACGGTGCTGAGCGTCGGGCAGCACACGCTGACTGCAACTTTCACTCCGACCGATACCACCCATTACACGACCGCGACGGCAACCGTGACCCTGACGGTAATCCCGGTGACTCCCAGCTTGACGATCACCGCCTCGCCCAACCCTGTTTTCTTGTCGAACCCGGTCACCTTCACAGCAACCATTTCCTCCTTTGCGACCACGCCGACCGGCACAGTCACCTTTTACGATGGCACAACGCAGCTTGGACCGGGTACTGTGGCGGCGGGGATCGCGACCTACACCACATCGGCGCTGACGGACGGAATTCACTCGATTACAGCGGTCTATTCCGGGGACAGCAGTTATGGGCCGGCGACCAGCGGGGCTGTGTCAGAGACGATCCAGGACTTTACGCTCACTCAATCGGGCAGCGGCGCAACAGCGGGCACCGTGACGACTTATACCCTTGTGATTACGCCGGTTGGTGGCGCCACTCTGCCGGGAGCGGTGAGCTTGGGGGTGACCGGACTTCCGCAAGGAGTGACGGGGGCCTTCACTCCAGCTACAGTGACGGCAAACTCTGGAACAACCACTGTGACGCTCCTGGTGACGTCGCCGGACCTGTTGGCGGGACGACTGCCGCGCAGACCCTTTGGCGGTGGCGCGCTGCCCATCGCGCTGGGGCTGATCCTGCTGCCCTTTGCCGGCATGATGCGCAAGACCGCTTATCGCTGGAACAGGTTGGCGGTGCTTGCCCTCGTCGGTGCAGCCCTGGCAGTGGGATTGACCGGATGCGGCGGAGTCACTCTCACTCCGCAACGCTCTTCTTTAACCATCACGGCGGCGTCCGGTCCTTTGTCGCACTCCATCACCGCGAACCTCACGGTGCAATAAGGCCTGCACTGCAACGTCATTGTACCCAACCCCTTCGGCTGCGCCTTGGGAAGGATCAAAAGAAAACGGATTCTTGTTTTGCTGTAAGTCGAACAATCCAAACAACAACGCGGGGGTGTCGATTCCACCCTCCCGCGGGCCGGCAACGCCCTTGAAACACTTTGTAGAAGTTACCGGTCGCCCAGCGCAATGGCGCACAGAGGCCAATCGAGAAGCCTCGCCAATTCCAAATCATGAAATGCGTCGATGAGTCCGCCGGGCGGATCCAAAAAACACTCCCTACCCCAAGGGGTATCCCTGTCTAGTTCTTTGGCCGTATGAANNTTCATCCGGTCACGGACCTAGCAACCGGAACCTCGCAAATGCCTTACTTCGCATCGAGGCTCACCTCAGGTAACTGCTCATAACTGACAAATGCGAGCTTGAGACTGTCCGGTGACCACGAAGGGACATTGATGGTTCCCTGACCTCCGAAGAGCTTCGCCAGCACGTGGACCTTCTTATCCTTCAGCGACATGAGCCGGAGTTCCACATCCTTGTCCGGCGGGTGGCCGGTGACGCCTTTCTCATAGGCCAGAAACACCATCCATTGTCCGTCGGGTGAGATGTGCGGGAACCAGTCGTTGCTCTCATCGGAGATGACCTGCTCCTGCTCTTTGCCGTCGGGCTTCATGCGCCATATCTGCATCTGCCCAGTGCGCTCCGAATTGAAGTAGATAAAGGCGCCGTCGGGTGAATACTCGGGGCCATCGTCGAGCCCAGCGGCAGTCGTCAGCCGCAGCTCTTCGCCGCCAGACGCGGGGATGGTGTAGATGTCGAAGTTGCCGCCGCGTTCTCCTGTGAACGCCACCGTCGTTCCGTCGGGCGACCAGCCATGCCAGTAAGAAGGCCCGTTCGCGGTGACTTGGCGGGGTGCGCCTCCGCCAATGGGTAGTACGTAAACGTGGGACCTGTTGTCCGCTCCCGACTGGTCGCTGATGGCCAGAAATTGACCGTCGGGCGAGATGCCGTGATCGTTGTTGCAACGGGTCTGAGCACCGGTAGCGATGAGCGTGGACTCTGAGGCGCCCAAGGCAAGCCGGCGGATAGCGCCGTCCTGATTGAAGATCAGGAAAGAACCGTCACGAGACCAGTTTGGAGCTTCAAAGTGCCCAGCAGCGACATATTCCACATGGCGATCTGTAGAGGCAATCGCGACTGTTTCCAGCGCGCTCAACAGCATCTGTTTACCGGTTGCGGCAGGGAGCTGCACCAGGCTGACGTTGGAGAAGACAGCCTTCTCGATAACGTCCTTGTCGTGAGCGCAGACGCCGATTCCAACATAGAACTCACCGGTAAGCGCCAGCTTGGTGGCCGCGCCGGCGGGTTCAAGCTTGCCGCCCTCGCCGGAGACAAATGCGTAAATGAAATCGCCGTGCTTCTCGATGCGAACGGTCTTGGGCGCGGAGACATTCGACTCGACCTCGTGCGTGTCGGCGCCGGCCGGGTTGCGGTATTGCAGAGACGTCAGGCCGCTTCCATGCACGGCTACGTCAACAGATGCAGAGCTTCCATCAAGCGACTGGCGAATCATCAGAACGGCCTTGCGATGGGCATTCCCGCCTTTACCGATAAAGGCAATGTCTGCGGTGAGGGCAACATTGCCGGAGACTTTTTTCCAGACAAAATGAAAATCGTCGATTCCGAACCACATGTTTTCGCCGCTGCCACTGACCGTGTAGGCGTTGCGGACGTGGTCATATTCCGCTGAGCCGGCGTGGAGCACAGTTCCCACGTCCTGGTGCCCCTCAAAGAGCCCAATCGGCTGGGTTGCGGCACCCGCGGCCACCGCAACGGTGAACACTGCCAAACCGCACAGCTTACTCAGTGGGCGAACAAAGCAATCAAACATGAATAACCTCTCAGAACGTGGCATGTATAGAGCATCAATATGTTATTCCTCGCCAGGCAGGATCGGGTAAAACAAAATCCGCGGCCTGCCATTGCCAGACACAGCACATCTGCTCCCCATGCACACCACGGTCAGTTTTACATGTGCCACAACGACGTTGGTCGCGCCCTACGGTTGTTCGCAACCTGAACGGACTGCCCCGCTTCGAGCGTTGAAACGGGGCGGTCTTTTGCCCCTTACAATCGATGAAGGATGAGGGTATCGATGCCCGGACGGAACTGCTTCAACCTGGCGGAAACCGTTACAGCAAAATCAGGGATGATTTACCCAGAGGCCATGCAGCAAAGTCGACGCGACCAACTGGGAGCGGCGACCCTGAATGAATCCCATTGGGCACAGTTTCCCTGATTTTGCTCTAGTTCTTTGGCCGTATGANNGGATAGAATATCTTCATCCGGTCACGGACCTAGTGCGAGGAAACACATGAGAGTTGGAATCGTTGGAACCGGCGCTGTCGCCTGGAAACATGCTGAAGCCTACAAGAACATTGGCTACCAGCTAAGAGCCTGCACCAATACTACGGCTGCGCGCGGGCGCAAGTTTGCCGACGCTACCGGAGCGGAACTGCTGGAGACTGTCGACGAGCTTTGCCGGCATCCGGAGATAGATATCGTCGATGTCTGCACGTTTCCAGCTTATCGGCTTCCCGTGGTCGAACTATGTGCCAGAAATGGAAAACATGTTCTGGTACAGAAGCCGATGGCTATCGATCTCGAGACCGCTGGACAAATGATTGTTCTGGCACGGGATGCCGGGATTCAGTTGGGCGTTGTAAGTCAGCATCGCTTTGATGACTCCGTGCTGTTTCTGAAGCGGGCAATCGCAGAGGGACGTCTGGGGAGAATCCTGCAAGCAGACGCGTACGTAAAATGGTGGCGTTCAACCGAGTATTACGCACGCCCGATCAAGGGGAGCTGGGCCGTCGAAGGTGGAGGGGCGCTGATCAGCCAGGCAATCCATCAAGTGGATCTCTTGTTACACCTGGTGGGCACTGTGGATGAGGTCTTTGGCTACTGGAAGCTCGGAGGCGTACATTCGATCGAGTCTGAAGACCTGTTGAGTGCTGTCCTTCATTATTCCTCGGGTGCCCTGGGCGTGATTCAGGCCTCGACATCGCTGTGGCCAGGATATCCTGAGAGGCTGGAGATTCATGGAACCAAGGGGACAGCCATCGTCACGGGCGATCAACTGACAGCTTGGGATGTCCAGGATGACACGGGAGACCCTGCACCGATAGGTCGCCAGGCCGCTTCAGGGGCGTCGATTCCGATGGCTATCTCCGTAGTGCCTTTTGAAAGACAACTCTCCGACTTTGGAGAAGCATGCAAGGCGGGCAGACCTTCCGCGTGTTCGGGCCTGGATGGGTTCAGGGCGCTACAACTCGTCAAAAGTATCTATACATCATGTGCGGAGGCACGGAAGGTTGAGA
Source organism: Acidobacteriaceae bacterium (assembly GCA_003138365.1). GTDB lineage: Bacteria > Acidobacteriota > Terriglobia > Terriglobales > Acidobacteriaceae > Telmatobacter. The sequence continues at coordinate 11,205 of PLFY01000192.1, forward strand.
TCGCGCCGGCGAAGTTCTAAAGCATTTTCAATTCAAGTGTTAACACGTCGGCTGTGCCCCATCCATTGTGCGTCCTTTGCACAATGGGTGGGCGGGCTATGATGTCCATCTCGACGGTAAAGAGTTAACCCGAATGCGCCCTGAGAATCTGTCTGAAAACTGGCGAAAGAAGCCTCGCAAGTATTTGCAGTTAATTATGTACTCGCGGCGCATAATGTGAATTGAGTGGAGCCAGATAGCAGCGTGGAAGCTCCACCAGTGCAAGAATGGGCCGGAAGCTGCGCACAAGCAGGCGCGGAAGCACAGGGCTCTGTCTGCCAGAATGAGTGAAACAAATATTTTACGCACCCCGAAAAAGCGGCCTAACTCCTTTAATGTCTAGATTCTGCAAATAACTCCTGTGGAATCAAGAATTTGGAGCAACACCCATACCGTAACTCATTGAAAACAAGGAATTTCCTTACAGGGAATTCCGGCTTTGTAGTGG
>PLFY01000063.1 GCA_003138365.1 Acidobacteriaceae bacterium
GGCGCGGCCACCATCGCCCAGGTCAAGCTCTTCAACAACCACCCCACCGGCAAGGTCTTCAAGGAAGACCGCCTCCGCGCCCTGGCCGGCGACGGCGGCATCCAGGAGTGCGGCTTCGCCCAGAACTGCGTCGACACCTGCCCCAAGCAGATTCCGCTAACTGACGCCATCTCCGACATCAGCCGCGACGTCCTCATCCAGAAGGCGAAGGACTTCCTGCGCAGCTAGTGGTGTCCGCCACACAGATGGTCGTTTATGTTTTGAAAGGGCACGACTTCAGTTGTGCCATAAACGGCGCAAAACGAGCCGGGCTTTAGCCCCTGAGGGAAGTCTCTTCTGCGAATTCCGCCCATCTGCGGGCATCGGTAAAGAACTCTATTTGCGGCGGCCTACACTAGAATTGAGCTTTGCAGAATATTGCTGCCCGTTGGCGCACAATTGCATTCTGAGGACAAGTACAGAAGCCGCGCACGGCGTAGAACCTCAAACTTTCAAGAACCTTCACAGTAACTGTCAGGGATCTGCCCGGTCCGTACCGCTACATAGCCCCCCTACCCCCCTACCTGGTGGTATTAGGGCCACAGTGTACTTTAGTACCGTAAAATTCGCCACCCTCGACTTGTTTGCGCTCTCCCCTGTATAGCTGTAACGCTGTGAAACGGTGACAAGGTAATTTGCCGCCCTGAAGACACGGTGCGAGATTCTGGCATGATCGCGCACAAGGAAGCGGTCTCAAGCCGCCGGCTTCAACCACTCCGCCACAGCCTCAGGATTCCGTGCAATGACCATCAGATATGCCCGCGCCGGCGCATCCGGATTCTTGCGGCACTGCTCCCAATCCCGCAACGTCCCCACCGGAATCCGGTAAGTAGCCGCAAAAACCTCCTGCGTCAGCCCCAGCCGCTCCCGCAGCTTCTTTACATTCACCAGACGGATCAATCCCGGAGTGTCATACACCGGAACCGGAACGCTATCCGGATCGGAGAGGGCCGCGGCACGAATCTCCTCGTCGGTAATCGCATCTACAGCCGCCCAATCCGTGCCAGTATCGCGGTAGGGATCGCCGGGTTCACGGTCGACCGAAATAATACCAATTTGTTTCATCTCCATGAGCCTTTCTCACCGAAATTATCCGCGTAGTATCGAACTCGCGCACCGTGCTTACAACCACCAAAATTTGCTCTCTGCCCTTACCGAGCGTCACAATCCGTTCCTCGTCGTAGTCGAACCTGTCGTCGATCCAGAAATGTATGTCCGGTTCTTCAAGCGCAGGAATTCCTTCTTCAAGAGACAAACCATGCTTGCGACGGTTCAGGGCATCCTTCTCCGGATCCCACGTATACCGCATAGGCAAAGCATACGGCTAAGCCGTAGATAAGTCAACCATCGGATCTAACAATTACTTCCCTGCCCCGATCCCCCACTGAAGCCGCAAGCCGCCCCGAATTGTAATCGGCAAACTGGGATACCCGATTGGCGCGATGTTTCGCTCGTTGAGCAGATTCTCCGCCTGCCCATAAATCCCCAGCCACGACAGCAGGTTATAGCTGCCGCCGAGGTCCAGTTTCGCGTAGCCATGATCCAGGTTCCGGTTCGGCAGCAACAAGCTGTTGCCCCCGTATTCATCCGCATACTCCAGATAGGTGGAGTCGTCGCTGCGGCTGGCAAAGGCTGACGTAAAGATCGCGCTGAACTTCCGCTCCGCGTAGGTCGCCGTGAAGAAACCTGTATGCGGCGCCCTGCGGAATGGCCGAGCGCCAACCAGCGGCGAAATGGCGCCAATGGGAATCCCGTTGTAAGTCGGCGCATAACCGCCGGTCAGTGCCTCATTGTCGCTGTCGAAGGAGCGTTGCACCACGGCATCGAGATACGTGTAACCCCCGCGCAGGAAGATATTGCGACCAATGCCGCCTTCGACGGTGCTCTCAATGCCTTGCGCCCGGTAAGCCTGCGTGTTGACAGCGAGCCCGTAATCGTCGGTGTAGTAGTAGCCAAGCGCGGTCTCCAACTGTTGCTTCTCGGCCGCCGTCAGGCCGGGAATAAGGTTAGGCAGAAGCACTCCGCCTACGTATTCAATCTCTCTTCCGTACTGGTTATGAAAATAACTGGCGCGCAACATGAGCCGGTCGCTGAAAAAGCCCTGTTCTCCTCCGCCTTCGTAGGTGCGTACGGCGGGCGCGGCCAGCGGTCCAATGTTGAGCTGCTGAGCCACGGACTGGTAACCATTCGCCACCAGAAAGGCATAGAGTGAGCCGAACTGGTCGGTCAGCGCCGGTTCGCGCACCGCATCGCCGAAATTGAACAGGATCCGCGTTCCGCTCAAGACGCCTTTGCGCGGACGAACCGCATAAAATGAAACCCCGGCGCGCGGCGACAGTTGGGTTCCAAACAGCGAATAGCGCTCCACGCTGCCGCCCAGCGTGTAGAAAAACCGATCCTTGAAGTCCCCATGCACCGCCGCAAGGTAATCGAAGTTAGTTCGCCCGGCAACCTCGTGAGTAGCGTAGGAAGGAACGCTCTCCAGGCCTCGCTCGTTTTCATAGTGGAAGCCGCCCAGGGCGGTCAGGTGCGGCGTAAACCGGTAGTCGCCCTGATAGGAGATCTGATCGAGATTCGAAGCGAGTTGGTATTGGTAGGGATAAGTCTGAGCATAGTCCAGCACCGCTTGTCCCGTTGCAGTTGTGCCGTTAGCCCCGGTAATCGTCACCACGTCGCCCAGGCTATCTCCGTATGCATCGAAGTCTCCGCCGCCGCTCATCTGCCACAGATCGTACTGCTCGCGCTTGCGCGTCAACCCGTAGCGGACACTCTGGTGAAAGTCCGCCGTGGTCTGGTTGTCGATCGAAGCGCTCATGAAGATGTCCTGATCCTTCTCCGTCGCCTGATCCGCAACGTGATAAAAGTCCCAGGTATTCGGAACCCCCGTCGCATCCACGCCATAGTGCAGCGTTGCGCGAATCTGCGTGTTCCCGTTCGGTTGCCAGCCAACATTGGCCGCCGTGGTGGCCACGTGGTACTCATCGTCGGGCAAATCGTTGGCGGTCTGCAGCCAACTGAAGGCGCCCAGGTAATCGAACTTGTTATGCGCGCCGGCGAGTTCAAGTTCCTCGCGCGAAGTATTCAAGGTTCCTCCATCGCCATGGAACAGCAGCGACGGAAAGCTCGTTGTCCCGTGCGGTGTCGTCAAGCTCACCACGCCGCTCGCCGCATCGGCGCCGTAAAGGCTCGAATTAGGCCCGCGATACACCTCTGCACTCTCGACCGCAGTCGTAGAGAGCGGCCCAAAGTCGAAGCGCCCGCCCAGGTCGCCTGCGCTCACCCCATCCACAAGAATCTTGTTCGCATCCGAATCGCCGCCACGGACAAAAAGCGAAGTCTGCCCACCCATCTGGCCGTCCTGCACCACAAACGTGCCCGGCATCAGACGCAACGCACTTACCAGGTCGTTTTGCAGAGCCAGGTCCAGTGGACCCAGCACGCTGGTTGCGGCGCTGGTCTGCGCCTGCGGTGTTGGTGTTCCGGTTGCGGTCACCACGATCGACTCGCGTACCCACTCCGGTTCAAGCACCACGTTGCGCTCGATGTTGTCCAACTGCCCGGCGTAGAAGCCCGGCGTCTGCAACTGCCGGAAGCTCTTCGCCGAGACCACCAGGAAGAACCGCCCCGTTGACCCGGTCAGAATCTGAAAGCTGCCGTCGGCCATGGAAACCGCGGTGGCAACCTCTTTGCCGTTGCTAAGCAGCACCACATTGGCGCCAGTGACCTTGGCGCCCGAGGCGTCAGTGACCACGCCGTGGATGGACGCAGCCTGGCACAGCGTTGCGAATGCGGTAAACAGAATGGCGGCGAATACAGGCAGGAACGCGCGAGACAGAATTCGGACAGAGCGTCCGCGCAATGATGCGGAAACAGGCATAGTGGCTCCTTCGTTCCCCTCGGAACGCAAGCGGGTTAAAAGCGCCTCGGACCGGTCTCCTGACTTGCGCCTTCTTCAGCCACCTTCCCAGAAACAAGCCTAAGCGGCTCGCCTCCAGTGGTTTCCTCGTGGGCCGCTCGCGATGGGCGAAACAGCCCTGGCTGAAATCCTGCCTCCGATGACCTATACGACGGTTACTGGGGCGGGGGCGCTCACAGTTGCGGGGCANNTTTCACCGCCTTCCCGAGCATCCTGGCGATTGCCGTGGTGAACTACGCTGCCCCCTCGAAGAAGCAGCCGCTATGCCATGGAACGATTTTCCATGACATCAACATTTATAGCTGGGCTGGGTCGCGAAGTCAAAACGCACCGCGACAAGTGGTGTGAACTCAAAGTGCGGCCCGCGTGGCCCATCAGATTCGAAAGCCTGGAGACGCATTGCAAGGCATGGTGACCCCGGGAAGACTCGAACTTCCGACACGCAGTTTAGGAAACTGCTCAGAGCCAACATCCAAAATCTCATAGAATCAGCGGTATACCATTATTTTCAGATACTTGCAGCATTTTTCGAGTGGCACCGAGTTGCACGGGGATGTACACAAGTGACAAACCAAGTGACCCCAAAACGGACACCAAATCAAAAAACAGCCTCCGACGCGCAGTTTATTCGTTTGGCTGGATACTTTGAGCAGTTCCTTGACATCGGCCAGAGGAAAATGTGGCACCTTTTCCAACCTAGGCGGAGATCGACACCCTCTCTCCCGCCACATGAGCAGGCAGTTTTTTAGAATACTCGCATAACATTTAGTTTCAAATACTTGCCGCGTGCTTGAGTGACCCCGAGATGCATTTGGATTTTGAGCGCGGCCACGCTAAGTGACCCCAAAACTTGCACCAGATTCGGAGTAATCTCTAACACGCAGTTTATCTGCTTGGCTCTGCACTGTTGGCCCGATTATCGAGCATTCGCGGCGGAGCTTTTTCGATGCCGATCTTTTCCCTCTCCCCTTTTTGAATTGCTCAGTTGCTTCATTTTGCGATGGGGCTTGGCCGACTCCCGTATTCTCAAGAGGGGCTGTTCACCGCCATCAAGCATCGTTCGCCTCAGGAGATACTTGATGTGAGCGCCGCGCTTCATGCCGAGATAGCCGAGATTTTGGCACACGTCGAAAGAACGCGAAGAGTAGGCGACTGGTCAGTGGGTGGAATGCGGGGGAATGCCCTCCCTGCGCCGGAATGCACAATCACCTACCGCTGTATCCGAAGGCAAAGTCCACAGTGCAAAAGAAGCTTTAGAACTGCCAGACAATTCCGGTGGAGATGCGGCCGAAATTGGTGGGCAAGCCGGCTATCCGGTATGGGACAAGCGAGGGAGCGGGGCCGATGAGGGCGAAATTGGACCACTGAAAGCCGCCGCTCACGCGGAATGCGACGTGCCGCGCGAGCCTTGAGTCGAGGCCTCCTCCGGCAAGTGTCGAAAAAGATGCGGTACCGCCTGGTGCTTGGGCCGCCCCCCAATTCTTGTTCAGGCCGATGTCTCCCCCCAATCCCTCCACAAAAACGGATTCTCTTTTGAACTGCCAAGTGTATTGCACGCCGCCCATGATGGAGACGGCATGTTGCGGCGCACCCAGGTTGGTCCCTCTGTAAGAGGCGACATCCACCTTGAAACGCACGCGGTGCCAGGACGGGAAGGCCACGGCGGCATCCCATCCGTTCAACGGCTGCCGCGATCCGGGGACTCCATTGAAGGAGTTGGAAAGGAAAGCATAGCCGCCGTAGATCTGGTAGTGCGCGGGGCCCTCCGATTGGGCGTGTAGGGCTGCCGACAGGCACAGCAGTGCGATCAGGGAGAAGAGACGAAATGGCATTCAGGGCCTCACGTTATGGAGTCTCCCCATCTTATTCTTGCCGGCTTGGTTGAAGCCTTCTACTGGCGGTTCTGTCCAAGATGGTAGACGATCCCGCCGTTGTAGGACATGACGTCGAGGCCAGGGTTGCTCGGCACCATGAACGCGTTCGAAAAATGAATGTCGCCGTAGCCGACGCGCACATCGAATCGTTGCGTCAGTCGGGCTTGCATCCCGATGCCCATCTGCAAGAGAAAGTTCTGGTAGGACGCACTAGACGCAAGTACCTTTTGGTCGAAGACGATTATGCCGCCCTTGATAATGAAGTAGGGCTTGATGGATTTCTTGCTCCGCCACATCATGCGCAAGCCGACCGGCGAAAGCGCCACACCGGGGACGAGTTGCCGGGCGTTGGTCAGTGGGTCGCCATAGTAATCAGTTTTGGCCGGTTCCAGCAGAAGGGCCACNNACCGGCAGAACCTCCGCCACATAATCCTTCCGTGCTCCCAGGAAGTAGCCCCAGGAATGACGGTCGTACTCCACCCCACCCGTGTAGAGGTTGCTCCACCAGGTGTAGGCGAAGATGTGGTAATGGCCAAAGGAACCCTCTCCCTCCAAGATGAGTTCACTGTCCACGGGTCTCTTGAACCAGTTAAGAACTGGCTGGACCTGCGACCCCGCCGCGGCATTCGCCCCCATTGGGCTCGGCGCTTCTGCCGAGGCATGCGTCTCTGCCACTATCGCCGTCTCTTGGGAGTGCACCATTTGCGGGGCAGCAACGCAGAAGGCGGCAAGAATGGAAAGGCAGCTAAAGGCAAAGGTCTTGGCGAAGCAGGCCTGACTCATTTCCGGCGCGGATAAGGGTTCACAAACCCGATCGTTCGACAAACAGTTCACCTGGTCAGTTGAATTGGAAATCTATTATACATATTCGCCGGGAACGGGATCATCCTCGCCTCTAAACGAATAAATGGCACTCGGATTCGGATCCAGGCTGCAAGCCGTCGCGATCACCCTGACTGGATCGCCAGAGAAGTTCTGAGCAGGGCTGGGCGAGCACGTCGTGTCACCGGCGCGGCGCCGTGGAGCCGATTTTCCATACAACGCCGGTGCTCAAACGGAATGCGCTGATTTCGCTTAAGTCCGCGTGAATGAACTGATAATCCGCCTGGAAGATGCGAATCGCCAGACGATGGTTGAATAGAGGCGCATTGTAGTCCAAGCCGCCGCCACCCGTCATCGTTGGACCCCAGGTGTCAGCGTGATAAGGACTGCCACCCAGATCGGCGCCGACCAGAGCATGCACGAACGGCGTGATATGGGCCATATGGACGCGGTAGATCAAACCAGCCGATCCGCCAGCGAAATTATCATTCGAATTGAAAGAGGCATTGTTGTCGCCGATAGGAAAATCCTCGGACTGTATGTGCTCGTCTGCCTCGATCTGCACACCCAGATTCCTGTTGAAGTATCGGGCAGCGCTAAAAATCGCGCCGTAGTTGATCTGGCCGTAGGTACTGCCAGGAGCGCCACTCTGGGCACCTGCGATGGCCCCGTTTGGGTCTAGGTAGCTGTAGCCCACGAAGATGTTCCACTTCGATCCGGAATTGTCCCAGGGGGCTCTCCCTGTAGCTGCGGCTTTGACCTGGGCGGCCAGTGTGATGGGTATCAGCACCGCAAATGCCAAGGCAAAAACACAACTCACATACCTTGAAACACGGGAGTTCATGCGTTTGTCCTCCGCAAGGAAGTTAAATGACCAGATGAGAAGCTGTTTGCTAGCGCGATTTTCGGCCCGGACTCATTGGGCTTAGCGCCTCAGACAGATAGTGTAGCATCGGGAAAGCCTGGTTCAACTGTAGTACTAGAAGTTGATCTTCCTCTCCGGAAACCAGGTGAGCTGGATGGTTGTGGTGGTTACGGTTTGCTGGTCGGTTAGGTAGATGGGAGCCTTCCAGCGCTCAAAGGCGAATTTGCCGTTAATCTCGAGGTCCTTGCCGATGCGCTTGACCGCCTGGAAGTTGATGTCGTTCAGGGTGGTGCCGCCGGGGATGAAGTAGGCGGTGGCTTTTTGATTGCGCAAGCCCACCTGGAGCCATTCTTTGCCGCTCAGGTGATAGGTAATCCATGCCTGGCCGCCCTTGTCCTCGCGTCCGATCCAGTCGCCGAAAAGCTGCCCCTGGTTGGTATAGCCCTGCCGTTGGATGGTTTCCCAGTACATGAAATGGCCATACTGGCTTGCACCGTTTGAGCTGGACGGATCGGTAGTGGCGGCTTCGGCGCGTATGTCCAGCTTGGGGATGCCAGGCACATGGGAGAGATAGAGGCCGGGCCGCCAGGAGGCGCGCCGCGGAGCGTCGATGGGGGAGATGTCGTCATGCACTTCCGAGTCGGCGTAGAGCGTGAGCCAATTGCGGACGAACGGCAGCCGGTAGGAGAAGTCGAAGGCGCCGAAGCGCGCGCCCGGATCATTATTGCCAAACTTGTTGATCGAGCCGACGCCGGCGGTCGTGCTGAAGAAGCTTCTCAGAAAACTGTGAATAGAGATGCCTTCATGGCCCTCGCCGCCCCAGATCACGGTGCGCTCGAAGCCGAATTCGAGGTTTTTCGTGGGCCGGAAGCTGATCTTCTCGACGTGGACCAAGGGGTCGCCCGGATCAATCACGTTAGGCAGATTCGGATTTGAGCCGCCTGGATTCGCCGGATTGGGCATATAGGTGTGTCCGTGAAGTCCTCCAACCAGAAAATCGTAACGGAAAGGTCCGGTGAGCCGGGAGAGCAGGGGAATGTAGAGCGGCTCGATGCGGTTGATGCGAAAGGAATAGATATTTTCGGCGTTGTTGGAGTAAGCCATGCCGCCGCCCAGCCCAGGGCCCAGCCAATCATCCTGCTTGCCGAAGGAGATTTCGTGGTTGAGAAGGTGAGCGGAGACGTAAGCCTCAATGAAGCGCCCATCAGTAGTGGTGGCGATCGGTCCCATCGGGATGGTGGCCTGGTTGTAGGGAAGCCCGGTGGCGGCGTTGAGGAAGGTCGTGCCGTCAATCGTGCTGAGCGCCTGGGCTAGTGTTTGGGAGTAGCCGGCAGCCGAGGGCGCGCCTTGGAACTCGCCGCGCACATAGAGAGTAAACCGGCCGGCGGCGGCATAGCCGCTGGCGCCCGAGTAGTTATTGAAGCCGTTCTCGTAAGGACGGCCGTAGTCGTTGATGATGGTCGAGCCTAAGTGAAAGCTGTCGCGCAGGGGGGTGCCGCTGATGCCGCGAACCACTGAGTAAACCGACTCGATGTGATAGTTGCTCTGGTGCGTCAGGCATTGCATTCCGGCGTCGTAGCGCAAAAAACGAATCAAAGCGGCGTAGATATCCTGCGCATCGCCCACGGTTGAAACCCCATAAGTATTCGCATCCTCAATCTGGGCATCGATGTCTTCAAGCATATTGCTCAAACTGGCGCGCGTCCAGGGGCGCATGCCCAAATAGACATGATCGACATAGCCCATAGAGTAAAGCCGCAGCACGGCCGGATAGACCCAGCTATCGACCGGGATGTAAGGCGAACCCAGCGTGGAAGGCTCGCAAACGGTCGCCGAACCGCTGGAATCGCGCTCCGACTGCCCGGCGCCATCCGGCGCTCCAGGCTGTTCAGCCGCGATTGGGTTGGCGGTCATCAGGAGAAGTCCTGCTAACACAGTTGCGCATTGAATAACAGGAGCAATGGCCACATATCTGTTCATGTTCATATCCACCTCTCTTATTCACCCGGATTAAGTCCGTAAAGTTCTGTA
>PLFY01000127.1 GCA_003138365.1 Acidobacteriaceae bacterium
AGAACATCTTCATCCGGTCACGGGCCTAGCTCTGCTCCGAGACGCGGAGGGAGGCGGGGGTCTTACCCCCCCGCGCCCGCCGGCGCAAAAACTCGATACGGAGGGAGGCGGGGGTTTCAACCCCCGCACAAAGCCGGCAGAATCGCAAACGGCTTTACAGGCTGCGGAAAAACTCGATTCCTACTCCAGAAAGTGTCAGGGCACGACTTCAGTCGTGCCGTAAATGCAACAAAATAAACGCCGGGCTTTAGCCCCTGAGGTATGCTTCTTGCCGCTTTTGACCCAGAGCAGGCCTTTTCCGCACTCTGTTTAGCTGCGGAGAGACGCCCATGCAACTGCGCATTGCCGCGTGTAGGGGCGCTCCAGATACAGCACCAAGACATATCGGGATTAATCGGTTCCTCGATGAGTGCTTTGGCGATTTGGCGTCAATTGAGAATCGACCTCGGCGACAATACCAAGCGTGAACAGACTCCAATCGCGGCCTTGACTACGGACGCGAGCGGGCCGGCGCGGCGCCTTTGCTGGGCCCATGATCAGGAACCTGCATTCCAGACTCCGCTACCCGCATGAAGACGGCGCCCGAGATGCCGCTGAAGTCGACAAACTGGAGGCTGCCGGCGACGCGAGGATCGAAGGTCAGCTCAACCTCCTGAATCGTGAGATAGAACTTCAACGGGGTTTCGGCAAACATCCGCGCGGGTTCGGTCTTCGCGCCTTCGTTCTTGATGTAGAGATGACCGTCTGCGTAGGTGACAACGAGGAACACAGGATGTACTGGGTCGGTCGAACGATACCGGCCGCTATAAGCGCGCAGTATCTTCTCCGGCACGTTCGCCTCCCTGCCTTCTGAGGGAAGGATAGCGTCGTCGCTTATGGCAAGATGCACCAGTTCGGTATCGAGGGCCAGTGTGCCTGGAGTAGTTTGATTGCGTTCGCCGACAAGATTGGAGAGTACGACGACGGTGGTCTTTGTCTGTGGAATGTAATCGAGGCAGGAGAAGAATCCGTCGACCGTGCCGTTGTGGGAGATGTCCAGGGTGCCATCCTCGGTGTCAATTTGGAGACCGTAGCCGTAGAAGTCGAGAAATGGAGTGGTCATCTCGGTCAGTGCGGCCGAAGAAAGCACTTTGCCGCCGTGCAGGGCTTCGGTCCAGCGAATCAGGTCGCCGACAGAGGAGTAAAGGTTTCCTGCGCCCGTGAGGGTGGAGAGTTCGTAGTCTTCGACGGCGACGGGGCCGTGCTCGGATGGGCGGTAACCAACGGCACGTTGCGGAGCCTGGTTGGAGTTGGTGTCACAGCCGGTTTCGGTGAGCTGCAGCGGACCGAAGATACGCTCCTGAAGGAACCGGCAGTAGGGCTCGCCGCTGGCCTGCTCGATGACGCGCCCAAGGAACATGAAATTGATGTTCGCGTATTCGGCCTTAGTGCCGGGCTTAAACTCAAGAGGTTTTTCGGGAATCCCTTTCATCAGATCTTCCGGGGTGTGCAGGGAATTATTGGCCACGAGGCCGAAGTCTACGTCTGGAATACCGGAGGTGTGAGTGAGGAGATTGCGCAGCGTGATCTTGCGCCACGCAGCGGGAGAATTTGGGTAGAAGCGGCTTATGTGATCATGTGTCTTCAGCTTTCCATCCTGCTGGAGCAACAGGATGCCTGCCGCGGTGAATTGCTTGGTCAGAGACCCTATGCGGAAGCGCGTGTCTGGCGTGAACGAAATCTGCGATTCGAGATTGGCGTAGCCATAGCCGCGCTGGAAGATGATCTGGTGATCCCTGGCCACAGCCACCATCCCCATAAAGCCGTCGCGATTCTGGTAGAACGTTGCAGCTTGATCAATGCGGGCAGCCATGGTCGGTACTGCTTGCGCCGGTGAAGGCGCGGCTACCAACACAAAGGAGATGGCTAAGGCTGAAAGGACGTGTCTCATGGTGTAGCTCCCAGTGAGCCGGTATTAGATTCAGTATGACTGATTCACAGGATTGAGAAAGTGGGACATTCAACCAGGTTCCTGCCAGTCGCGAAAAGAGGCGCTGGAACAAGATGCACACACATCACAGCGGACGAATCAGCATTGAAAAGCTCGGTGGTTGCTGAATTCACGGGAGCTTCCATCTCCTTGAAAGCCGCTAACAGCCCATTGCGCTCATCCAGCATGCTTGATGGAATGACATCCGTTTCGGTCCTGAAAGACGCCGAAGTGTCCTGGATCAAATGGGGCACAAAACCGTGTGACCCTTTTGCACATAATTACCCTCCCCCGGCGCACAATCGAAAATGCGGCGAGAAAAGGACCGCTGCCGGAGATACCACCATGATCCAAGCCATCCAACCTTCCACCGCCGAGAGCCCGGAAGCAGCCTTCTATCCCTCCCTCAAAAACCCCGCCGTCGCCCTTTGCACCGAGGTCTGGCAAAAGATCCACGCGGAGCCCCTGGAGCAAACCAGAAACCTGTACACCGCCGAGCGCTGCGCCGGCTACGCCATGCTCCTGGGAGCCATCAAGAACGAAAACGGCACCAAGCTCCTCTACGCCGCCCA
>PLFY01000178.1 GCA_003138365.1 Acidobacteriaceae bacterium
CCGAACACCCTGTTTCCGTTTGGATTGTTGAACTTGCAGCGCAATCGGAATCTTGTTTCTTCCTAGGTTCAGCTTTGAGAGCAGAAGCAGACCCCTGGCCGAAAAGCCGCCAAAATTGGCGCAACCCGTGTCAACCCCGAAGCTCTGACCCGCCAGGGCAATCGCATTTGAAATTTGAGCGAGAAATGAAGGGTACGGGCTTTCGATATCAGGCGAATCATCGTTGTTTTGAAAGGGCACGGCTTTAGCCGTGCCGCAAAACAGCCGGAGGACTTATGGGCTTCACAGGCTGCGGAAAAACTCGTTCGGGCGGTAGGCCAGGGATTTATCCCTGGCACAAAAGCAGCAGAATCAATGCGGGCTTTAGCCCCTGAGGTATGCTTTTTGCCGCTTTTGACCCAGAACAAGCCTTTTTCCGCAGCGTGTTCAGCCCCTGGGGGATGATTTGAGAATCTTAAATACATCCCTCGGCGGCTAAAGCCGTGCCCTTTCAAAACAATCCAAATGCGATTGCCCTGGGGTGTTCCCACCTATGCAAAAGAGCGCCATTCCGGCGCGCACTCAATTCATCTATCTATAGTGATTGACCGGCTGTTTCTTATCTGTAGTCTCTTCCGGCTCTTTCATCCTGCGCTCATCACCATCCTGCCGCATTCGGGCCTCTCACTGCCGCCCTGCCAGATGCGCCACCGCTTGCTTCATCCGGTGCTCAAGCTCCGGCGTGTGCTTTCCTTCCACGCCGCCGCTCGCCTGGGCAGGTCTGCCCAGCCGTGCATCCGGGTAGCCCAAGCGACGCTTGAACGCCAGAATCTCCTCGATTTTGCTGTCCGGAATGAACTTCAGCGGCTCCCCAATCTGCTTGGCAATCAGGTACTTTTTGCAATACGTCTCGACAATCTCGACGAGCCACTCTGCGTGGGTCGCCGTATCGGACCAGCAAACGACACCGTGGTTCGTCAGCAGGATCGTGTTGTGCTCCTCGACAAAGGGAATCACGGTCTCGGCAAATGCCTGTGTGCCGGGAGTCTCATAGGGCGCCACCGCCACCGGTCCCACAAACATCTCGTACTCTGAAATCAGCCCGTTGGGCGGCGCGGTGCCGGTCATGGCAAAGGCCGTGGCGTAAGGCGGATGGCAATGCACCACGGCCCGGGCCTGCGCGTTCGCCTTGTAAATCTCCAGGTGCAGCAGCAGCTCGCTGGTCCTTAACCGGTCTCCGGCCAGAATATTCCCATCCAAATCCGCAAGGCAGATGTCGGCCGGCTCCATATCCCCTTTGCTCAGCATGGTCGGCGTGCACAGTACATACTCCGGCCCCAGCCGCACGCTGATATTGCCACCGTTCCCGTCCACGTATTGCCGCTCCCAAAGCTTGCGCCCCACGCGGAGAATCTCCGCCCGCAGAGCATCGGCCTCAAAAGAGCTGGCAACCGCCAGCGGCGAAATCTCCTCGCCCCTCGGCGTCCGCAAAGCTTCCGCCAAAGCCTGCGCCACTTCCCTCGCCTGCTCTAAAACTGGAACCGCTGTCTCCCCCATGGTTGTCCTCACATTTGCGCCGGCTCACCGCGCCTCAGCAAGCCCGGCCGGGGCCACACTCAGATTATAAATAGCCCCAATCGCAGTTCCGAGCTGGTGACAGATGTCACGATTGCGAGGGGTCCGCGCTGCTATTTCGCCGGCGCCAGCCTCCGCTGCAACGCCTCCAGCGTCTGCCCCTTGGTCTCAGGATAGACAAACAGCACCACCGCGAACTGCACCACCGTCATCGCCGCGAAGAACACAAACGGCGTCTCCGTGTTCAGATAATGCACCACCACCGGAAACTCCAGAGCAATTACCGTGTTCATGATCCAGTGGCTGGCATTGCCCACGCCCTGCCCCTTGGACCGCACTGAGTTCGGAAAGACCTCGCCGATGTACACCCAGATCACCGCCCCCTGCGACAGCGCAAAGAAGGCAATATAGGTCACCAGGATCCACACCAGCGCCCCTGGATGAGAATGTGTCTTGAACAGCCAGGCCACGCCCCCGAGGCAGCCGGCCGTGCCCGCCGCGCCAACCAGCAGCAACGTCTTGCGCCCCAGCTTGTCGATCACGCTCATCCCCACCATGGTGAAGATCAGATTCGTAAACCCGATCGCTATCGCCTGCTGATCGCCCGAAATCTGGCTGAATCCCGCCGATGCAAAAATGTTGGGCAGATAGTAGAGAATCGCGTTGATCCCCGCCAGTTGGTTGAATGCGCCAATTGAAATGGCCAGAAACAGGGGATAGCGGTACTTCCAGCGAAACACAGGCTCGTGCGCCGAGGCGTGTTCCTGCACGAGCGCCTCGCGGATATCGTCCAACTCCGCCTTCGGGTCTGGCTCACCCATCATCTTCAGCACAGCCAGCGCGTCGCCGATCTGGTTGCGCGAGGCGCTCCAGCGCGGGCTCCGCGGAATCCCAAACAGCAGCGCCAGGAACCCGATCGCCGGCAGCACGGCCACGCCCACCTGCCAGCGCCACTCTGTCGCGCCCAGATGCATCGTGCGAATCCAATAATTGGACACGTAGGCCAGAAGAATGCCGGTCACGATGTTGAACTGGAACATTCCCACCAGCCGCCCGCGCCACTTGGCCGGCGCAAGCTCCGCAATGTAAACAGGCCCAAGCACCGACGACGCGCCAATGCCCAGCCCGCCGACAAACCGGAAGAGCATGAACGACGGCCAGCTCCACGCCAGCCCGCAGCCGATGGCCGAGACCACATAGAGGATGGCCGTCAATCGAAGAGCCTCGCGGCCGCCCAGCCTTTGCCCCACCGTGCCCGCGCCCAACGCTCCCACCACCGTGCCAATCAGACCGATAGCAACCGTCAGGCCTTTGCCCTGTGCGCTCAATCCGTACAGCCGCACCAGCGCATCGATCGCGCCCGAGATAACAATCGTATCGAATCCAAAAAGCAGCCCGCCCAAAGCTCCGGTCAGGGTTGCCCTCATCAAATGAAAGTTGGGTCGCATGGTCTCCGGTCTCTCAAGTTCCAAATCATCCTACAGACTGGCCCCGTAACCGGCAAACCAGCAACGTAAGACAAAAAAGCATCCGCAACCGGCAAGATTTGCTTGCTTACAAGGCTTGTGCCGTGTCAATCTAAGTTTCCCCAGGCAAGGAGATCGATCATGATCCACCCAATGCGCACCACCCTCCAGCGTTGTCTCATCCCGGCTGCGGCCCTGCTGTTGTTTGCCGCGGCGCTCACCGCGCAATCGCCGGAGTGGAAAGCCTATAACTATCCCTCGGACGGATTCCGCGTCTCCTTTCCGTCCGCGCCCGAACTATCGAAGGACAATGTTTCCACCGACACCGGGACCTTCGAATTGCGCTCCTATATGGTGGAGGTCGCCACAACTGCGCTGTACATCGGGGTTTGCGATTACGGCGCAAAGGCCGCAAGCGCCGATCCAGACCTTTTGCTGGAGGACGCCAAGAAAGGGGCCGTGAATAGCGTCAAAGGCCGCCTGCTCAGCGAGAAGAAGATCACCCTCGGCGCTTACCACGGCGTGGAATTTGAGGCGGATGGCGCCACAATGCATCTCTCCGCCCGCAGCTACATGGTGGGAGGCGTGCTCTACCAGACGATGGTCATTTC
This sequence comes from Acidobacteriaceae bacterium, assembly GCA_003138365.1. Lineage (GTDB taxonomy): Bacteria > Acidobacteriota > Terriglobia > Terriglobales > Acidobacteriaceae > Telmatobacter. Next base: position 3,632 of record PLFY01000178.1, read on the forward strand.
TCCCCTCGCTGGCAGGTACCCCGAAACTGCGCGCTTTCTCGACTCGTTCCAACTTCTCCCGCGCGCCCAAAAATAATCCGCGCTCAGCCTTCCGTCCGCGCTGTAGCTCCCGGCATCACCGCCAGCACCCGGCAGCGTTGCTTGCCTGCCGCGCTCCAGGACAGCCTCATCTCACTCTCCATGTAAGCGCAATCGCCCGCCTCGAGCACTTCCTGCATCCCGCCCGCATCCAACTGCAGCCGGCCTTCCAGCACATACACCAGCCCGCTCATCTTCGGCAATGGGTCTGTGTCCGATAACACTCCGCCGGCCGGAAACTCAATCATCTGTGCGAAAATCCTCGCGCCCTCTCCCGCAGGGTTCAACGGGATAAACTTCACCATCTCTGGACCGCGCCCCAAGCCCTGCAAGTGAGCCTTGCGCGTAATCGAGAGCGTATGCCGCGCCGGCTCCGCGAAGAAGTAACCCATGCCCACCCCGTACACCCGGCTGATGGTGGCCAGCGTCGGCAGCGTCGGAATCATCCGGTCCGTCTCCAGCTTTGAAAGCAGCGCCGTCGAAAGACCCGTCTCCGCGGCCAGCCGCGCAAGCGTGAGCCGCTTCTGCGTGCGCAGGGCGCGCAGCTTGATCCCGATGCAGTAGGGCGCAAGCGCCCAATGTGCGTACGTAACAGTCTTCCCCATCGCAATCCCCCTCAGACCTACTTCCAGGCTCATCTTCAGTTTGACTGCCGGCGGCCTTCCATTTCCTGAAAGTTCTCTGAAGTTTTTCTCCCACTCACCCCGCACTTTTTCCGATTGCCTGGAGTGACCATAGCCGGCGGCCCAGTCCCTATTCCCTATTCCCTAGGTCCGTGACCGGATGANNCATTTTCATACGGCCAAAGAACTGGTCCCTGGTCCCTATTCTTCTCACCGTCCCCCAAAACCCAATCCCCCCCAGCGCAAACAGCATCGGAAAGCATTCCAGCGTATACCGCGCCTCAGGACCCTCAATGGTCATCAACAGGCCGCTGCGCATCACCATATAAGCCGCCATCCACGGCCAGAACCTCGGCTTCCAAATCATCCCCGCCAATCCCAGCAGCAGATACACCGCATTCAGCCCTGCGTACGCCCAACTGAATCGCGTCTCGTCGTTGTGATGCGCATACACCCACCAGTCCAGGTCGATGGGCAAGTTTTCCACGCGCGGCCGCAGCCACATATCGGCCATCCGTCCCAATGGCAGCCAAAGATAGAACCGCAGCGGGTGAGCTTGAACGCGCCGCTCGGCCAGCCGCGCAAACCGCGCATCCAGGTCCGGAGAAATGTCCCGCCCATGCTCGTCGTAAGCCTTTGCCAGCGTGACTGTCTCCGCATACTCAGCCGGCGAGTCGAAGGCCCGGCTCGGCAGCTTCGTCAGGTCCAGCGCACTCCCCGGCACATTCCAATAAATGTCGTAGGTCGAGACGAAATCCAGGCACCACGTCTTCACCCAGCGCTGCCATCCGGGATAGGTGTCCTCTCCGGGATCGGTCGCATAGCGCGTCGCCAGCGGCTCGAAAACGTGAAACACCCTCCCGTTCCTCGCCGTCCACGCCGCAAACGGGACCAGCGCCAGCAAGACGCAAATCACGCCCATCCGCGCCAGCTTCAAGCCGCTAGGCCGCGTGAAGGGCACGGCCTCAGGGGCTAAAGCCCGACGTTTATTTTGTTGCATTTGCGGCACGACTGAAGTCGTGCCCTGACACAATCGGGGGTTGGAATCGAGTTTTCCCGCAGCCTCTTCAGCCCCTGAGGGTTGCTGTTCCGGCGTCTTCCGCCTCAACCCCATCGCCAACGCCGGCGCCAGCGCCACGCCCACCAGCGCACCATCCGGCCGCAGCAGCGCGGCCATGCTCACCGCAAACGTAAACCATAGCGCGTTCCCCCAACCTGGCCGCGCATGGAACCGCGCCATCGCCCAAAGCGCCAGCGCAATCACAAACAGAGTCAGCGTCTCCGTCATCGGAGCCGCCGCATAGGACGCCGTAAAAGGGCACAGCGCCGCCAGCCAAAGCGTGCATTGCGCCGCTCCACCTCCGATCTCCAAGGGCGCGATCCGCCGCACAAAACCCGCCAGCAGCAAGCACCCCGCCAACTCCAGCGCAATCTGCACGTAGGCCACCGCCGTGTAGTTGTCCACGCCAAACAGCCAGAAGCAGAGCGCCAGAAACAGCGGATACCCAGGCAGCCGGATCAGCGTCGAGTGCAGCGCCCCGCTCCCGTCCGTAATCGCAAATTGCCCATGCACCAGCAGGTTCTTTGCCAGGTTGCCGTAGATCAGCGAATCCCCTGAAACCTGAGGAAACGCTCCCAGCATCCACACCCGCAATCCCGCGCCCGCGGCCAGAGCCAATGCCACTGAAACCCACACGCCCGCCCTGCCTCTGGCTTTGCCAGGCATTCGTGCCAACCGTGTCCATTGACTCTCAGAGGTAGCTTTCATTCGATCCGTGCCATGTAGCCGTGTCTCAAGGCTTCAGTTTGAGAACTCAGAGGAAAGGATTTCTAACCTGGAGGCTTCCGAACCGCTGACCGTGCTGGAGATCCTCCGTAAAAAGCAGATCGCACCGCGCCTGGATCGCGGCGGAGACGATGAGCGAGTCGTACCACGAAAGCCCGCTTTGGGCGTGGAGATGCAACGCCTCCGCATACAGCGCCTGGGACGAATGCACGCCGAGCAACGGGCGGAAAACCGTGCTCAGATAATGCTCCGCATCCGCCACTTTCATCGGTTGAGTGAACCGTCTCAGGGCCACATTGAAGAACTCCTGCACAACCTGATAACTGATGACGCCCTTCTGCGTCGTCAGGGCCTCGCGGATCAGTTGCGCGGCTCTTGGGGCTTTCACGACGGTGCTCCGATCGAACGAATAGACGAAGATATTCGTGTCCAGAAAGAATCTANNAATTCGTCCCTGCTGAAGTGCCGGCCTGCATCGACCTGTTGCAAGCGGTGCATCAGCGCATCGAAGCCCTGGGCGTCTCCCGCGCTTTGAGCAAATTGCGCAAGCCATTCACGGAATGCCTCGTTCAGTGTTCTGTGCTGCCCGCGCGCGATCGTGCGCGCCTGCTCGATCAGGTCCTCGTCGGCGCTCAAGGTGATGTTCTTCATACGAAACCAGTGTACACTATTATCGTGTAAATGACGGGTCGCCTGCGGAAGTCTCTCCGTCCTTCCACCCTCCTGAAGCATCGCAACTTTTACCCTTTGTGAGACCCACGATTCGCTGTCCTGGAAGTACAAGTCATTTACCGTAAACTGTTCCAGCGCCTTTTGGCCACGTAGAATGGACCATACCGGCCATGCCCGATCGACAGATATTTTCCGACCCGCAACGCAAACGCTGGAAGCGGCTCCGGCGCATCCTCGACGCGTCGGCCGTCCTGTCCACCCTCATCCTCGCCGGCTTCATTTTCAACGTGCTTGTCAATCAGCACTTGCCTGAACTCCTGCTGCCCATCCCCAAGCACAACTACAAGGCCCTGCCCGACCGCACGACCATGCTCCATGGCGCCAAAGGCCAACGGCCCACGCGCCGCCACACCGCCCGCAAGCCCTCTGAGATTCCCCTCAACTCCGGCGAAGGTCTGCGCGCCGCCTATTATGTCCAGGACGATGCCGCCAGCTACTCCTCCTTCAAGGAACACGTCCACCAGATCGATCTGCTCTTCCCGCAGTGGCTCCACGCCAACTCGCCCTCGGGAACCCTGATGATGATGAGCGGCGACAACATCCGCGAGTATCCCGTGGTTGAAGGCGCCGCGGTTCACGACCCCGACGACGGAAACAGGATCAAGCGTGTCATCCAGGCGGCAAAGGAAGACACCGAGATCTTCCCTCACCTGAACAACTACAACCCCCACACCCAGAGCTGGGATGACAACTTCGGCGACGTCCTCAAGGATGCAAGCAAGACCGCCGCGCTGCGTGATCAGATTCTCCGCTTCTTCGCCGCCTACCCCGTCTATCGCGGCCTCTCGCTCGACATTGAAAGCCTTCCCGACGATGCCGACCCGGCTTACCTGGGCTTCATCCACCAGCTTTACTCCTACATGCACCCCCGCAATCTCCGCCTCTACGTCAACACCGCCGTTTCCACCCCCGACGCCGATCTCAAGCTCATCGCCGCCAACTCCGACGGCATCATCCTCATGAACTACGACGAGCACCAGGCCACCAGCGATGCCGGGCCCGTCGCCAGCCAGAACTGGTTCGTCGGCAACCTCACCCGCGCCCTCAAGATCGTCCCCAAAGAGAAGATTATCTGCGCCATCGGCAGCTACGGCTACGACTGGACGCTCTCCATTCCCGATCCAAAGAACAAGCGCCATCCCAAGCCCAAGGTCCTTAATACTGAAGACCTCTCCGTCTCTGAAGCATGGCAGCGCGCCTCCGACGCCGACGCCGATCTCGATCTCGATTACGACAGCCTCAATCCGCACTACCAATACATCGACGAGGACAACAACCAGCGCCACATCGTCTGGTTCCTCGATGGGGTCACGCTCCTCAACGAGCTCCGCGCCGCCCGCCAGCTTGGCCTCTCCACATTCGCTCTATGGCGCCTCGGCGAAGAGGACAGCTCGCTATGGAACGTCTGGGACAAGCCCAGTGACCCCGGCTCCCTGCAAGCACTGGCCATCGTCCAGCCCGGTCACGATGTGGACAACGAAGGCGACGGAGACATTCTCCGCGTCACCGGCCTGCCCCAGCCTGGCAAGCGCACCGTCACCGTCGATACCGACGAGACCGACCCGCGCAAAAAACTCATTGTCGATGAGCAAATGGACGTGTATCCGCGCACCTACACCATCGAGCAATACGGCTACCATCCCAATGAAGTTGCGATCTCCTTCGACGACGGCCCAGACCCCAAATGGACCCCAAAGATCCTCGACATCCTCAGGAACAAAGGCGTCCATGGCACATTCATGCTCATCGGTTCTGAGGCCGCCGAGAATGTCGGACTCATGAAGCGCGTCGTCCGCGAGGGCAATGAGATCGGCAACCACACCTATTCCCATCCCGACATCAGTGAAATCTCGCCCCGCCAACTCGACCTCGAGGTCAAACTCACTGAACGCCTGTTCGCCAGCAAGCTCGGCATCCAGCCCCTCTACTTCCGTCCTCCCTACGACATTGACGAGGAGCCCGACACCGACGACCAAGCCGCTCCCGTCGTCCAGATACAGAAGGACGGCTACACCATCATCGGCAACAAGATCGACACCGACGACTGGAACGAGCATCCCGTCAAGTCTCCCGATGAAATCACCAAGTCGGTTCTCACCCAGCTCGAAACCATGAAGACCAAGCCGCAGTTCCGCGGCTCCATCATCCTGCTCCATGACGGCGGCGGCGATCGATCGGCCACCGTTAAAGCGCTGCCGGTCCTCATTGACGCGCTGCGCGCCCATGGCTACGCCATCGTCCAGGTCTCCGCGCTCATGGGCAAGACCACCGCTGAAGTCATGCCGCAGATCACTCTCTGGCAATATCTCCGCGCCTTGCCTGACTCCATCGCCTTTTCCGGCGCCGCCCTCATCGTCAAGTTCATCGTCTACGTCTTCTTCCTCGGCGACATCCTCATGAGCGCCCGCCTCCTCATCGTCGGCCTGTTCGCCATCATTGACCGCCTGCGCAAGCCATACCGCCAGGCCACGCCCGGCTATGGCCCACGCGTCGCCGTCCTCATCCCCGCTTACAACGAAGAAACCGTCATCGTCCGCACCATCCGCTCGGTCCTCAACTCCGACTACAGGAACCTCCACATCATCGTCATCGACGACGGTTCCCTTGACCGCACCGCTGAAGTCGCCCGCGAAGCCTACGCCGCTGAAATCGCCGCGGGCCGCGTCCAGGTGCTCTCCAAGCCCAACGCCGGCAAAGCCGCCGCCCTCAACTTCGCCCTCGAGCGCATGACCGAAGAAGTCTACGTCGGCATCGACGCCGACACCGTCATCGCCGCGGACGCCATCTCCAAGCTCATCCCCCACTTCGAGGACCCCCGCATCGGCGCCATGGCCGGCAACGCCAAGGTCGGCAACCGCGTCAACCTCTGGACCCGTTGGCAGGCCCTCGAATACATCACCAGCCAGAATTTCGAGCGCCGCGCCCTCGACCTCTTCCATGTCGTCACTGTCGTCCCCGGCGCCATCGGCGCATGGCGCACCGCCCCCGTAAAAGCCGCCGGCGGATATCCCCTCAACACCGTCGCTGAAGATGCCGACCTGACCATGAACCTGCTTGAGCAGGGCCTCCGCGTCGACTATGAGGACCGGGCCCTCGCTTACACTGAGGCCCCCATCGACGCCAAGGGACTCATGCGCCAGCGCTTCCGTTGGTCCTTCGGCACGCTCCAGGCCGTCTGGAAGCATCGCGCCGCATTCGTCCGCAACAAGGCCATGGGACTCTTTGCCCTCCCCAACATTCTCGTCTTCCAGATGTTCCTGCCCCTCGTCTCACCGTTCATTGACCTGATGTTCCTCTGGGGCATCGTCACCTACTTCATTGATCTCCACTACCACCCTGAAGCCGCCTCCGCCGCCAGCTTCGAAAAGCTGCTGGTCTACTTCCTTGGCTTCCTCCTCATCGACTTCGTCACTTCCTCCATCGCCTTCTCCCTCGAGCGCCACCACCCCGCCAACAAGGGCTCCGGCTGGCTCCTCTTCCACATCTGGCTCCAGCGTTTCGCCTACCGCCAGGTCTTCTCCATCGTCCTGTTCAAAACCCTCAAGCGCGCCATCGACGGCAAGCCCTTCAACTGGGACAAAATCGAGCGCACCGCCAAAATGAGCAAAGCCACCGAGGCCCTCACCGAAACCCCATAGCTGTTGTTTGAAAGAATTGCGGGTACCCACAAAATAGGCGGTCATCCTGAACGGGGCGCCAAAAAAAGAGACGGTCATCCTGAGCGGGGCGCCACAAAATAGGCGGTCATCCTGAGCGAAGCG
>PLFY01000035.1:0-1265 GCA_003138365.1 Acidobacteriaceae bacterium
CAAGTTCCTGATCTCGGCATCGCGCATCCCGGCGTTGAGCGCCAGCGTCACGCGAGATAGATGTGCGGAGAACGAGCCTTGCGGGCCTCCTCCAGCATCCTGTCCTTTTCCGCTGGCGTATAGGCTTTTCCGACTGTTTGACGAACCTTCAGCTTGAGCATCTTTCTTTTGCGAAGCCGGACACGGAGCAAATCGCCCGGATCGCCCAGGATGCGAAGCAGAAAGCCTACTTCTTCATTGACGCTCTTTGGAGCGGCGCCTTCATTGAGGCGCATTCTGGTATTGAATGACGGCAGCCTCATTGAAATCGACAAGCATCTTGCTGCCAAGAAGTTGCTTCAAATGATCGATTGCATATTCGGCAAAGCGTGCTGACTGAGGCAGGCGCAACTTGTAGGCATCGAAATACTCGTCTGCGATGTCGCTGAACGTGCGGATGCGCTCGTGGCGCAGGTAGGTGAAGTTGTTGAAGCCTGCTTCCTGTTCGCGTTTGCGCTTCTGCTCGGCCCCTTTGGCAACGGTTTTCGAGGGAGACTTTGAGGATTCGCGGATGCGCCGTCCCGCGAACCAGAACTCGTACCACCAAACATCGCCACGCCGGAAGAGACTCATCAGAATGGCTGCTATTTTCTTTCCGCAGAGGAAGATTCAGACGACAATGCGCGCCGGATCGTGCGCACATCGAGAAACATTTTTTGGGGGCTGGTTGCGGCTGTGCCTTCCAGCGGAAGGAAGCCGTAACGCGCATACCATCCTGCTTTATCGGGATAAGCATCGGTGATGATGCACCGGCAGCCAACCTCGTCTGCCACGCGCAGGGTGATTTTGAGTGCCTCCGAGATCAACGCGTGACCCAATCCCCTGCCGCTAAACCGTCTGTCCACGGCCAAGCGTGCCAGCAGGATCAGAGGCAGGTCGTAAGGCGGCAAGCCGCGCACGTACTTTTGGGGAAAGCGGTCGCGGGGCACACTGGATGCGGCCAACGTGAAGTAGCCCAACACGGTGCGGGGCGTGGATTCGTCTACTGCGGCATACGTCACGCCGATGGAAACCTTCACCTGATTCGTCCACGCGTGGTGCTTCAAATAATTGTTGAGCGGCTCGTCTCCACAATCGAAGTTCTCTACCTCATCGGATTCTTCGAGACGACGGATCGTGACTGCCACGCTATTGCCTCATGGCCCGAATGAGGGCGTTGGTGGGATCGGCAGGCTGCCCGGAGGCAAGTTCTGCGAGACTCTCCAGTTCCTTGTCCGTCCAGCGAA
>PLFY01000035.1:1311-2729 GCA_003138365.1 Acidobacteriaceae bacterium
TTGAGTATCCGCACCATGCTGTCCTCTGAAGGCGCAAGGTCGGCCTGGAACTTCAATTTACGGGGCGATGGAGCCTTGGCCGGAAGTGCAGCCAGGTTCTTCGATTTTTGTTTGACCTCTGGGGGCATTGGAGTCCTTCTGCTTAAAGTATACTCCGAATGCGTTGTAAATTCGAGTGTGTTTCGATTCATCGTGCAATCCTTCGGAATTTCTTTGACGTTTGAAGGGGGTAGGGCTCTCTGCGGCGATCTGCACATTTTCGTCATCGCGATCTTCCGGCCGGCTCNNGCTGGGCCTGCTCCCATCGGGTCAGTTCCTCCTCGGCATAACGAACAAGGGAACCGAATTTGCGGGAATTCGGCCCACGGTTCTCCAGCCGCCAGCGGCGCAGAGTGGCAAGGCTGATGTGCGTTCGTTGCGCCACTTCGATTTCAGTCAGGAATTGTGTGCTCATATTTGGTTGAATCCTCATTTGCTTTGTTCAGGAACCTTCCGTCAGATCATGTTCTTGCAGGATGCCTGCAAACCAGCCTTCGCCAACTCTGCTTCAACCGCGTCCGCCAACCAACTTTTCTCTGGAATGTAGTGCACGGTTATGTTTTTGAGCCAAGTATGAGCGAAGCCCTTTCACTTGTTCTGCGGTGAACATTTGCACTTTACGCCGCCCATTTTTCATGCCTATTCCCCATCTCCACCCTCACCAGCGGCACGTACAGCGATCACTATAGATATTACACCATATATACATCATTGTAAAGATCGGAATGCTTAAGAAGCCCGGCCAGGAGGACTTTTGCCAAGCACTGGGCATCGTCTCCAAGAACAAGTATCAAAAAGAAAACGGGCCGTTGCTCAAGCAGTGCTTTGCTCTGCTGTGCGAGGTCTCCAGTGCGCCGGTCCTCGACCTGACGCGCCTGATGGACGCCGTAATCTTCAACTTTCTGGTCGGCAACAACGACGCGCACGGCAAGGACTTTTCGCTGCTCTGTCGCAGCGCGGGCACGGTGAGCCTGGAGACGCGGCTTGCGCCGCTCTACGATGTCGTGAGTACGCGCTACTATCCCGAGCTAGCCCGCGAACTGGCGATGAAGATCGGCGGCAAGTATTCATCCGACAGAGTGTCGAAGACAAATTTCGAGCAACTGGCGGAAGACGCCGGACTTGCCAAGCCGCTTGTGCGCAGCCGTGTGCCGGAACTGGCTGAAGCTGCCTTCTCGAATCTGGACAAAACCGGGATCGAACACCCCGTCGTCGATACTCTGACCGTACAGATTCGCGAGCGATGCGGTACTATTCGAGAACGCTTCGGTAAGTGATGATTTGGCGGACTCCGCGTTCCGTGAGCGCGGCTGTTCTCGTCAGTTGAGTACCCGATTCCACAACCACATTACTTAACACTTGCCGACTTGAACGAAGCC
>PLFY01000039.1 GCA_003138365.1 Acidobacteriaceae bacterium
GGGAAGGTTTTCAGAATTTTCGAGTTTTAGCACGGACTGCTAGGCAATCCTGGTCTGCTACACTCCGCGCATGAGCGTCTTCACTGCCCTGCTCGTCACCACACTCGCTGCCGGGTTCCTGGCCCCCGTTCAGACGGCCGCCGCACAACACCCACCGCCAAAACGGATGCAGCCGGCGCCTGCCCACTTGGATACCGTGCCAGAGATCGTCTTTTTCAATGGAGTCATCTACACCGGCGTTGGACTGGAAGAGGATAAGCCACAGACCGTGCAGGCCATGGCCATCGGCGGGGGCAAAGTCCTGGCCGTGGGCACAACCGAGCGGATCAAACGGCTGGCCGGGCCCAAGACCCAGCTTCGCGATCTGAATACCGCCAAGACCGGCACCTTTGTCTTTCCCGGCTTCAACGACGCCCACACCCACCTGGGAAGCGCCGGAAGCACCAAGCTCAATGTGGATCTGACCGGCGTCAAATCCCTCGCCGCAATGCTGGTGAAAGTGCAAACGTTCGCAAAGGATGCGCCCGCCGGCCACTGGCTCACCGGCGGCAACTGGGACCACACATTATGGGCGAAAAAGACCCTGCCCACCCGCCAGGACCTCGACAAGGTCACCGGCGGCCATCCAGCATTCCTCGACCGCATCGACGGCCACATCGCTGTCGCCAACACCGCAGCTCTGACGGCCGCCGGCATCACGGGCAAGACCATTCCCCCGCAAGGCGGGGCCATTGATCTAGATCCCAATCGAGAACCCACCGGCATTCTGAGAGAGTCGGCGCAGGGGCTGGTAACCAAGGTCATTCCGCCGCCCAGCAGCGACGGACGCCGCCGCGGCGACGAGTTGGCCATCGCCGACGCCCTCGCGCACGGCGTAACCAGCGTGCAGGACTTCAGCGACTGGGACGATTTCCTCGTCTTCGAGCAGCTCGAAAAGGAAGGCAAGCTCCATCTCCGCATCAGCGAATGGCTCCCGTTCAAGGCTCCGTTGCTCGATCTAATCGGAATGCGCAATCACCACGACCCCAACGACCCCATGCTCCACACCGGCATGTTGAAGGGCTTCATGGACGGCTCGCTAGGCTCTCGAACCGCGGCCATGAAAGCCCCCTACTCCGATGACCCCGCCAACACCGGCCTGCCCCAGTACACCCAGGATCAACTCAACAAGATGGCCGGGGAGCGGTCGGTCTTTGGCTTTCAGTTGGGGTTTCATGCCATCGGCGATAACGCTACTGCCATGGCATTGGACGCAATCGAACAGGCGGAGACGGCCGTTGACCAAATTCGCGAATTTTGGAACTCGCCCCGTGGTTGCGACCTCCCAGGCCATCAGCGGATATGGGACGAGAAACCGCCGTGTCCGAATAACGCCACTCCGTCAAACCCGCTTTCTCCTGCTCAATGTAAGCTGAAGGACGGATCACCGTGCTATCCAGCCCTGGCGGGGTTCCCTCCGCGCAACCGCATCGAGCACGCCCAGGTTGTCGACCCAGCCGACATTCAGCGCTTCGCCAAACTGGGTGTCATCGCCTCCATGCAGCCCAGTCACCTGCTCACCGACATGAACTGGGCCGAGGACCGGCTCGGTCCAAAGCGCGCTGCCTACTCTTACGCCTGGAAGGCCTTTCTTGACGCGGGCGTGCCGCTGGCTTTCGGCACCGACTATCCGGTCGAGCCTATCACTCCCTTTCGCGGCCTCTACGCCGCAGTCACGCGCATGAATGAAGCCGGAACCAGGAGCTATTTTCCTCAGAACAAGCTCACCCGCGGCCAGGCGCTTTACGCCTACACCCAGGGCTCGGCCTACGCTGAATTTGCCGAGAAACACAAAGGAAAGCTTGTTCCCGGCTACGATGCGGACTTCATCCTGGTCGACCGCAACCTCTACTCCGTAAGCGCTCCGGCAATCCTCGACTCGGTTGTGCGGGAGACCTTTGTAGCCGGCCGGCAGGCCTTCTCGGGCAACATGAAAATTCAGTAGCCAGGACGATCTGAACGCGCTGCGGCGGTTGCCGTTTCGCCAGTCCGTTCTGCCGTCTCCCGCATCTCAAAGCGCAGGGTTGGTGCGCCCCGCGCGACTCTTTGCGCGCATTTACGTCTATACCGCTAGAACGGTTCCCCTTTTTTGGATCGGTTCTTCTGCCGCCGTGCCCAGGACGCTCGAGCGCCGGCCATGCATCTTGGCCGCATCCGGCGTCCTTTCGCACACAGGCGCAACGGACCCAGCCAGACGGGTTTGCCCGCCACTGGCTATACTGGTAGTTGATGCATTCAACAACCCAGCCTGTAGGCTGATCAACCCACGAGGTCATCGAACCCATGAAATCGCTTTTTGAACGGCTGCGTGCGCGCCGTCTCGCTTCAGCATTTGTCTTGCTTGCCACCCTCTCGGCCGCCATTGTGGCCGGTTCCTTTGCCGCTCACGGGGTCCGCGGACAAGAGAAACAGAACGACAGCGCGGATGCAACTCCCCTCAAGGTCGTCAATTCCTCTGTTCCACCCAATGAGTTTGTGAGAATTGCACAAAAGGTGGGGCCCGCCGTGGTAAACATCAACACCCAGACTCTGCCCAAGCAATCGGCCAACAAGGGCCGCCGCAATCCTCACGGACGCGTTCAGCCCACCCCGCAGAATCCCGGCGATGACGAGGACAACGATCAGCAGCAGGGTCAGGGGCAGGGCAACTTCCAGGACTTCTTCAACCGCTTCTTCGGCGGCCAGATGCCCGACCAGGAAGGCGGCGAAGGCGGCGACGATGGCAGAGTCAGTGAATCCCTCGGTTCGGGCTTCATTGTCGACCCCAAGGGCTACATCATCACCAACAATCACGTCATCGAGAAGGCCGACAAGATCTATGTCAAGCTGTCCACTGATCCCGACAGTCAGGATCTGGGAAGGCCGGCGCGCGTGATTGGCGTCGATAAGGCCACCGACCTTGCCGTCATCAAGATTGACACCAGCAGCCCACTGCCGACCGTCAAGCTGGGCAACTCCGACACGGCCGAAGTGGGAGACTGGGTGGAGGCTATCGGCAGTCCCTTTGCACTGTCGCAGACCGTGACCGCCGGCATCATCTCCGCCAAGAATCGCACCATCGAGCCCGGCGCCAGCGGCCAGTTTCAGCACTTCATCCAGACCGACGCAGCCATCAACCCCGGCAACTCCGGTGGCCCGCTGTTGAACATGAATGGCGAGGTCGTCGGCGTCAACACGGCCATCTTCACGCAGTCGAACGGATACCAGGGTATCGGCTTCGCCATGCCCTCGAACACTGTTGTGGAAATCTACAATGACCTCATCAGCCCCAGCCACAAAGTAACGCGCGGCTCCATCGGCATCGAGTTCCGGGAAGGGCTACCCGGCGCGGTCAATCGCGTCTACGGCTTCAAGAACGGTGTACTGGTGCAGAGGGTCACCTCGGGTGGTCCCGCGGACAAAGGCGGAATCAAGGTGGGCGACGTCATCACCACCATCGATGGCCGCCCCATCAAGGACGGCGACGACCTGGTGAATGAGATCGCCAGCCGGCGGCCGGGCTCGACCATCCGCCTGGGCTACCTCAGGGAAGGCAAACAGGCCGATGCTACGGTCACAATCGGCGACCGAGACAAGGTCTTCGCCGATTTGGGCGCCCAGCAGGCAGAGAACAATCCTGATGAGAAGGGCGACGCCTCCGAAGCCAAGCTGGGCATCGTAGTCCATGACGCCTCTCCATCCACCGCCTCCAAGCTGCACACCCAGGGAGTGGTCATTCAGTCAGTCCGCCCCGGCTCGTTCGCAGACCTTCAGGGTCTTGAACCCGGCTTGGTCATCATTCGCATCAACAGGCTGCCTACCAGCACCAAGGATCAGTTCGATGCCGTGGCGGGCAAGCTCAAAATCGGCGATGACGTCGTCTTTGAGGTCATCGATCCGAAACACCCCGACAGCGGGCTGAACTACCTGGGCGGTACGCTGGAGTAGGGTTCCAGAAGCGAGTAGTCTTGGTGAGGCGCCGGTCGGGGGATTCCCCCGGTCCGGCGCCTTTTCCCGGAATTGGATAGATTCTCGATTCTCTATCTATTTTTTCCTGTCACAATGTGGGACTTTCCGATACACTCTGATGGAAATCGTCCTGCCATTTTGTTGAAGAGGTAAATCAGCGTGTTCTTTTTTCGAGCAAGCGCGGCGTTCGTGGTCTCTACGGCGCTGATCGCATCACCCGCTTTCGCCTCCCGCGTCCATCGTGCGCCCACCAGCGGTCACACCCACGGCCCCCACAAGGCAGCGGCCAAATCGCACAAGTTGCACGGCCAACAGTCCATTGACCCACGCCGCGTCACGGAGATTCAGCAGGCCCTCATCCGCGAGCGCTATCTGGCCACTGAAGCCAGCGGAAAGTGGGACGCCACAACCGAAGCCGCCATGCAGAAATACCAGGCTGACCATGGCTGGCAGACCAAGCTGATGCCCGACTCCCGCGCCATCAAGCAGCTTGGCCTTGGCCCCGACTACTCCAACGCCATCAACGCCAAAAACTCCTCATTCGCCGCGCCGCCCCCCTCCAGCACCATCCCTCCGGTTCAGTCCGCAGGCTTTGCCCAAGCCGCCGGGGTCAGCCACTGACGTTTTTTTAGAAGCTTGAGCCCTGCAACGCTCCGCAGCATTGTGTTTTTCCTGACCTCTCTCGCATCTGCTGAAAAAGCCCTGTTCGTCTCAGTCGTCCACCGGCGTCGCCTACCCATGGGCGATGAAACTGCGTCCGACCGTGCCGCCGCTAACCTGCTAACTTGCTATCCCCGCTTCAGCGGGGGCTAACTCGCTGCGTTTGTAAGAACACCTTCTTTCCGTTTGGATTGTTCAACTTGCAGCACAATCGGAATCTTGTTTCTCGTTAGTCCCTGAGGGTCCGCCTTCCTCTCCATCCAGGTTTGCCAGCAAGCAGGGCCGCCCTATAATGAGGCGGCCCTCGTTGCGAAACAACTGTCACATTCCGCCTTAAAACCGCATCGGCGGTATTCCCTTCACCAGAAACTCATACCTTGGCCGCAACGTGTCAGGACCTGAGGTAATGGTGCTGTCCAGGTGGATCAGCTCATCGCCCTTGCCGTATTTCGGCCACTCCGGAAGCCCCGGTCCGTTGGGATCGCCGGTCTTGGCGAAGTTGGTCCAGTAGCTCATGAACTGCTCGCTCAGCTTGCGATCCTCGGGCCGCCACACGGCGCCGGGCCGGGTATCCAGTGTCCCGAAGACGTATTCGATGTCATCGGAGTGGAATACGAATGAGCCCGGATGGAACTTGCTGGGCGGTGCGGCAAGCTCGAAATGGTAGCGGTAAACCGGCGACTCTCCTGTCTTGCGATGTGCCTCCAACCACTTCCATGTGCCCAGAGCGATAAAGGAGTCGCTGCCATAATCGATGGCCGCACGCAGCGCCTGCGCATCGGTGTCGCCGCGATAGAGCTCAAGGAACTCCGCGGCGCGCTCCTTGAAGAGGCCAGCCGCCATGGCCTTGAACTGCTCCGCGGTCATTCCGCGCATGGCCAGGAAGCTGCCCTCGTCCCCGTTCCAGCCGGCCAGCAGCGGTATATGAGCCTGCTTGCCCGCGGCATAAGTATCGGCCACCGGCTCGGTCAGCAGCTTCCCGTCAATCACCGGCGGAAAACCGCCCTGTCCCCTGCTCTTGACCCCATCCAGTATCTTGTCGGTAGGCATTGCGCGCAATTCCTTCAGCGACTTGGCGCCCAGCGAAGTAACCCAGTCGCCATCCTTCTTCTCGCGGGCTTCAAGAGTGTCGGTTGGCAGCACGTCGCTGAAGGCCGCGCCGCTTTCCCCGATCCCCTTCTGGAACAGCCCTCGTGCCGCCGGCGATGCCATCAGCGTGCTCACCGCAAAAGAGCCTGCGCTCTCGCCGAAGATGGTCACGTTGTCCGGATCGCCGCCAAACTTCTTGATGTTGGCCTTCACCCACTCAAGCGCGGCCACCATGTCCAGCAGCCCGTAATTCCCTGCCGCGCCGTTGGCCTCCTTCGCCAAGTCTGCCGTCGCTAGAAAACCGAAGACTCCCAGCCGGTAGTTGATCGTCACCAGCACCACGCCCTTGGTAGGCAAGAAGTCGCCGTTGTGGCGCGGCTCCGAGCTGGCCCCGCTCGAGTATCCCCCACCGTGAATCCAGAACATCACCGGCAGCTTGCTCTTCTCTGTCGAGTCGGCCGGTGCGTAAACGTTCAGGAACAGGCAGTCCTCGCTCGGCCCGCTGTCCTGAAAGATCATGTCGGCGAAGGCAGGCCCCTGGGCGCAATGTGCGCCGAACTTGGCCGCATCGCGCTCGCCCTTCCACTTGGCCGGCGGCTCGGGCGCCTTCCACCGCAAATCGCCCACCGGTGCCGCTGCGTAAGGCAGCCCCAGAAACGCCTTGACCTTACCCTCGTTGATTGTCTTGCCGTGTACCTTGCCCTGTTCCGTCTTCACCGTCAGTGAATCGGCATGGACTGCTGTGGACAGTCCCAGTACGAGCACCGCAACCACCAGCGCACCCGCCACTTTCATTCCCATTTGCATCGCAAAAATCCCCCGCGCAACACCATATCAGGACGGCCCGGAAGGTGCAGCAGTTTCAGAAAATCGGAGCGGGGAAACGGCTACTAGTTCTTTGGCCGTATGAAAATGTTCCTTTTGGAGATGTAGCGCCGGCCTCCTGGCCGGCTGTAATGTGGGCCTCCCGGCCCACGTTCGTTCGTTGGATTGAACATCCTCA
>PLFY01000054.1 GCA_003138365.1 Acidobacteriaceae bacterium
AAGCGCTGGAACTAGTTCTTTGGCCGTATGAAAATGTTCCTTTTGGAAATGTAGCGCCGGCCTCCTGGCGGGCTGTAGCGTGGGCCTCCCGGCCCACGTTCGTTCATTGGATAGAACATCTTCATCCGGTCAGAGCCCTAGTAGACGCCGTGCTCATTCAGCCACGGGCCGTACTGCCGGTCCGGGCCCTCGATATGCTCGATGTATCCGCTGCGCAGGGAGCAGAGCAACTGCCGCATCGGCACTGCTTCTCCGTATTGCACGCGATGGGCCGCCTGCATCATCTGCGCCAACATGCTGTGGTGCTCGGCGCGGTGGTCGGCCAGGCCGGGAAACCCGCTCTGCTCCATCAGTTGCTCTTCGCTCCAGAAGTGCATCCGCGTGAACTCGATCAGCCGGTCCAGCAAGGCGCAGATCTCTTCCCGCCCGCGGCCGCGCACCACCGTCTGGCGCAGTTCGTTCATCGTATCCATCAGGATGCCGTGCTGATCGTCCATCGCTCGAACGTTGATGGTGCAGGCGTGGTTCCAGGTTAGAAGGGTCACATGAGTCTCCACAAATCACTAATGGAGATATCGGTCGTTCCCGGCCACGCGTTACTGGTAACTTGCATGCCTGGGGTTACCAAAGTTTTACCGGACGGGAGATGCCGCCTATTCCAGGATGACCTCGGGATCGCCCGCTGATCCTGCCTGATGGCCGCGCGTGGTGAGGGTGATGGCCGCGGTCAGAATCAGCGCGCCGCCCGCCCAGGCGTAGGGGCCCAGGTGTTCGCCGAGCAACTGCACGCCCAGCCAGGAGCCGAGGGCCGGTTCAATGTTCAGGAAGACGCCGGCGCGCGAGGCCGGCACATGGTGGATGCCCCAGTTCCAAAGCAGCGTGGTCGTGGCTGTACAAAGCAGTCCGCTGATGGCCAGCGCTGCCCAGGCGGTGGGGCTTATGTGCGCGAAGGGCAGCGGCTGGAACTGATGGTGGGTAATGGGACGCAACAGCGGCTTCAGCAGCCATGGGCCGAGGATCAGCACGGCCAGCATCGCCGTTCCGCTGAGAATGGTGTAGGCGGTCACCACCGGCGGGCTGTGCGTCTCCATCAGCTTCTTCGACAGCAGAATCCAGGCCAGCGCGGTGATGAGCGAGGCGACGACCAGCAGGTCGCCCACCAGCGAGGGCTGGCCGCGCGTGACCGTGCCCCGGCTGCCACCCAGGACGATCAGCGCCGCGCCCACCGTGGAACCGGTCAAGGCCAGCCAGCCGAGCCAGTCCAGCCGTTCCTCATGGGACCCCTTGGCGGCAAACAGCGCGGCCGCGGCGGCCAGCAGCACCGGCATGGCGCCCACCATCAGCGAGGCGTGGCTCACGGTGGTCAGCGCCAGGCCGTGGAACTGGAGCAGAAACTGGATGGGAATGCCGAAGGCGGCGGAGAGCAGCAACAGGCGAAGCTCGCCGCCGGTGAGGCGAAACCGGCGCCAATTCATCAGCACCACCGGCAACATGCCCAGGGAGGCAAACAGAAAGCGGTAGAGCACCATGTGCTCCACGCTCATCTCGTTCAGCGCCAGCCTGCCAAAGTAGAAGCCCGTGCCCCACAGGCACCCGGCCAGCGCGCAGGCGCCGTAGCCCAGCAAACTGAGGCGTCGGCTAACGATTGAGTGCTTTGCCATCCCATCTTTAATGTCGCACATGCATGAGCGAGTCTGAAAACAACCAAGACCTGGCCGCCGTGGCCAGAAAATGCCCGCTCCAACTGTGTGATGTCCTCCGCGAGATCCGATTCCTCGAAGATTCGAGATTCAACCCAGAAGTTGGCTGATCTAGTCCCGAAACCGCGTGATTGTGTAATGTCAGGAACGTAGCGCCGTCAGGAACGTAGCGCCGGTCTCCAGACCGGCTGTCGTGCGGGCGTCCACGCCCGCACCTGTTCAGGGGAAATTACAAAATCATACGGTCTACACACTAGCAGCAATGACGAGGGAAACGGCCGCGTTCGCCGACCTCAGCCTTTTTGGCGGCCTGTTGCGGTGGTACGGTCGAAAAAGTAACTTCCGGTTGGGCGACCATCCAGGCGCAACGTAATTCTGGAGTCTGGGGCGTTTACGGGGACTGATCGCGAATCAAGGGGCTTACCCCCATCCTTCCGCGATGAAGCTGCGGAAGCACGGGACGCCCGGCTCTGAATGAACAAGCTTGGATGTGGCGTGATCCTACTTCGCTTGCGTGGGCGCTGGCATCCACTTATTGCCTTTGAAATCTGGATCAACCTGGCCGAGTTTCGGGAGCGGTTCGCCGTCTGCGTATACTCTGCCGTCCCTAACAGTCAGGGACTTGATTGTTTCCTTATCGCCGGTGTCGGGGAAGTATGAAATGTCAAAAGCATTTTGTCCTAAGCCTCCCTGTGGATCGCCCCAGAGGGTGACGAGCAGATTGTGGGCCACCATGAAGTAGGAATTACGCGGTTGGGCAAAGACACCCCATTGAAGCTGGACCGTTCCCTGGATCGGCGTTGAATGCAGCAGCAGGTAAACAAACGCGATGTTTTTTCCATTGATATTGAACGGTTTCTCCCCTTGCGGTTGGATCGCGTATGCGCTTTTAGGTTCATTTCCGACTGAGATGATGTCTGTTGTGTAAGAACTGAATATCTCCTTCACGAAGTTCTGCGAACTCGATATTGCCTTTTGCTGGGCCTGAACCTGCTCCAGGGCAGTCGCAAGTTGCTTTTGAGTTTCCTCCATTCCTGGACGAAGAGCTTGGGCAGCTCCAAGTTGAGACCTCGTCGCCTCCACCTGGTTTTTGACGTCTGCGCTCTCCTGGGAAAGTTCTTGCTTGGTCTCGGAGGCGGCTCTCGACATGAGTTGAGATTGCGCCTTCGCATCGGTGGCTGCCTGACCACTCGCCTTCTGCGCGGCGAGGGATGCGTTCTGAACAGAAGTCAGCGAACTGTTCGAAGAATCCTGTATTTGTTGCTTGGCTGTATTTGCTGTTTCGGTCACGGTGCTCTTCGCAGTGTCTACTGCATGCCACCAGTCCGACACCTTCCACAAAATACCTGCACCCATAATCGCCAGCAGCACCGCTGCAATTGCGCCTACGATCTTTACCCAGCCCCAAGCACGCTCAAAGACTTTGATTGAACTTTCGGTCTCTAGGACGTCACGGTCTCGAATGGTGGCAGCGAGATTCTCTGATACCTGCTTCGAGATTCTCTGATACCTGCTTAGAGATGTATTCCTGCAGGGACAGATTCCTGCAGGGACAGAGACGATCCACAGGCACCACAAAATGATTGGGCGTTGACATTCTTGGCCCCACACTGATAACAGGTTTCGGCTGTCGGGGGAGTGTTCGCCGCAGGTTCCTGCCTCGGTTCGAAAGTCGCCATTTCGTAACGCCCCCGGCATTTGTCTGATCTTGGGAATCGTTGTTCCGATTATAGCTGTGTCGCGTTTTCATCGCCCTCCGCGACGGCGATGGGAAATGGCATTCATGGTGAATTACCGCCAAACCGGAAGCAATCCTCGGTTGACGCCAACAGAGTCCAATGCGTCCATCAAGTTCATTCGGGGGCACCTTCCCAGTCGCGAACAGTTTTTCGCCCAGCCGTTCCAACCCCGTGTTTCCCTCACCTTCCTGCGCATGTCCCACTTCGCCTTGCACAAAATAACCCGCCGTCGTCGCACAATAGTCCCAGCGGAGGTTCAAATCACGCCTCCGTTCAAATCACGCCTGGGGACAGATTCGGGGCCCTGCCTGCTGTTTACTAGAAGATTACCCCCCCACCCCCCCTACCCCACACCGTTTCTTCGCCTCCATTCAACCCTCATAGAAATTGCATATTTTATTGCAAAGTGTGAAGCGCTGGATTCTGCCCCTGGGGCCGCGGCCGTTTGGCCAAGTATCGGATTTCTCGTGAGCGAGGCGTATCACTCCCCAAAACAGCCCGCATCGGCGAGAATACAGTTCGATGGCGATTTGGCTTCTGCGGTCAAGGATGAACAAACGTGCGGGCTTGGGTCTGGCGGTTGCCGGCGTGTTGTTGTGCGCCTTGGCGGCGCAGGCGCAGGCAAACGCCGCGTTCGGGCCGGAACTGTCTGGCGCGGAGCCGTCTCGCGACGGGCAGTCTCGTGAGGGCAAGCAGCGCCCGCTTCCCGACCGGCTTCCCGACAAGCCCTCTGTGCCTCCCGCATTCACCATTCCCATAGAGCCGATTGGGTTTACCGCGCCCGGCCCCATCTACCTGGGTGCGCGGAACAGCATGGCTTCGCTGGACTTCTTGGACGAAAACCGCCTGCTGTTTACCTTTCGCGTTCCCGGACTCATGCGCCGCGAGGCGGGAGCCAGCGCAGGCAGCGACGAGCGCCAGATTCGCGCCGTGGTAGTGGTGCTGCCAGAGGGCAAAGTCGAGTCCGAGGCCCTGTGGACCGTACACGACCGGGTGCGCTACTTGTGGATGCTCAAGGACGCCCACTTCCTGCTGCGCGATCGGGATGGGCTGCAGGAGGGCGACGCCAAGCTGGAACTGAAGCCGCTGCTGCAATTTCCGGGGCCGCTGCTTTGGGTGGAGCTTGATCCCACGCAGCATTTTATGGTGACCAACTCACGGGAGCCCGCGTTGGCCGCAACCGGCGATCTCGCCGATGGCCAAAAGACGGGGCAGCCCAGTTTAGGCCGGAGCGATCAGGTCAAGCCCGATCGACAAGCCGATCTCGCGAAGACCGATGCAGGGAAGACCGATGCCGGGAAGACCGATCTGGTGCTGCGCATTCTGCACCTGGAGTCCGGCCGGGTGATGCTGGTGAGCCGCGTTCCCTCGACCGTCCATCTGCCCATCAACTCCGACGGGTACCTTGACAGTTTGCGCGGCAACGGCCAGCAGTGGCTGCTGAACCTGAACTACTTCAGCGGCGGCAGCAGGGTTCTGGGCCGGGTTGACTCGGCCTGCTCGCCTGCTTTCGACTTCGTCTCGCAGCGGGAGGTGCTGGTGACAGGGTGTAATGGGTCGGGCGGCCGCAAGCTGGTGGCGATGGACACAAGCGGCCACCGTCTTTGGGAGGATTCCACTTCCGCGTCGGCGATCTGGCCGCTGGTGGTGATGGGGCCGGATGGCTCACGCCTGGCGCAAGAGACACTGGCCGTAAACCATGCGGTCAACGCCAGCGCCCCGGTCGACCGCGAGGACGTGAAAGGGCAGTTGGTCAGGGTCTTCAATGCGGCTGACGGCAAGGTTGCGCTGGAGGCGCCGGCCAGCCCGGCACTCGATGCCGGCGGCAATGTTGCCATTTCGCCCTCCGGCAGGCGCGTCGCCGTGCTCAACGCCGGCGCAATCCAGGTTTTCGATCTGCCTGCCCCTCCGCCGCTGGCGGACACCGCCGGGAATCAGACAGCGCACTGACGCGAGCTTCCTCCCGTTCCACGGACTTCGCTAACCCGTGTAAACTGGTCGATGGGAGATTCTTCTTGGCTTCGGCTGTAGTCAATTACACGGCTGCCGCGGTTTCCGATCGCGGCCGCAAGCGTCCGTCCAACGAAGATGCATTCGGCTTCTCCGTCGAGCACGGAGTCTATGTTGTCTGTGACGGCATGGGCGGCGCGGCGGCAGGGGAGATCGCCAGCTCCCTTGCTGTCGATGTGGTGATGCGCCTCCTTAGTGACCGCTCCCATTCCGTGACCCTGCCGGAGGTGGCTGAACAGGCCTTGTGCGCCGCCAATGAGACCATCTTCTCCCGTTCCCTGCGCAACAACAAGCTGAGCGGCATGGGCACCACTCTAGTGGGCCTGGTGGTGGAAGAGAACCGCGTCTGGGTGCTCAACATCGGCGACAGCCGCTGTTACCGGCTGCGCAACCACCGCCTGGCGCAGCTCACTCTGGACCACTCGCTGGTCGAGGAGCAGGTCAGAATGGGCCGCATGACCCACTCCGAGGCGTTGCGCTCACCGCTCAGGAACGTCATCACCCGCGCTCTGGGGACGCAATGCCAGGTGACGCCGGATATTTTTGAGCTCGAGGCCGAGCCCGGCGACCTCTTTCTGCTCTCCTCCGACGGCTTGAGCCGCGAGCTCTCCGACGCGGAGATTGAATCCTTGCTCAACGACGATGGTTCTGGCGATTCTCCGCTGGGCGACCTTTGCGGCCGCCTGGTGGAAGCGGCGAAGAAAGCCGGAGGCAACGACAACATCACCTGTCTGCTGGTGCGCGCCGGCTGATGAGCGGTTTCTCCTTCAATCATTCTTGAGCGTTGATCCAGAAGCCGATTGCAGAATCCGATTGCAGGAACCGATTGCACGGTTGCCGTGGTTCGCGATAGCCTTCTTGTCGGCAAGGAGCAGGGATGAACAAGGCAAGCGAGAGCGGGTCGGCCTCCATCGATCCAGCGGCGATTCCACAAAGAAAGCTGTATACCGGGGCCACAATGCCAGCCGTCGGCCTGGGGACGTTCGGGTCCGATCATGTGACTCCGAGCCAGGTGGCGGAGGCGGTCAAGGGTGCGGCCGCGGTTGGCTACCGGCACTTCGATTGCGCCTCGGTATATGGAAACGAGGCGGAAGTTGGGTCTGCACTCGAAGAGATTGTGCAAGGCGGAATCAAGCGCGAGGAACTCTGGGTTACCTCGAAGTTATGGAACGACAAGCACGGTGAGGACGATGTGATCGCCTCGTGCCGCAAGTCGCTGGCCGACCTTCGCCTTGAGGACCTCGATTTGTATCTCGTGCATTGGCCTTTTCCCAACTTTCATCCGCCCGGCTGCGATGTCAGCTCCCGCAGCCCCGACGCCAAGCCCTATATCCACGAAAGCTATATGAAAACCTGGCGCAAGATGGAAGATCTGGTGGACATGGGCTTGGTGCGGCATATCGGCACGTCCAACATGACCATACCCAAGCTGAAACTTTTGTTGCGAGACGCTCGCATCCGGCCGGCGGTAAACGAGATGGAGCTGCACCCGCATTTTCAGCAGCCGGAGTTATTCAAGTTTGTCGTAGAAAACGGCATTCAGCCCATCGGCTACTGCCCCATCGGTTCTCCAGGGAGGCCCGAGCGCGACCGCACTGCGGAAGACACAACGCCCACCGAAGATCCGGTCATCGTGAAAATTGCGCAGGCGCACGGGATTCATCCCGCCGTGGTTTGCATCAAGTGGGCGGTGCAGCGCGGACAGACGCCGATCCCGTTTTCAATCCATCACTACCGGGCAAATCTCGCGGGGGCTGCCGGCGATCCACTGACGGACGAAGAAATGGGAGAGATCGCCGGAATCGACCGAAACTGCCGCTTGATCAAAGGGCAGGTCTTCCTATGGAAGGATGGGCAGGCCTGGGAAGACCTCTGGGACATCGACGGAGAGATCGCTCCGGCGTAAGATTGCGCTGGCGGAACTGTGCTTCGCATCGGCATGTAAACGGATACATCTATGAATGGGGAGCGGGGGGGGGAGCGGCGCAATGAAAGAAACGATGACTGCGGCCTATTTGCCCGGCAACAGCACGGTCGAAATGCGCACAGTGCCCGTACCGGTTCCGGGCCACGGAGAAGTGCTGTTGCGCGTGAAGGCTTCGACGATCTGCGGCTCGGATATTCGATGTATCTATCGCGAGCACCTGGGGAAGGGCCCTGAAGGCTATCAGGGAGTGATCGCCGGCCACGAACCTTGCGGCCGGATCGTGGCCGCCGGCGAGGGCTGCCGCCGCTTCAAGACCGGGGATCGGGTGATTGTGTATCACATCTCCGGCTGCGGAGTGTGCAACGATTGCCGGCGTGGCTACATGATTTCATGCACGAGCGCCCAGTATCGCCGTGCCTACGGATGGCAGCGCGACGGCGGAATGGCCGAGTACATGATTGCGGAGGAGAAGGATCTGATCGCTCTGCCCGATGAGCTTTCTTTTGCCGATGGCGCGCAGGTGGCTTGCGGGTTCGGAACGGTCTATGAGGGTCTGGAAAAGATCGGAATCAACGGGAATCACGCCGTGTTGATTACTGGCCTAGGGCCGGTGGGCCTGGCTGCGGGCGCGCTCTGCCGCAAACTCGGCGCAACCAAAATCATCGGAATCGATGTGGTTCCGGAGCGCATGAAGATCGCCATTGACCTTGGCCTCTGTGACTCGGTGTTGCCGTCGGGGCCAAACAACGTGGCGCAGGTGAGGGAACTGACAGGCGGCTTCGGCGTGGAGCGCGCGGTGGATTGTTCGGCGCATGATTTGGCGCGGGCTACGGCGATTCGCGCCACGCGCAAGTGGGGAAAGATTGTTTTCATCGGCGAAGGCGGCAAGGTCGAAATCAATCCATCTCCCGACATGATTCACGATCAGAAGACGCTTTATGGATCGTGGGTCACCTCGACGTGGCTGATGGAAGAGTTGGTGGAGCGCCTGGTCCGTTGGAACCTGCATCCGGCCGATATCGTCACCCACCGGTTTCCGCTGGAGCAGGCCAGCGATGCTTATGCCCTGATGGCCTCCGGTAAGTGCGGCAAGGTGGCAGTCTGCGCGGATGAAGAGTTGACCGGGACCGGCAACCTGGCGCGGTAACGAGGAAACAAAACGATGACCGAGTTAGTCACTTCACCTGTAGCCTGCTGGGAGCGCCAACTTAGCGCCCTTCTGCCGCTGTTCGGGCATCGCAACTGGATCGTCGTTGCCGATTCGGCTTATCCCGCTCAATCGAAGCCCGGAATCGAAACGATTGCGGCCGGCGAAGATCAGATTCATGTGGTGCGGAAAGTCCTGGAGGCAATTACAGCGTGCAGTCACATCCGGGCAAATGTCTATGTCGACAAGGAGCTTGGCTTTGTCAAAGAGAACGATGCGCCGGGCATCGCGGATTACAAGCAGCAGCTCCATGAGGCCCTGCACGGATCGAGCGCCGAGCACCTTGAACACGACCGGATTATAGCCAGGCTGGATCAATCCGCCCAGGTCTTTCGCATTCTGGTGATCAAGACCAATATGACGATTCCGTACACTTCAGTCTTCTTCGAACTGGATTGCGGCTACTGGAACGCGGAGGCGGAAGAACGGCTTCGCCAGGCGATGATGGTTTCAATTGTGAAATAGGTCAAGCTAACTTGGAAGAAACAGAAGACCGCGAAGTTTGTATTTGAACGCGAACTGAACCATGAAAGGAATGAACCCGCAATGGCATTGAACAGGCGTGAGTTACTTCAATGGATGGGCGGCGCATGTTCCGCTCTTGCTCTCTCAAGATTTGCAAAGGGCCAGGCCGCGCAGGGCGGAAACTTTCTGCCCACGAGACAATCGCTCCAGGGCTACCGGATTCCGGACTGGTTTCGCGATGCGAAGTTCGGCATATGGGCTCACTGGGGGCCGCAGTCGGCCATCGAAGATGGGGATTGGTACGCCCGCAACATGTACATTCAAGGTTCGGATCAGTACTTGTACCACGTCGAGACTTACGGTCACCCGACAAAGGTGGGCTACAAGGATCTGGTCAATAACTGGAAGGCAGCCAAGTGGGACCCCGAACATTTGATGAGCTTGTATAAGAAGGCGGGCGCAAAGTACTTTGTCAGCATGGGCGTCCACCACGATAACTTCGACCTATGGGACTCGAAGTACACGCGGTGGAATGCGGTCAACATGGGCCCAAAGAGAGATATCGTTGGGACCTGGCAGAAGGCGGCGCGGAACCAGGGATTGCGTTTCGGAGTAAGTGAGCACCTCTGGATCAGTTACAAGTGGTTTGCCGTGAGTCACGGGTCGGACAAGACTGGCCCGCTGGCCGGCGTGTCGTACGACGGTGTGGATCCTCAATATGCCGACCTGTATCATGATGCCGATTGCGCAAGGTTCATTGACAAACTCGATTGGACCGACGAAGGCATTCCGGCCGCATGGCGCCAGCATTACCTTGACCGCATGACCGACCTCATCGACAAGTATCAGCCTGACCTGCTTTACACCGACGGTCACCTTCCATTCGAGGATTACGGGCTGAAGATGGTCTCGCACCTCTACAACGTGAGCGCCCAGTTGCACGGCGGACAGACGGAGGCTATTTATACCAGCAAGCTGGCCTCGGATTGCGCCATCGGCACGTGCCTGCTGGATCATGAACGCGGCGTTTCCGACCTGATCGCGGCGAACCCGTGGCAAACCGACACCTGCATCGGCCAGTGGCACTACAAGCGCGGGCAGAAATACAAGACGGCGAAGAAGGTCGTCGACTTGCTAGTGGATATTGTCAGCAAGAACGGTAACCTGCTGCTGAACTTCCCGCTGCCCAACTCCGGCGAACTGGACTTTGAGGAGATGACGACCCTCGAAGGAATCACTGCGTGGATGGCAGTGAACAGCGAAGGCATTTACAGCACGCGTCCGTGGAAGATCTACGGGGAAGGCCCATCCACCAAGGTCAAGATCGAATCGGGTAACTTCAACGAGGATAAACAGAAGGACCTCACTGCCGAGGATGTTCGCTTCACCGCCAAGAACGGCACGGTCTATGCTTTCGTGATGGGCTGGCCGGATAAGGCGGCAGTGGTCAATGCACTCGGTCTGGCAAGCCCGCAAAATGCCGGCAAGATTCGCAACGTGGAATTGCTGGGCCACAAGGGCGAACTCAAGTGGAAGCAGGACGAGGCATCCTTGAAGGTTGAAATGCCGGAGGAGAAAATCTCCGATGTGGGTATCACGCTGAAGGTCGAACTAGGTCTCTGACCGTCTGGTTATGTACCCGTAAAAAGTGTAGCGCCGGTCTC
>PLFY01000140.1 GCA_003138365.1 Acidobacteriaceae bacterium
CCACTAAATAGCCGGAAGCGCCGGAATAGTAGACCAGCCCAACCGAGCCGCGAGGTATGAACGTCGCCTTCTTGTCGTTCTTGCCGACAACATATAATCCCGCGTCCGATTCGTCTACAAGCAAGGCCCCAACACTTTGGTTAGGCATGATGATCGAATCTTTCGTGAAGTAGATAGTTACCGGGATCGGAGACCCTCCGCCCCAGGAGGACTTTATGTGCGGATAGTAGTACGACGCAAATATTAGCAGTGCTCCAAGCACGAGAAAAATTGTCTGGGGCCAGTCCCCAAGTCTCGGCTTCCAGGAGCGCACCTTCATCTCAAGAAGCGCAATTATCCCAATGGCAAAGAACCAAAGCCAAATGGCGCTGAACCGAAAGTGCCCGAACGCAAACAGTTCGATCGAGGCAGATCGAATGAAATTGCCAACAAGAATGATCGAGGCTATACCTGATACATACCACGGAACACGCTTCCAGACGCAAAGAGTGATGAGAACAAGAACGGCAAGAAGGGCAAGAACAGCTTCAACCATTTTCCATGTTGTCGGAGTTGGCAAGACTGCCATGGGGTCGACATAGAAATCAAACATCCAAAAAAAAGCTGGACCGAAGAAGAAACAGGCGACGTAGTATTCAAAGAGAATAGCACCGATATTATGCCACCATTTCTCTTGTCCCGCCCAGAGATGCCGATACCTTTGCATACCTCTTGCAATAGCTAGCGGCACCGCCGTAAACAGGAGGAACCAAGCGCCAGCGGAAGCGATCCTTGGACGAAATGGATTAGTCTCCACAAATCCGTAGCTGAACTGGTGAATTGACGTAATCAGAAAGCCGCAGCCATACAGAACAATCGCAAAGGCCGCGACAGACTTCGAGACGATGTCGAGGGTTGTCCCGAGCACGGGCTGCAAACCCTGTGGCGGGGACGGCTTAGCCTCTTCTCGATCCATTGGGAATTACCTCGGCCAAGCCATCATTCTACCTCTGGGCCACGGCCGGGTGCCCCAGGTCTGGATTCTCAGACCTGGGATATCTCTTTCTATAGCTCTTTATCACGCCGCATCCTCAAGACTAACCCGAACCTTGCGCCCCAGCGCTGAAGCGATATTGACCAGCGCATCGAGCGAAAAGCGCGCAATCCGCCCTCGCAGCAGATCGTTGATGCGCGGCTGCGTCACTCCGCAGCGCTTCGCCGCTTCTTTCTGTGTCCAGCCATTCGTCTTGATAATCGCCTCGATCTCGTCCATCAGATCGGAGCGCAAACTCAGGTTCGCCGCCTCTTCCGGCGTGTCCGCAATCGCATCCCAGACATTGGCAAATTCCCGCATTTCCAGTTCGCTCATCAATCACCTCGCATCAACTGTTTGAACCGCAGTTTGGCAATCTCTTTATCCCGCTTGGAAGTCTCCCGCGTCTTCTTTTGAAATGCGTGAAGAACATAAACCGCGTCGGCGAGTCTCGCCACATACATCACGCGGAAAGTCCCCGATTCCTCCCAGACCCGAATCTCCTCCACACCTTTGCCGACATCGGACATTGGCTGAAAATCGTCCGGCAAATCCCCTCGTTGCACCTTCAAAAGCTGGCGACCGGCGTTTTGACGCGCATCCTTGGGAAAATCGCACAAGGCCTTATGCGAATCGCCGAGAAACCGCAGGACTTTCATAACATCATTATATCCGATTGAATATATATTGCAAGATTACGCCCGCGGACGCCCTCCATGCTCCGCAAACCCGCCCAAATACCCCCAAAATAGCCCCAAATACACCTTATTTTGCAGACGTTTGCCTCAATCGGCCCACCCCCGCGCAGACTTTTCCCGATTTTTATCCGCCGGCAAGCCGACTTTCCTGCAAATCCTGGTCCAAACCCCCTGTTCGTCCTCCTCCAGGCCGACACTTCTGTAGCCCTCCAGGCCGGGTGCCCCATCCAAGCCACGTGTTTGCCTTTGTGGCTTGGGTGGGATACTCATATCTATCAGTTCTTATAGTCTTTAGCTCTTAAGGACTCAGGCTACACTCACGCCGCAAAATCCCTCCGCACCAGCGGCAACTCAAGCTCAATCCGGTCATGCAAAACCGTCGCCGCAATGCGCCCCCGCGCTCCAGCCGCACCAGCCCGTCGCTGCCATCGTCCCCCCGCCATAAGGCCTCCGCAATCGCTGTTACCGATAATTACCCTAAAGAAGCGCAGAATAGCCGTATGCCTGACCTCCGACCCATCGACGCTCCGCACGCCCCCAGCCGGTTTACCCATTCCCCCAAACCGCGCCGAATCCCGACCGTAAATTCAAGGCTTTTTCGACCATTTTCGATAGCAAAACCCCACAACATCTTGGGCCTCAAACCAGGGAAACACCCAACGGGCAGCGCTTTGTGGGGGGTAACTAGAAAAATAACCCCCCCACCCCACCCCCCCTTCTTCTTTTTCTTTTCTTCGCCCCTGCTGCGAACCTTTGCCCGAACCCATTCAGCCCGTTCCCAGGAACCGCCGCTACGCATGACGCTCGATCACGCTCTCGGCCAGCGCCGCGCCCGTGCTATAAAGCTGACGCGGACCAACCGCATTTTCAAAGCGCGACAGCGTCGGCTGCGAAGCCATATCGAGGCCAGTAACCGGATCGCGGTCCAGCAGCATCTTGTGCATGGGATCGGCAGCCAATCGAGCCGAGTTGTTGGCGTCCGCATAACCGCAGCCGATGGAGAAGACGCGCTGCTTGAAAAGATCCTGCAACGGATGATCGACCTTGCCAGCTTGCCGTGAATCGCGCAGACAGCCAGACATCGCGGCGACCAACCCATAACGCCGCTCTGCGGCTTTCAACAGCACGGCACCGCCATCGGAACTGCCCTGCCGCTGGTCGAATTCCATCACCACCGGCTTATCGAAAATCTCTGCAAACAACAAACGCTCTGTCGCGGTAGAATCGTTCAAGCGAAAGCCTCTCAATGTGCCTTAAACACTGTTTCGTCAACATGTTTGTAGCATAAAAGGCTTTCGCTAAATCAGGCCTCACGAATTATCCAGGCTAGTCTGGACACAGCAGCTTAAAAGGGTGTAGATACGGGGGGTAGATGTAAGCTGAAACTCAGTAATGTGTTCATCTGTCAATAGTTACAAATTGGTTCGAATCCTGCAGCGCCATAGAATCAATAGTTTAGTCGCGATTTTAAGATTCCGCCGGTGCTCATTGACGCACAATAGGCGGAGATGGGTTATGGTCACGCCCCCGGTTGTTCAACGGACAATTTACGTTTGATCACTCCGACGAATGGAATCACCGGCTTCAGGATGGTTTGAACCAAGGGTATGACGGGCTTGAGGATGGTTTCAACCAGCGGAACGACCGGCTTTAGAATGGCTCCGATGATCGGAAGAGCCGCCTTGAGCGAGTTGTGCTCTGGCAACTGGTCGAGAAGAACTACGTTAAGCAGAGACTTATTTACCTGGATGCGGCCGTTGTAATCGATAAAGCCAAGCTTGCGAAATCTATTCATGAAGAAGCTGACGCGGGACCGCGTGGTGCCGATCATTTCCGCCAGTGTTTCCTGGGAAATGGGGGGAATGAATGTGTCCCGTTCTCCCGGCTTGCCAAACTCGGCCATCAAAAGGAGAATTCTGGCCAGGCGCTTTTCGCTGGAATTGAAGAGCTGATCGACGAGATCGGCCTGGGTTCTCATGCTGCGGGTCAGCAGGTACTTCACAAAGAAGTCGGCGAACACAGGTTCGTCATGCATCACACGAGCCATCTCCTCCCGTGTGACCTTGAGCGCCGCGCACGAGTTGACGGCCGAGGCCGTTGCCAGACGCAGTCCCGGAACGGATGCCAGCGACTCTTCGCCAACGAAGTCGCCGACGGAGAGAAGCGCGATTGTGGCCTCTTTGCCATTCGCCGAAACGACTGAGAGTTTTGCCCGGCCTCTCTGGAGAAAGAATACGGTGTTGGCCGCATCTCCCTGACAGAAAAAGGTCTCTTTGGGCTCCAGTTCAACGATCTTTCGACCAAGCCCCGCGTTGGCAAGAAAAGTAGCGGACTCGAAGGTAATCTCGGCGTGTTTATTTTTCAAAATGGCCCTGCTCTCAGCGGTTTTCCCGGTGCGGTAAATGAATGCCCAGGAGCAAGCCACGTTGGATTGGGAAAAACCGTTGATTGTGGCGAATCCATTGAAGACCGCTGGGAAACCCTTCAGACAATGCGATCAAAGGCTTCCTGGAGGTCTGGCATCGGCAACGCGGTCCCGAGCAGCATGAGGGAGAGTTGGCGTCACACCTGGGGCAGACAGCCCCCTGCGCTTGCAGCGCGGTTACACTCAAGCACTCATTATTTTGGCATTTGGCGCAAGCTCGAGTCTGTTCTGTTTTGCTCATCGCAAGAACCGGCCCGGATGCCTTGGCAGAAAGGGTAGGAATCCGGGAAACCGGAAACAACAGGAGTCACCTGATCGGAAGCAGCAGCGTCGCGCAGCGAACGGCGCCACGATTGGCCGCCAGCACCGCGGTGCTTCTTACCACCATTCGATTGAGCGCCCCGATGGGGACTTCACAGATGTGTCTGGCTTGGCTGAGCGAAGAAGCAGGAGTGGGCATTGCACGAGCTTGACAACCTTCTCCGCGATCGAGCCGAAGACCAGCGGATGCCAGCCGGAGATGCCGTGCGTGGAGATGACGACCATATCGATATGCTCGCGCTCGACCACTTCCATGATGCTTCCCGCAATGTCATTGCCAACTTCAATACTGGAAGTTGATTTCACTCCCTTGGCCACAAGAGCTGCATGGCACTTGGCCAGATGGCGCTCCGCATGCGTCCTGGCCTCCTGCAAGAATTCGCCTTCGGGAATAAGGTCAGGGATCGTCGTGGTGGGAAACATGGGGATCACATTCACAAGATAGAGTTCGGCGTGAAAGTGCAGAGCAAGGTCGGCTGCCATCTCCAAAGCAGCCTGGGACGATGGGCTAAAGTCGATGGGCAACAGGATTTTGGTGGGGATGGAAGGGAAAGCATGAACTTCGGACATGACGGTCTCCTCGCCGAACACAGGCGCTGTTTCAGCCATCATCTTACAACGGGAAGATGGAAAGTGTGCTCTTTTGGACAGGTGTGGCGCAGTCATGCAGTGCAGTCAGGAGGGGCTTGGTTGACGCCGTCGATAGATACGGGACACAAGATGCCTGCTTGCGATTGCGAGCAAATGTGACCATCCATGAAGGTTCCAACTCTGGCAATATCTCAATGGACGCAGCCGATCGCCAACCTATGTCGTTGACAGCGGCCTGCGTGTTGAGAAAAGGCAAAGCCTGTTGGAGGAGAGCCCTTGAAACCATCGACGATGAAACGGGTTTCGCATCCCCCGCACGTCTGCCAAGGAGATCTGGCGGTCAGGCAACGTAGCCGATCGATCTGGCCGGCAGCTTTCGGAATCAACGTCCGCAGAAAGATGCTCGTGCTTCTGGCCGCCGCATTCGTGGCAAGTTTACCAGGGTCGGCAAGGTCGCAATCGTTGACTTTTTCAGGAGATTCCTCGGGCACGGTAACAAGCGCAACCTCAGCGCAGATTGACTTGACGTACACGCGTCCAACGCAGGCAACGAGGTTGAAGAACTATGCCTTCGACGCCTTCGGTCCGTATACGATTGTCGGCGCCGGCGTCTCGGCAGGCATCAACCAGGCCGGTAATGCGCCTCCGGAGTGGAGTCAAGGCATGGCTGGTTACGGCAGGCGATTCGGGTCGAACTTCGGAATCGGGGTAGCCGGCACAACGGCGCGTTATGCGCTCGCGGAAGCCTTCAAGGACGATACGCTGTACTACCGCTGTGAATGCACAGGCGTATTCCCGCGGCTGCGTCATGCAATGGTATCCACATTGACAGGACGACATGGGGAAGACGGTCACCGCGTGTTCTCTCTTCCTGCGCTTGTCTCACCCTATGCGGGCACGTTTACCGCGGTCTACGGTTGGTATCCTAACCGCTTCGGCGCCAAGGATGCCTTCCGCATGGGCAACTACAGCATGCTGGCCTACATGGGCCAGAACATCAGCCTGGAGTTCTTCTATAGCGGACCCCACTCCCTGCTTTCTCGCATGCACCTTAGCAACGCGCACGGTTCACCAGACCCTGGTCCAAACCATTGAGCGACAGCGGATTCACGACAGTTGCGGACACAAACCCGCCGCTTCCGGAGCAGCGAACCACACCCATGGCTTCAGTCTTTTGCTTTGGCTCGGGCGTGTGTACCGGGTTCCTCGAGTGGTTTGGAAACCTGGGGATATTTTTCTGGCAGGTTCTCAAGGCAGTGGTTACGCCGCCGTATGAATGGCGCGAACTGATTCGTCAAATGGACGAGGTCGGATCCAAGTCTTTGCCGCTGGTGGCCTTGGCAGGCGCCGCTGTAGGCGTTGTGTTGTCAATGGAAACCCGCGAGAGCATGACGAGATTTGGGGCCAAGTCACTGCTCCCCTCGGCCATCGTCTTCGCAGTGATTCAGGAGATGGGCCCGATTATTACAGGCTTGGTGGTGAGTGGACGCGTGGGAGCCGGCATTGGCGCCGAGCTGGCGTCGATGAAGGTGACCGAGCAGATCGACGCCATCGAGGCATCCGCGATTAACCCTTACAGACTTCTGGCGGCGACGCGCATTCTGGCATGCATCCTGATGCTGCCTCTGCTGACCGTTGCCGCGGACGCGGGCGGCCTGCTGATGGGCTGGGTTGCGCAGACTCTTGCGGAGCCAATCTCCCTGCACCACTTCATCAATACAGGCTTCAGTGGCGCAACTCTCAGAGACTTTTTGCCGCCCACATTCAAGACGGCAGTGTTTGGCCTGATTATTGGGCTTGTTGCCTGCTTCCAGGGAATGCGCACGCGCGGAGGCGCGGAGGGAGTGGGCCGAGCAGCCACCAACTCCGTGGTTCTTGCATCGCTGTTCGTGATTCTGGCCGATGTGGTGCTGGTCAAACTCATTCTCGTTGTCTTCCACTAACCCAGGATTTCGCGTTAGGTGAATTTCAGAATGGCCACAGCCTATGACATAGCGATGGAGCAAGCGGAAATTAAGCAAGACGGCGGCGCGCCCGTTGTCGCCGTCGAGAATCTGCAGAAGGCCTTCGAAACTCAAAAGGTTCTGAATGGAATGAGTTTGAGTGTAAGCCGCGGCGAAACACTGGCCGTGCTCGGACGAAGTGGAACAGGCAAAAGCGTATTGCTGAGGCTCATCATCGGCCTCGATCAGCCTGACTCGGGTTCGATTCGCATCAATGGCCAGGAGATAGTCGGGCTGGCTCTTGATGGGATGGGCGAAATCAGAAAGAAGATGGGCTTCTTGTTTCAGCAAGCGGCACTCTACGATTCGCTCACCATCGCTCAAAATGTAGCGTTCCCACTCGAACGACACCGGGGAGAAATGTCGAGGTCCGAACGAGGAGACCGTGTGGAGCAGTTGCTGGCAGAGGTTGGAATGGAAGGCGACCTCGATAAGATGCCCTCCGATATTTCCGGTGGTATGAAGAAGCGTGTTGGTCTGGCACGAGCGCTTGCATTGGAGCCGGAGATCCTGCTTCTTGACGAGCCCACGGCCGGCCTTGATCCGATCAGCTCCGGGGAAATCGATGACTTGATTCTCAAGCTGCAGCGTGAACGGCAGATGGCGTCTATCGTCGTCACTCACGATCTGCACAGCGCCAGGACGATCGCGAACCGGCTGGCCCTTCTGGATCAAGGAAACGTGGTAATCGCAGGCAGTTTTGAAGACCTTGAGCGGAGCGAGATCAAGTTTGTGAAGGAATTTTTGAAGTAGTCGTAGGAGGGTATATGACAAGAGTGGCACGGCTAGGAGCATTCATTTTTGTGACACTGGCAGTTCTTGCCGCTGGAGTCTTCATCGTAGGGAGCAAGCAGTACCTATTCAGCTCTACCTACCAGGTGAAAGCGCAATTCGATAATGTGGCAGGCTTGGCTGCCGGGGCCAACGTGCAGGTCGGCGGAGTGATCAGCGGAACTGTGCATAGCATCGCATTGCCTGACAAGCCCGGCGACAAGATAACCGTGCTTGTTGACCTCGATAAGTCAACGCACGCCATCGTCAAGGAAGACTCTGTGGCCACGATTGAAACCGAGGGATTGCTTGGCAATCAGTACCTGGCGATTTCTTTCGGAACGAACGGCCAGCCCGACGTAAAGAATGGCGAGACGATCCAGAGTCAGCCGCCGATCGTGATGGGAGACCTGATCAAGAAAGCAAGTGTCATTCTGGATAGCAGTCAACAGACCATGCAGAACGCGAACCTTGCATCGGAGCATATCGCCTCAGTAACTGCCAAGATCGACTCCGGCCAGGGAACCGTGGGCGCACTGGTCAACGACAAACAGCTTTATAACAACGTGCAACAGACAACGACTACACTGCAGGCCACGATGGTCCAGGCGCAGGCTGGCGTGACCGACTTTCAGGAGAATATGGAGGCCCTCAAGCACAACTTCATCTTGAGCGGGTACTTCAAAAAGCGTGGGTATGAAGATTCGGGGGATCTGACAGCAAATAGAATTGGAGGGCTTCCGCAGGGGGCCCCATTGAAGGCATTTACCTTTACAGCCAAACAGCTCTTCGATACCCGCGATTCGGCCAAGCTGAAGAACGAGAAGTCTCTCGATGCAGGCGGCGCGTACCTTGCAGGCAACAAGTTTGGATTTGCGGTGGTCGTGGTCTCCACAGGCATGGAAGGCGATGACCAGAAGGACCTGGTACTCACCCAGGCCAGGGCAATGGTTGTGCGCGAGTACCTGGTCAACAACTTTGGATTTGACGACAGCCAGCTTAAGACCCTTGGGATGGGCAAGCAGACAGGCGCGAACCTTGACGCAGATTGGGGTTCGATCCAGATTCTCATCTTCCCGGCAGGAACCGCGATGCCGCCTGACCAACCTGCGCCGCCAAAGAACTCATCGATTACCGATGCGGCGCAGCCGGCACAGGTTACCACAGCGGGAACTCAAAAACCGTAATGCAAGCCGGGCAGGAAGCAATGAGCGCCAGCAGTTGGCCGCCAGGCGCTTCGCGCGCTCTGCAATAATGGAGAAGAAATGACGGGAAACAAACACAACTGGGAAGGGAAAACGAGTGACGGCGGTGAACCGGATCCCGGCCCCTACTGGAAGCGAATGCATCGAGATTGGCGCTTCTGGTTGGGCGCGTTATTCATGTCTGCGGCTCTCGCAATCTACGTGCTGAGCGGGGACTTGGCGTGGGTTCCACGCAGCCAGCCGCAGCAGGCGCCCATGCAGACGACAGGCAAGTAGCAATCGCATCGTGCCGTT
The DNA here is from genome assembly GCA_003138365.1 of Acidobacteriaceae bacterium. Taxonomy (GTDB): domain Bacteria; phylum Acidobacteriota; class Terriglobia; order Terriglobales; family Acidobacteriaceae; genus Telmatobacter. The sequence continues at coordinate 9,321 of PLFY01000140.1, forward strand.
CCAGCATATAACCATAGCAATCGCTTTGCCGGGCTGAGACAGGCAGCGCGATCGCTGTATCCGCCCGAACGGCCTGGTGGATCATCGAAGAGTGGGAAGGCGCCATCGTCCTCCATTGAGGATGGCCGAAAAAGCGATGGCTCTCAAGAGAAGGGAAAGACAGATGGAACTGGGCATGATTTGCAGGAGTTTGCGCGACGAATTCGCCGGCAAGCTATGGTGCGCACTTCGATTCCAGTTCGGTGGCCATGAGGGAAATGCCGACGCCCTGAAAGGAGGCGCCTGATGGCCACCCTTGATTCAGACGCGCTGGTGATCTTTGGCGTGACGGGCGATCTGGCCCACAAGATGATCTTCCCGGCACTCTATGCGATGGTGAAACGCGGCGTCCTCAAGGTTCCGGTGATCGGCGTTGCGTTTCCAAAGTGGAGTCTGGCGCGTCTGCGCAAACGTGCAACGGACAGCATCGAGCGATCGGGCGGAGTCGATAACAAACGCGCGCTTGAACAACTGCTGTCTCAGCTCAAGTATGTGAGCGGGGATTATAAAGACAGCAATACATTCACCGCGATCAAAGAGGCGCTAGGGAAGGCGCGGCGTCCAGCGCACTATTTGGCCATTCCGCCTTCGCTCTTCGAGACGGTTATCAAAGGACTCGGCGCCGCCAACCTGGCGGAAAATGCGCGCGTGATTGTCGAAAAGCCGTTCGGACGCGACCTGGCCTCAGCGCGCAAGCTCAACCAGGTTGCACATGCGATGTTTCCAGAAGACTCAATTTTCCGCATCGATCACTTCCTGGGGAAGGAAGCGATCATGAATATCCTCTATTTCCGCTTCGCCAATACGTTTCTGGAGCCGATCTGGAACCGCAACTACGTGGCCAGCGTCCAGATCACTCTGTCGGAGAATTTCGGCGTGGGAGCGCGCGGCGCGTTTTACGAAACAGCAGGCTGCCTGCGCGATGTGATCGAGAACCACCTCTTCCAGATCGTGGCGCTGCTGGCCATGGAGCCACCCGCGGGCAGGGACTTCGGAGCCGTGCACAATGAGAAAGCCAAGGTCTTCAAAGCCATGCGCCCTTTGAAGCCCGGCGATCTGGTGCGTGGTCAATACGCCGGCTATCGGAAGGAGCCAGACGTGGCCAGACGCTCCGACGTGGAGACCTTCTGCGCTCTGCGGCTCTTCATCGATTCATGGCGCTGGGATGGGGTGCCGTGGTTTCTGCGCTCCGGAAAATATCTGCCAGACACCGCGACCGAGATCCTGGTGGAGCTGAAGCCGCCTCCGCAGAAGCTTTTTGCCGACGCAGTGCATACGACTGGCCGGTCGAATTACCTGCGCTTCCGGCTCTCTCCGGCTTCGGCCGTCGCCCTCGCCGCTCGCGTCAAGCTTGCGGGACAGGAGTTCGTTGGAGAGCAGCGAGAGCTTTACCTGTCAGAAGGACAGCCGGGAGAAGAAACGCCTTACGAGCGGCTCCTGGGCGATGCCATGCATGGCGATGGGGCGCTCTTCACACGCGAGGACGCGGTTGAAGCCGCATGGGCGGTTGTCGATCGGGTCCTCAAGACCCATCACCCGGTCCGCCCATATCAACGCGGCACCTGGGGGCCGAAAGCGGCAGATGCGATCATAGCCGCTGCCGGTGGTTGGCATAACCCAAGCCCGGAGACCGCAACGGTGCGATGAACCTTTGGCAACCGTGCTCTTGCCCGCACCCATCAACGCCGCCCGCGCCAACCCAACGCTTTCAGGTGAGCACTGTAGCTCAGAAATTCCTGCATTGCTTTGGAAGAATAAGCGTGAAGAAGAGTGAGGTTTCTCCTCTTCCTGATGACTCCACACTCAGTGAGCCCATCTGACATGCGTACCTCTCAGCCGTCGGAGTTGTGCAAGGAAAAAACAAGGGCCTCCTCTCTTTCGCGGGTCTGCGCTCCCTATGCGCCTAAGCAATTCGCCAAGTGAAATCAGGCAAGAAGGACGCAAGAAATTCAATACGAACCCCTCAAACTGCTCGAGGATGTCCTGAGTGTCGATCGGTTCCGAGACAATGATTGGAGAACATCAAAATGTCACTTGTCACTCTCGTTATCACACTGGCCGTCATCGGTGTGTTGTTATGGCTGGTAAATCGCTTCATTCCCATGCAGGGTCAGATCAAGGGAATCCTGAATGCCGTTGTAGTGATTGCGGTAGTTATTTGGCTCCTGAAGGTATTCGGGCTCATGGACTACATTACCCAGTTCCACGTCGGCCATTGACAACGAAAGCTCGCGAAGCAGCAACACTCGCAACCGTCAACGCAAGGCAAGAACAATGCAACATGGCAGAGTACCGCCCGCAGGAGATCTCATGAAGCGCATGCTTTTGTTAGCAATCGGAAGTGCCCTCAGTTTGAGCGCGTTCGCTCAAACCACCTCGCAAACGACGACGGTTGTCAAAACCTCAACTTCTACGTCCACATTTCGTGTGATCGAGACCAGCCGCACAGTCCAGGCGATCAACTATCGGCATCGCAGCGGAGCCGCGGATGTGGATCTTGTCGGCACGGCGCTGTTGCCTTCAGCCGACGGCAAAGCCAAGGTGCGCAGCAAGCGCGGCACCATGGAAGTCGAAGCGGATTTCGGAAACCTGCAGAATCCCACTACCTTCGGCAGCGAATACCTCACCTACGTCCTGTGGGCGATTTCACCCGAGGGCCGCGCAGTGAACCTTGGAGAAGTGTTGGTGGGCGGAAACGATCGAAGCAAGCTGACCGCGACCACCGACCTGCAGGCATTCGCTTTGATCGTCACGGCGGAGCCCTACTATGCTGTCCGGCAGCCCAGCGATGTCGTCGTGCTCGAGAACGTCGTTCGCGAAGACACCAAGGGGACCAGCGAGCCAGTGAACGCGAAGGTTGAGCTGATGGAGCGCGGGGGCTACCTTCCCACCGGCTACAAGTTCGACCCCATTGTCCTGAACGCAAATCTTCCTTTGGAATTCTACGAAGCGCGGAATGCGCTGCGTATCGCTCAATCGGAAGGAGCGGAGACATATGCGGGCGACAGCTACCAGCACGCAGTCCGGTTGATGAAGAGCGCCGACGATTATGCCATCAGCAAGCATGTGGAAAGAAAGCCGCTGATTGCAGCTGCCCGAGAGGCGGTCCAGACTGCGGAAGACGCGCGCGAGATCGCCGTGAAGAAGATGGATGAGGCACGCCGTGCGGACGAACGTCAGGCTTCCAGCGACGCACAGGCAAGATCGCAAGCTCAAGCCGACGAAGCCACGCGCATGAAGTTGCAGGCTCAGTCCGACGCGGCAAAGGCGCAGATCGACGCAGCAAAGGCCCAGGCGGATATGGTCAACAACCAGACAGCATCCTCAGCGGCAGTCTCGGCCGCCCAGTCCGACGCGGCAAAGGCACAGGCCGAAGCGGAACAGTCTCGCCTGGTGGCGGAGCAAGCAAAGCAGCGTGAGCAGCAGGCGAATAGCGACAAAGTGGCAATGCGTGCCCAGTTGTCAGTGCAGTTAAACAAGATCCTTGAGACGCGCGACAGCGCACGGGGACTCATCGTCAGCATGTCCGATGTGCTGTTCGATACGGGGAAATACTCGTTGAAGCCGGGTGCGCGCGAGAAGCTGGCGAAGGTTGCTGGAATCCTGCTCGCCTATCCAGGGCTGAACATTGAAGTGGGCGGGTACACGGACAACGTGGGCGGCGATGCGCTGAATCAAAAGCTGTCTGAGAACCGCGCAGACTCCGTCCGTAGTTACCTCATTGAACAGGGCGTCGTGACAGACTCGGTGAGCGCAAAGGGCTTCGGTAACTCCTTGCCGGTAGCCTCGAACGACAACGCCAGCGGGCGCCAGGAAAACCGGCGTGTGGAACTTGTGGTATCGGGCGACGCAATTGGCAGCCCAGTGAATGTAACAACAGGCAGTTTGCGCTAACGCAGTCGAGCAGGCACGGCGATCTCGAATGAGACCGCCGTGCTGCTGCACACTTGAACCAGGCAGTACTACGACCGCGTGAATCTCGAATCTCCAGGTCTCAAAATCGAGACCTGGGGCACCCAAACCTCCATCATCGGCATTCCACAATCACACGGTCAGGGTACTAGATACATGGGAAGGCAGGCAGTATGGCTCTCACTGAGACAAATCATCGTGCAGATCTTCCCGGCAGATTTCTATCGGAGTCTTCTTTGCCGGCTGCGCCAAAAAGTTGCAGCCTGCCATTGCCCACGCGCATTGCATTTGTCGGAAACTATCTTCCGCGCCAGTGCGGCATTGCCACTTTTACGACGGACCTGTGCACCGCACTCGCAGCCGAATACGGCGGCGGCCGGCTGTTTGCCATTCCCGTCAACGATCCGGAGTCACACTATGAATATCCAGAGCAAGTGCGCCTGGAACTGGAGCAAGAGGATCTGACCTCTTACGAGCGGGCCGCGGAATTCCTCAATTTCAACGGCAACGATCTGGTCTGTCTGCAGCATGAATATGGCATCTATGGCGGGATTGCGGGCCGGCACATCCTGGCCTTGCTGCGCAAATTGAAGATGCCGGTTGTGACAACGTTGCACACCGTTCTGCGGGACCCAGATGAAAATCAGCGCATTGTGCTCGAAGAGATTGCGAGGCTTTCCGATCGCCTTGTTGTGATGAGCGAACAGGCGGCGAAGTTTCTCCGCGAGGTGTATGCGGTTCCGAGCGAAAAGATCGACATCATTCCGCATGGCGTGCCCGATTTTCAATTCATGGACCCCAACTATTTCAAAGACCGGTTCGGCACGGAAGGGAAGTCCGTGCTGCTGACCTTCGGTTTGCTGTCACCGAACAAGGGGATTGAGAACGTCATTCGGGCACTGCCCGCGATTCTGGCAAGGCATCCGAATGTGGTTTATATCGTGTCTGGAGTGACGCATCCGCATATCCGCAGGCGCGAGGGCGAGCGCTACCGCGAACAGTTGCTGGCTCTGGCAGAGCAACTTGGGGTTTCATCGAACTTGATCCTCGTCAATCGTTTTGTGAGCGCAGAAGAATTGGTTGAGCACGTTGGCGCCGCGGATATTTACATCACGCCTTATCGGCAGGAGGCGCAGATCGTCTCCGGTACGCTGGCAATCGCGCTTGGAGCGGGAAAGGCAATCATCTCCACGCCGTACTGGCATGCGAAAGAGTTGCTCGCGGACAACAGAGGCGTGCTTGTACCGTTTGAAAATCCCGATGCCATTGGTGAAGCGGTGCTTCGACTGCTGGACAACGATGGGGAACGGCACGCGATGCGGAAGCGCGCCTATCTCCATTCACGCGAAACAATTTGGCCAAAGACGGCGCGGAAGTATATGGCGAGTTTCCAGCGTGCCCGTTTTGAGCGGACCTTGCAGCCGAGGGCTGCCCAGAAGGATGATGGGCCAGCGAACGCCCCCGATAGCCTGCCGGTGTTGAATACCGCTCATTTGCTGACCTTGACCGACGACACAGGTATTCTGCAGCATGCAATCTTCTCCGTGCCCAATGCAAGCGAAGGTTATACGACGGATGACAACGCGCGGGCGCTCATCGTGTCGGTTCTTCTGGATGAAGACCCGGCGCGAGAGTGCATGCAGGAGACCTCACAACTTTCAGGCCGCTATCTGGCCTTTTTGTGGCTTGCTTTCAACACCGATACGGGGAGGTTCAGGAACTTTCTCGGCTATGACCGTAGATGGCTGGAAGAGTTTGGGTCGGACGATAGTCATGGCCGTGCCTTATGGTCCCTGGGGAAAGTGCTCGGCCATTCGCGGGATGCAGGATTGAGAGGAGCAGCGGGGAGACTCTTCGAAGCTGCCGTCCCTGCGACGCTCACGTTCACCAGTCCGCGTGCCTGGGCATTCAGCATTTTGGGCATGCAAGCCTATCTGGACTGGTTTCCGGGCGACAGGGCCGTCCAGGGCGCTCGCAACACGCTTGCGAATCGGCTCCTCGATATCTATCAGCGCAGCCACTCCGCGACATGGCGATGGTTTGAGAAGAGCCTATCCTACTCGAATGCGAGGCTCTCCCAGGCGCTTATCCTTGCGGGATGGCGGAGCGGCAATCAGAGTATGATCGAAGCTGGAATGGAATCTCTCAAGTGGCTTGTTGCCGAGCAGCACCGCGACGATGCAGAGGTTTTCGTCCCGATCGGATCGAACGGCTTCTTTATCGAAGGAAGTGAAAAGGCGCGCTTCGATCAGCAGCCTGTTGAGGCCTGCGCAACGGTTTCCGCTTGCCTTGAGGTGTACAGGCTGACTGAAGAAGGCTACTGGTTTGAAGAAGCCCAGCGTGTGTTCCGCTGGTTTCTCGGTAAGAACGACTTGCATGTGCCGCTTTACGACGCTACAACCGGCGGCTGCAGAGACGGCCTTCATCCTGACCGCATCAATGAAAATCAGGGAGCGGAATCGACGCTTTCGTTCCTGATGGCATTGCTCGAAATGCAGGAGGCCACAGTGACAAACGCACAAGAACGGCACCTTGAAATGAGCACCTCTTCTTGAATCCGAATGGTTCTTCGATTGCATCGACAGCTTCTATCTCCGCTGAAGCGCATGTGGAGACGAAAACAGGGCTCGCTCTGTTCACCCGCTATCCAGGGAATCCGATCCTCACCCAAAGCAATTGGCCCTATCCGATTAACAGCGTGTTCAACGCTGGGGCTGTTCGGCTGTCCGACGGAGATACTTTGCTGCTTTGCCGAGTGGAAGATCGGCGAGGCCTTTCCCACCTGTGCGCCGCACGTTCCGCGAATGGAATCGATGGTTGGCGTATCGATTCTCAACCGACGTTGCCGGCAAACCCCCGCGAATATCCGGAAGAGCTTTGGGGCATCGAAGATCCCCGCATCACTTACGTTCCGGAACTCGAACAGTTTGCGGTGGCGTACACCTCATTCGCACGAGGCGGTCCTGGAGTCTCCCTGGCACTGACCAAAGATTTCAAGACCTTTGAGCGGTTCGGCGTAATCATGCAGCCGGAGGACAAGGACGCGGCTCTGCTGCCCAGGAGAATTGGCGGCCTTTGGGCGCTGATTCACCGTCCGGTGACGACGCTTGGCGCACACATGTGGATCTCCTACTCCCCCGATCTGCGGCACTGGGGCGGCCACAAGATCATTCTCGAAGCGCGGCGCGGCGGATGGTGGGATGCGAACAAGATAGGCCTATGCTCTCCGCCGATTGAAACAGCAAAGGGGTGGCTCACGATCTACCACGGAGTGCGGCAAACGGCATCGGGAAGCATTTATCGCCTGGGCCTGGCGCTCTTTGATCTTGACAAACCGGAGATCTGCTTGCAGCGGGGAGACTCATGGATGTTCGGTCCAGAAGCTGCCTATGAGCGCGGCGGAGACGTCAAGGATGTCGTGTTTCCGTGCGGACAGACGATCGGCGCGGACGGAGATACCATCTATCTTTACTACGGAGCTGGGGATTCGTGCATGGCGCTGGCTACCGGCAGCATACGTTCGCTGCTTTCATGGCTGGACTCCAATTCAAGCCCATGGGAAAGAATGACACAGGATCGCGACCTGGCTTCAGGCCGCTAGGAGCAGTTCAGATGAACTTTTCAAACCGGGCGTGGCCTGCCTGGATGCCACGTCTGCTCTGGATCAGGCGCGAGTGCCCTTGCTGCAATTCGCTCAAGTTCAAACAGGCCGAGTTGCGGTCGTTCGATGGCCTGCTCAGCATGTTTGCGCTGCGGCCGGTTCGATGCATGTTCTGCTGGCGACGGTACTACTGGTTTGCATTCCAGGATGCAACAGCGCAATAGGTCAACGGCTATGCGCAGTGCTCAGGAACGGCTCTTGTCGCCGCTTGCTGTGCTTCAGGTCTACACAACAAACATCGCAACGCCCGCGGCGAACATGGCAATGGTGGTGATAGCCACTACGATCCATCCCAGGCGGGAGCTCGGTTGCCCCTGCATCAGCTTTTTGTCCGCGGCTACGATCAGGATTGCGACGAGAAGGAATGGCGCCAGCAATCCGTTGATTACCGCTGTCCAGTACAGCGCCTTTACCGGGTTAATGCCAATAAAGTCCAGCGCGACACCGGCTGCGGTTGAAACCAGAATCAGCCCATAAAACCAGCGCGCCTGCCTCAGCTTCTTGTTGAGCCCCTGGCGCCACCCTAGAGTCTCAGCGAAAGCGTATGCCGCCGATCCGGCCAGAGTAGGGATGGCAAGGAATCCGACGCCGACAATACCCAGAGTGAACAAGGTCGCAGCGAACTTGCCTGCTAAGGGCCTGAGAGCCTCAGCGGCCTGGCGAGAGGTTTCGATGTTCGTAATCTTGTGCCGGTTCAGGGTGATTGCAGTGGTCAGGATGATAAAAAACATGACCATGTTCGAGAAAAAGGCGCCAACCCCCACATCGATGTTTCTCAAACCAAGCTCTTCGGATGTGGCCCCCCTCCTGAGCGCAAGCGAACGCTGGCCCGCCGACTTCTCTTCTTCGACTTCCTCACTCGACTGCCAGAAGAACAAGTACGGACTGATTGTGGTGCCAAGGATTGCAACCAGTGTTGCCCATTCATTTCTGCTGTGCGGCATTGACGGCACCAGGGTATCGCGCAGCACCTGGCCCCAGTCGGCGCCCACCACAAAGGCTGTAATTGGGTAGGCGAAGAGCACAAGGACCAGCCATTTGAGCACGTTGGCGATCTGTTGATACTGAAGCCTGACCGTTGCCCACGAAATGAAAAGCGCAAACGCAATCACAAACCAGTGAGAATTAGCCCCCGACAGCATTGACGCCGCATCCGCCATGCCCGCCAGGTCCGCCGCAATGTTAATCGTGTTCGCCACCAAAAGGGCTATGACGAAGGCGAGCAACAGCCATCTCGGAAATCGTTGCCTGAAGTTTCCGGCCAGGCCTTGTCCCGTCACCTTGCCAATGCGGGCGCACATCATTTGAACCGCGGCCATCATCGGCCACGTGAGAAGCGCGGTCCAGAGAAGCTTGGTTCCGAGCTGCGCGCCGGCAATAGAATATGTGGCGATACCTGAGGGGTCATCGTCGGCAGCCCCGGTGATGATGCCGGGGCCGATCGACCTGAGCAGCGATCGAATCCAACGAGATGGGGCGAGTGTCGACAAGAAAGAGTTGGGCGTACGCTCCCGGCGGTTCAAACGCAAATCGTAACAGGCTTGCGAGAGCCAGCGGTCCCCGTTCACGTCCGGCTATAGCGTCTTCCGAAATGATGCAGACCGAAGTCAATACTCTCAGTGCAGCGTAGCGGATAACATCCGCTTGAAATGAGCAGTTTAGACCATGCTGGATTTACATGATGGGGACCATGGGACTGGATTGGCATGAGCCCAGTACTCACTGTGACAGTGGTCTAGCGGCAAGCTTCGCTGGGCCGGTCGAGCTTGTCACCGGTTCTTCCCCGGTTGTCGCGCTCGAGCACAGCGCCGGACGTGAGGACAAGCCTCCCAGCTTGACTGAGCAGCGGATCGATGGCAAAGTTAGCCGCAACCGGCGCCCCACCCACTGTTTGTGCGCAGTACCATTCCTTTCCGCTTGAGTCCCCGTTTCCATACCAACGCTGGCAGCCAATGGTGGCCGAATCGGAATCCCTGATGCACTCGAACCACAGAAACAGCGGCTGGAAATCGCCTCGGCCCGAGCCCGCAATCGCAATCGCATCGTCAGGGATTTTGGCTGACCGCCGGGAAGAGTTGGCGTGGGCAAGGATTGGCTTGTGTACTTCCGCGACGCATCCAGCGTCTTTGAATCCCTCAAACAAAGATCCGCGCTTGAGTTTCATCGCGGGGTGATCTGCGAGCCGCACCCAGATGAAGTGATTGCTGAATCGGATGGAAACCGGCTTTCCGGATAAATCGTCGGTGCTGGAAGATTTCTCCTCATGCAAGTAACTCTTTTCCTCCCCAACCAGGGCCTCATCGCCAAGGTGAAAGCAAAAGGCGCTGGCCGGAGAATCTAACGGAAAACATGCATCCGCGCAGGGGATGTACTCTGCTGCCTCCACCAGCGTCGCCGTTTCGAAATCCTTTGCTGGCCGGGCTGATGCGCAAGGTGCGCAGCCCATCAAAACCGCCGCGGCAAGCAGGATGGCCACGATTGCTCCGGTCGCTTTGGTTCTGTCCGGTTGAGCAAAGCAGCGAAACCGCAAAAGAAGGGAAGAGTTTGCCATGCGAATAAAGGTACAACCAGCGGGCTCCTTCGACAAATAGCCTGTCCCGAGGTGACGCTTTTTATCCGCTTTATCCTGTGCAAGGGGAGCTGAGCGCTCCTGTTATTCTTGATGAGTGATTCAACGTTCGCGAGTGAAGGGATTCCTGGGCCTGGCCCTGCTGCTGGTTGTGGCTCTTGTGGCCTGCCACAAAGAAGAGCAGGCGGTGGTCGGCGTGGCCCAACATGCGGTCAGCGCGGAGCATCGGGCTGAGGCTGCTGCCCAGGCCTCTGCCACAGTGCGCGACCAGCAGCGGGCTGCCCTGGCCAATATCCCGCTGCCGACCAAGAGCCTGTATGTGGATGTGCATGAGCCCGGCGCGTGGGCCAATCCATTTCTCTCGGTCGATGCCGACCGGCTCAATCTGCGCGTAACCATGGCCGACGCCAACCCCAGCAGCCTGGGCCAGGGAACCATGCTGCGGCCTGAAGCAGCCCGCCGCCAGGAGATCCAGTTGCGCCCCGCGGACCTGGCCGAGGCGTTGATTGCCCTGCCCCCCGGCGCCTGGCGCTATGGCCGCGTGATCGCCGTGGCTGAGTCTCCCCTGGCCAACAGCAAAGACCGTCCCAAGGTTCGCCGCAATGTGGAAGCCGCCATCCAACAGTTGAACGACCTTGGCATTGTGGTCGAAGAGTGGCCCACGCGGTAAGCCCCACGCAAAACAGCAGTACTTTCGCGGGTTACCACCGATTGCAGGCGCCCTGTCTCTTGCCGTTCGTTCCTTGAAGGCGGCCATCGACTCTGTTACTCTTCACACAAACGAGTTCTGAAATTCAGAGCTTGCAAATGGCTCAAAAAATGAAGCGAAAGTGCCGCTCATTCTGGGCACAATCGACGGTGGATTGGTCCAGCATTCTTGAGGACGGAGCGAAGGGGCATTTCAAGATGGATGAAGCACAGATTTATTCTCGACTGGCGGGGATTTTCGAAGACGTTTTTGATGAAGATACAATTAACATCACGCCCGAACTGTCAGCCAAGGATGTGGATGGTTGGGACAGCCTCACCCATATTCGCCTGATCCTTACTATCGAGAAGGCATTCAAGATCAAGTTTTCAACTTCAGAGATCGGCAAGCTGGAAAACGTCGGCGATCTTGTAATGCTGATCAAAGCACGCACTTAGAGCAAAGCATTCGGCATGCACTAGCCTTGATCCTATGGGAAGCAGGGACGAGATTTAGCCAATGAATCCACTCTATTCGGAATTGCAATGGCTGCCGCGTTTGCCGGAGGAGTTTTCTGCAAGGCTGAAAGCTTTGGGGAACTCGGCAGGCCCCCAGGGGCGCGAACTGCAGGCGCTGGCGTTGCACGCCCTGGACTTGAACCAGTTGACGAAGTTGGCCAAGGCCATTGGCAACGCGCGCGCAAAGGCAGAATCTGCCGGCAAAACTCTCGATCCGCTTGTGCCGTTCAAGCTCGCGGTCCTGAGCAACTCGACCATCGATTTGATCGTGCCGGCGCTGGTGGCGAGCGGCGCGCGCCATGGCATTGCGCTTGAAGTCATACAGCCCTCCTACGACCAGGTGGCTCAGGAGGCTCTAACTCCGGACTCCAAGGTCAATAGCTCGAAGCCGGACGCCGTGCTTCTAGCTCTCGACTATCGCGCACTGCCGTTGAAACTCACCCTGGGAGACCACGAGGCTTCATCTGCGACCGTGCAAGGAGTTATCGGCTACTTACAGGCTCTTGGCAACGGCATCAAGGCCAATGCGGGCGCTGTTTGTATTTTTCAGACCTTCGCTGCCCCAGTGGAGACGCTCTTTGGCAGCCTGGATCGCGCGCTACCGGGGACGATGAGAAACCTGATTGACGGGATCAACCGCGGACTGGCCGAGTATGTTCTGGCTTCGGGCGATGTGCTGCTGGACGTGGCCGGACTTGCAGAGACGGTTGGTCTTGCGGACTGGCACAACACGCAGTTGTGGAATATGGCCAAGTTTTCCTTCTCCGACGAACTTGTCCCGCTCTACGCGGATCACGTTGCCCGGACGGTTGCAGCCATTCGCGGAAAGAGCCGAAAGGTGCTGATACTCGATCTCGATAACACGGTCTGGGGTGGAGTTATAGGGGACGATGGATTGGAGGGCATCCAGGTTGCGCAAGGCGATGCGCGGGGTGAGGCGCACCTGGCTGTGCAGCGGCTTGCCCTGGACCTGCGCCAACGCGGGATCGTGCTGGCCGTGTCGTCGAAGAACTCCGACGAGGTGGCGCGCGAGCCTTTTGAAAAGCATCCTGAGATGCTTCTCAAGCTGGAACATATTGCCGTTTTTCAAGCTAACTGGAACGACAAAGCGACTAACATCCAAGCTATCGCCGAAGAATTGTCCCTGGGCTTGGACTCGATGGTGTTTCTGGACGATCATCCCGTGGAACGGGGGTTGGTGCGCAAATTGCTCCCGCAAGTGGCCGTGCCGGAGTTACCGGAGGATCCCGCCTATTTTGCGAGAACGCTTGCGGCAGCCGGCTATTTTGAGGCAGTCGTTTTTGCCAGCGAGGATCTGAAGCGCGCAGGGTTTTACCAGGACAACGCCAGGCGCGCCAGCCTGCAAAAGCAGGTGGGTGGCGTGGACGCTTACCTGGCATCGCTGGACATGACCATTACCTTTCAGCCCTTTGATGCGACAGGAAGAGCGCGCATCGTTCAGCTCATCAACAAGTCCAACCAGTACAACCTGACGACCCGCCGCTATACCGATCCTGAAGTGACTGAGGCAGAGAACAATCCGGAAGTCTTCACGCTTCAGGTTCGGCTGGCGGATATCTTCGGCGACAACGGCATGATCAGCGTGGCGATCTGCAGGCCAGGCGAAGCCGGGGTGTGGGAGATCGACACCTGGCTTATGAGCTGCCGCGTTCTCGGACGCAAAGTGGAGCACATGGTGTTACGCGAGATTCTGCATCATGCGCGGGCAGCCGGCGTTCGCAAGTTATGCGGAACTTACCTTCCCACCGACCGCAACAAGCTGGTCGCCGATCACTATGCGAAGCTCGGGTTCGCGAAGGTTGAGGAACAAGTGTCCGGTTTGACGCGTTGGGAGCTGCTCGTCGAGGGCGTTGATCCGGAGAGTGCGCCGATGAAGGTCGTTTCGCAGGGCTTAGCGGTAGCAAACGAGAGACCTCTCTTATGATCCAATCGAATGCTGGCCAACTGAAAAGCATCGAAGAAGCGAAGCTGCCGTGGCGGGACTGGATACTGCTGCCAATGCTCAGCCTGCTCACGATTTGTCTCCTATTGGGTTGCTCTGAGTTCATTGCGCGGCGGGTGCTGCCCGCTTCAGGGACTGGTCTGGTGAACTGTACCGAGAAGGATCCTGTATGGGGCTTGCGGGCGAAAGCAAACACTGTCTGCTTTGAAAAGCTTGCGGAAAGTCAATTCGTTACGGAGTATAGGTTCAATAACTGCGGACATCGTGCGGGCATGGAGTGTGGACCAAAGCCGCCGGGCACCTATCGGATGGTGATGACGGGCTCTTCGATGGCAATGGGATTGTATACGCCAAGAGAAATGGCGTTCGCGGCATTGCTGCCCAAAGAACTCTCCCGGCAAACCGGGCGAACGATCGAAGTTTACGACGAAGCCAGGGGGTGGGCCTTCCCGCCGCGGGCCGTGGCACAGAGTTTCAATGAGGTGCTGTCGGCTGATCCGGACATGATTCTCTGGGTAATAACAGCGATGGACATCAGGCAAGAGCCGTTCGAAGGTCCCGATCCGGGGAGGGCGAAGGTTGCCGCGGAGGTTGCCGCCGAACCGGTAAATCGTTCAAGCCACCTGGCAGTTGTTTGGCATAAGGTGAAGGTCGCGCTCGCTGCGGGCTCGCTCGAACAGGGGCTGCGCGATATCTGGGAACAGACTCGTACCGCAATTGCACTGAGGCACTTCTTGTATGAGGGTGAGAGTCGGCAACAGTACGTGGAGGCTTACCTGAGGAATGGAGACGACGAAACTGGGTTCCTGAAGGCTCAACCGAGCGCGAGATGGGAAAGTCGCCTGGGGCAGACAAATGTGGATGCCGCGGACATTGAGGCGCGGGCCAAAGCTGCGGGTGTTCCATTGGTGGCAGTGCTGGTGCCGGAGAGACCGCAGGCGGCGATGATTGCAATGAAAGAGTGGCCGGCTGGGTACAACCCCTTCAAGCTGGACGATGAGTTGCGCTCTATCATCACGAGCCATGGCGAAACCTATATTGACATCTTGCCGGATTATCGCAATATACCCAACCCCGAGCAGGGTTACTTCCCGGTGGATGGCCATCTCAACGCTGACGGGCACAGGATCGTCTCGGGGCTTTTGGCCAAGGCACTTACCAGCGGCGCAGTGCCTGCGCTCAGAGTTGCCGCGCAGCCGCAGGCAGCACAAGAGCAAGGAAGATAACCATGGATTCAGCTTCTTTCCAATTTGTGCTGTTCGGCCTGGCTGTTGCGTTGGTTTCGAACTTCAGCCGCTCACCCGTGTGGCGATCGATCGTGCTTTTTGTGGCCAGCATGGTCTTTCTTGGCCTGCTGGCGCATAACCCGATCGTATTTCTTCCGTTGATCGGCTTTTTGCTGTTGGGTTACGCCGGACTTGTCCTGCTCGAACGCGGCTGGTCCAGGTCGATGGTCTGGAGCATTCTGGCCGTGATCCTGGCCTACGTGTGGTTGAAGAAGTACACCTTCCTGCCGGAGGTCACCTTTCTACAGCATCCCTATTTCGCACTGGGATTGTCCTACATCTTCTTCCGCGTACTTCACTTGCTGATCGAAACGGGAGATAGCCGCGAGAAGCAGCACGTCGGACTGGGCGCTTATTTGCTCTACACGCTCAACTTCACCACCCTGGTGTCTGGCCCCATTCAGCGCTACGACGAGTTCGCCCGTGACCAGTTTGCCATTGAGCCGATCGCGCTGGGGCCGCGTACGATCGGCTTGCAGTTGGAACGCATCATTCGCGGCTTCTTCAAGGTCAACGTGCTGGCAATGCTGCTCCACGCGCTTCAGGAAGACGCGCTTGCGCAGATGTCGCAGCCGCTGCCTTTGAGTCTCAAGCTTTGCGCTGCTTTTCGGGTGGCCGTCGTATACCCGTTTTTTCTCTACGCAAATTTCTCCGGCTATATCGACATTGTGATTGCACTGGCGCGGCTGATGCGCGTGCGTTTGCCGGAGAACTTCGATCGTCCATTCTCGGCGTCCTCGTTCCTGGATTTCTGGAGCCGGTGGCACATCACGCTGTCAACCTGGCTCAAGACGTATGTGTACAACCCGCTGCTGGTGGCGTTGATGCGGCGCGTCTCGTCGTTAGCTCTGGAGCCGCTCCTGGGCGTTTTCTGCTTCTTTGTGACGTTTTTCCTGGTTGGCATCTGGCACGGGCGAACCTCCGAGTTCGTATTCTTCGGTGTACTGCAAGGTGCAGGGGTCTCGATCAACAAACTTTGGCAGCTGGGGCTGGCGCGCGGTCTGGGCCGCAAGGGCTACAAAGCGCTGGCGAAGAATCCTGCCTATAACGCCTTTGGCCGCGGCCTCACTTTCAGTTGGTTTGCCTTCTCACTTTTCTGGTTCTGGGCCAACTGGACGCAGATCGATAAAGTCTTTGCTGCGATAGGTGCAATCCAATGGCTCGGCGTGTGGCTGGCCATCTGGTTGAGCGCCACAGCGGCACTGGCCTTATGGGAATGGCTGCGCGCGGCACTTTTATCGATCAAGACTGCTGAGGGGCCGGTGTTAGCAAGCCGCTATGCGCGTGTCGTCTATGCTTCCGCGCTGGGCCTGGCTGCTCTTGTCATGACCGTTCTGCTCAACCAGCCCGCCCCCGACGTGGTCTACAAGGCATTTTAGTGTCGTCCTGGGGAAGTGCAGGCAACGACTGCCGTTATTGTTAAACTCAAACGGAGCGCGCGGACAAGGGCACGCCCACAAGCAATCGACCCAGAAAGAGGAGCCCCGATGGACATAAATATTCGCGCAGGTCTGTATCTTGACCTTCTGAAGCGTTCGCTCACCAACACTATATTCGAAAGTGAGCCTGATATTGATGACGACGAGTTTCGATTCACGATGGATTTCGCGACGCACTATGTGAATTCGGACGCTGTTTCGATGCTTCCATTGGCTCGGTTGGATAACATCAGGAACTGCATTGAAAGTATCCTCCGCGATGGCATCCCCGGCGATCTCATCGAGACAGGAGTCTGGCGCGGCGGCGCGGCGATCTTCATGCGCGGCGTTCTCAAAGCCTACAATGCCAGCGATCGGTTGGTGTGGGTGGCCGATTCTTTTGAGGGATTGCCTGCGCCAGACCCCGACCTGTTCCCGCTGGAAGCGAAGGTCCAGTCGGGTCCCGTCATGCAGAAGGCCTATCACAATTTCGCAGTTGGTTTGGAAGAAGTAAAACGAAACTTCGCAGCTTTCGGGCTGTTGGACGACCAGGTCAAGTTTCTAAAGGGCTGGTTCAAAGACACGCTTCCTGCCGCGCCGATCGGAACTCTCTCGCTGATGCGGCTTGATGGCGACTTTTACGAGTCGACAAGAGATGGGCTCAATTCCCTGTACGATCGGCTTTCGGTAGGGGGATACGTCATCATCGACGATTACGGCGAGGATTCCTGGACATATTGCAGAAAAGCTGTCGATGAATTCCGCCTTGAACGGCAGATTGATGATCCGTTAATCGTGGTCGATTCAAGGTGTTCTTATTGGCAACGCGCGCGCTGAAATCGAGTTGCGCATAACCTGGTGGAGAACACAGAGTGTCTTCTTCCCCTGAGGCGGGTTTCCTGCATGGGATAAGTCGCCTCTCGGCATGGTTGGTCCCGCCCATTTCGCAGGAAGCATAGTTCTGATCTCCGGTTCCTGTTTTGAAGCAGAATTTCCGCCGTAACGCGCTACCATTACCCCGTGAGCACCTCGTCTTTTCCCATTCTGACGAACCAGCCTCCGCTGGACCACGAGGCGTTTGCAGCGCACCGCGAGCTTGAGGCCCTTCTCAAGGCCACCCTCCGCGGCGACGTCTGCTTCGATCTTGGCTCCCGCGCTCTTTACGCCGCCGATTCCTCCAACTACCGCCAACTTCCCATCGGAGTGATCCTGCCCAGAGACGCAGCGGATGTGGAGCTTGCTCTGGCTGCCTGTCGCGCCACCGGGGCCGCGGTTCTGCCCCGCGGCGCTGGTACCAGCCTGGCCGGCCAGTGCGCCAACGTGGCGGTTGTCTTCGATTATTCCCGGTATATGCACGGGCTCAACTCGATTGACCCTGCCGCCAAACTGGCTCGCGTCGAGCCGGGCATCGTCCTCGACCGCCTGCGCGACGCCGCCGAACTGCACCATCTGACCTACGCACCCGACCCCGCTACGCACAGCCGTTGCACGCTGGGCGGCATGATCGGCAACAACAGTTGCGGCGTCCATGGCCTGCTGGGCGGAAAAGTGGTGGACAACGTCGAATCGATGGACATTGTTCTCTATGACGGGACGCGTATGACCGTCGGCCGCACCAGCCCCGAGGAACTCGAAGCCGCGATTCGGGCTGGCGGTCGAATAGGGGAAATCTATGCGGGTCTGGCTCGCCTGCGCGACCGCTACGGCAGCCTCATCCGGGAGAGGTTCCCACGCATTCCCCGCCGTGTCTCCGGCTACAACCTGGACGATCTGCTCCCCGAGAACGGCTTCCACGTGGCTCGTGCGCTGGTGGGGAGCGAAGGCACCTGCGCCAACATCGTCTCCGCCACGCTGAATCTGACCGCCAGCCCGCCTTTCCGCGTGCTCACCGCGCTCGCCTTCGACGACGCATTCATCGCCGCCGACGCCGTCCCGCGCACGCTGGAGCATGGGCCCATCGGCTTGGAAGGCTTTGACACCATGCTCATCGATTTCATGCGCCGCAAGCGCCTTGCCGTTGATGATATGGCGCTGCTTCCGCCGGGCGTAGGCTTTCTGCTGGTCGAAATGGGCGCCTGGGACGCCGCCGAGGCAATGGCAAAAGCCGAATCCCTGGTGCGTGCGGCGCAAAGCTGGCCCCATGCGCCGACGGCGCGCATCTACTCCCCCGCCGATGCTGCCCGCGTCTGGTATGTCCGCGAATGCGCTCTCGGCGCCATGGTCTTTGTTCCGGGCGAGCCTGACCGCTTTGAAGGTTGGGAAGACGCCGCCGTCCCGCCTGCCCAACTGGGCGCTTATCTCCGCGGCATCTCCGCGCTCATGGCCGAATACGGTTACCGCAGCCCGCTCTACGGCCACTATGGCCAGGGCTGCGTCCACATGCGCATCAACTTCGACTTCCGCAGCGCGGAGGGCCTGGGCCGCTTCCGCGAGTTCATTGGCCGCGCCGCGGATCTGGTGCTCAGCTTTGGCGGGTCGCTCAGCGGCGAACACGGCGACGGCCAGGCCCGTGCCGCCCTGTTGCCCAAGATGTTCGGTCCGGAGCTGATGGACGCATTCCGCGAGTTCAAAGCAATTTGGGACCCCGACAATCGCATGAATCCCGGCAAGCTGGTGGATGCGGTTCGAGTCTACGACCCGGTCGAGAATCTGCGGCACGTGCAGCCCGTGGCCAGCGAATCGGTTGCCGCTCTGGAAACTCACTTCGCTTTTGCCGCCGATGGCGGCTCGTTTGAACGCGCGACCGAGCGCTGTGTGGGCGTAGGCTCTTGCCGCAAGACCGATGGGGGGGTGATGTGCCCCAGCTATCGCGCCACGGGCGAGGAGCAGCACTCCACCCGTGGACGCGCGCGGCTGCTTTGGGAGATGCTGGCCGGCGCGCTGCGTGAAGAAGGCTTCCAAAGTCAGGCCGTCCACGAGGCTCTGGATCTCTGCCTCAGTTGCAAGGCATGCAAAACTGAGTGCCCCGTGCAGGTGGACATGGCGGCGTACAAGTCGGAGTTTCTGGCGCAACGCTACGAGGGCCGGCTCCATCCTTTGCACCACTATATCTTCGGCTTTGCCGACAAGCTGGCTCGCTGGGGTTCGCTCACCCCGGCTCTGACCAACGCGCTGCTTACCGGCCCCGTCACCAGCCCGCTGATCAAGCGGATGGTTGGCGTGGCGCAGCAACGGGAGTTGCCCCGCCTGGCATCGCGGAGCTATCAACGGAACCACGCGAATGCTTTGAAGGGTACGGGCTTCAGCCCCTGTATGAACCCAGAGGGACTGCAAGTCCTCCTCTGGACGGATACATGGAATAACTACTACCACCCGCAGACCCTGGCCGCCGCTGAGTCTGTTCTCACCCAGGCTGGCTTTCGGGTTGAAATCCCGCGCGGACATATCTGCTGTGGGCGCCCACTCTACGACTTCGGCCTGCTTGGGGCTGCACGCGCATATCTGAGCAAAGTTCTCAACCGGATGGGCCCCCAGATTGACGCCGGCCTGCCCTTTATCTTTCTGGAGCCAAGCTGCGCCAGCGTCTTCAAGGATGAGCTGCTGGAACTTTTCCCGAGTGGTCCATTCGCCCTTCGCGCGAAACGCCTAAGCCAACAAGTCTGGCTGCTGGCCGACTGGCTGGCCGCCAAAGCTCCCGAATGGGCCACGGGCCGGCTCACAGGCGCGCACATTCTGCTCCATGGCCACTGCCACCACAAAGCGGTCTTCGGCGGCCCGGCCAGCGAGATTGCCCTGCTCCGCCAGGCCGGGGCCACCGTCGAGCCCATCGAGGCCGGATGCTGCGGCATGGCCGGGCCATTTGGCTTTGAAGCGAATAAATTCGAAGTCTCGAAGACCATCGCCCAGGACGGCCTGCTGCCTGCCGTCGAGTCCGCCGACGCAATGACAATCATCGTCGCCGACGGCTTCAGTTGCCGCGAACAGATCGCCCAGCTATCCGATCGTAGGGCCATGCACTTCGCAGAGGTCCTGGCTCATCACTGCGGCTGTGGGAAATGACGGAATCGACGGAGGGCATCAAAAGATCAACCGTCGCCCCAATGACCAGGCGCCGGCCTGCTGCGGGTTGCGCTATGTGATCAATAACAGACAGTCATGCCGGCGATTTTGAGTTTATTGTCTTGATGAGGAGCAGGTTAGCTACTTCCATTAGGATTCATCGGGAAGACCTTGCAACTCTGCACTCTGCAAATGAATCCAATGCAGTGAGGACGCCGCGGAGTTTCACTCTGACCGGGAGTGCGCAACGATCCTGGAATCCGGTCCCGCAGATGAATCGCGATTTGCGGCACACCACACAGTTTTGATACGCTCAGGCATTCTTCAAAGCTGAGCGAAGGAGAGATTTCGTCATGTCAGAAGAAGGCAAGATACACCATTTGGGTTGGTTCATAGCCGGATTGGGCGTGGGCGCTCTGGTAGGGATTCTGTATGCCCCCAAGAGCGGCCGTGAGACCCGCGAAGAAATCGCCAACAACGCCCGCGAGGGGACCGAGTACGTGCGGGCCAAGACCAAGCAGGCCGCCGAACAAGTGAGCGCCCTGGTAGACCAGAGCAAAGAGCAATTGA
The DNA here is from genome assembly GCA_003138365.1 of Acidobacteriaceae bacterium. Taxonomy (GTDB): domain Bacteria; phylum Acidobacteriota; class Terriglobia; order Terriglobales; family Acidobacteriaceae; genus Telmatobacter. The sequence goes on from PLFY01000140.1 coordinate 29,944, forward strand.
GCGACCTGGTGGACAAAGGCAAGGACCAGGTCAACGAGTATGTGGGTCGCAGCCGCGAGGCCGTGGATCGCGGACGGGCGCAGTGGGAAGAGTTTGTGGAGCGGGGCAAGGGCATGGTCACAGACCAGACCACCCGTGTGGCCGCGGCTGTGGATGCGGGCCGCGAGGCCTATCGCACGACCACCACCGACGGTAAGTCGTAACGCGAAACTGCTGTGTTTCCGGGGAAACATTCCGGTCCTGCGTCCCCTTGTTCGACGATCCGCTTCGGAGCCGAGCGTGAGAGTGCCCGATTGGGTCTCACGCGCAAGCTCCGAGCAGAACGCTTCATGGCGACCTGGGGATCGAGATGAAACGGTTGTCGCAAGTCCGCAGAGGTTCTGCGCGAGATCACACCGATGCAAAGTTTGAATCATGAAACCATCGAGTTAATTCTTATTGCCGTCACCGCGGCAGCCGTGTTGCTGCAGGCTTTGGTCCTGCTGGCAATGTATGTGGCGCTGCGCAAGACTTCCCGCTCCGTGCTCGAGCAGATCGAGGACTTTCGTTCCTCTGTAACTCCCCTTATCGACAATGCACGGGGACTTCTGGAACGCGTCGGGCCCAAGGTGGAAGGGACCGCAGCCGATATTGCGGATGTTACGCATCGTTTGCGAGTGCAGGCAGCCGAGGTGGAAGCCTCAGCCGCGGATATCCTCGAGCGTGTACGGGAGCAGACAAGCCGGATCGATGAGATGTTTTCCGGCATGCTGAATGCGGTGGATCGGGCCGGCGACTATGTGGCCGACACTCTCACCAGGCCAATGCGACAAGTTGCGGGCGTGTTGGCGTCGATCAAGGCGATTGTCGAGTCGCTGCGTACGCCCATCCCGGAGCCGCGCGAGACATCCACCTCCCGCGACCGCGAGACCTTTATTTAAGCATCGATTCCGGCGCTGGAGTTACACAATCCATCCCCCGCCCACCACCTCGTCGCCGTCATAAAAGACCGCCGACTGGCCGGGGGTGACTGCGCGCTGGGGTTCGTCAAAGGTGGCAATCACCTCGTCCGGACCAGTTGGCGCCAAGACAGCCCAGGCAGGCTCGTGGCGATGGCGAATCTTGGCTTGCACGCGCATGGGGGCGGTCAGCTCGGAAATACTGATCCAGTTCAGGCGGTTGGCTCTCAAGCTGCGGGTTGCCAGTTCGGCGTCGGCGCCCACGGTGACGCGGTGGCTGGTGGGGTCGATATTGAGCACATAAAGCGGCGAAGGCGAGCTGACGCCCAGCCCCTTGCGCTGGCCCACGGTGAAGTTGGAGATGCCCTCGTGGCGGCCCAACACCTCGCCGCTGGAGGCGACCAGTTCGCCAGCGGTCTCCGGGAACCGTTCGCCCTGCTCCTCAAGATACGCGGTGAGAAACTGCTTGTAGTCGCCGCCGGGGATGAAGCATATCTCCTGCGAGTCGGGCTTCTCCGCCAGCGCCAGGCCGTACTGGCGGGCAACCTCGCGCACCTCGGGCTTGGTGAGCCGGCCCAGGGGGAAGAGCGTGCGCGACAACTGCCGCTGGGTGAGGCCAAAGAGAAAATACGTCTGGTCCTTGGCTAAATCTGAAGGACGCTTGAGAATCCAGCGGCCGCGATCGGGATCAAATTCGTTCACCGCGTAGTGCCCCGTGGCGATGCGGTCAGCGCCAATCGACCGCGCGGTCTGTAGCAACTGGTCGAACTTCAGGTGGTTGTTGCACAGAGAGCAGGGAATCGGCGTGCGCCCGGCAAGGTACTCGCTGACAAAGGGGCGGACCACGTCCTGCTCGAAGCGCTCCTGCTGGTTGACGACGTAATACGGAATGCGCAGATGCTCCGCCACGCGGCGGGCATCGTACACATCATCGAGAGAACAGCAGCGGCCGGCCTTGGGCTGGTCTGGGATGCCATGCTTGCCGGCCAGCCGCGTCTGGTCCCAAAGCTGAAGCGTGAGGCCAACGACGGTGTCGCCTGAATGGGCGAGCATGGCCGCAACCGTCGAGGAGTCGACCCCTCCGGACATGGCTACGGCGATGGTTGTGCTCTCAGTCATGGGGAAGAAACTGTTCTAGCCGAGCGTTCCGGCGGCCACCGGTGCAAGTGCGCGCAGATGTTCGACCGCTTGCGGAACAACCTGCAAAACATAATCGATGTCGGCTCCGGTTGCGGTCTTCAGCAGGCTGAAGCGGAGGCTGGCGCGAGCCCTGACCTTGTCCAGGCCCATGGCCATCAATACATGGCTGGGCTCAGTGGCTCCGGAGTGGCAGGCCGACCCGCCGGAGACGGAAACGCCCTTCAGGTCCAGCGCGATCACCAGCGCCTCGCCCTCCAACTGATCGAACCAAATGTTGGTGGTGTTGGCCACGCGGGGAACGGCCTGGTCGCCATCTTTTGCGCCGTTGACCCCGGTGCCGGGGATCTGCAGAATCCCCTCTTCCAGCCAGTCGCGCATCCTGGCCAGCCGGAGTATCGTTCCGCCTCCGGGGGTTCCATCCGCAAGGCTGTGCATGGCCAGTTCCGCAGCCTTGGCCAGGCCCACGATTCCGGGTACGTTCTCAGTGCCCGCGCGTTGGCGGCGCTCATGGCTGCCGCCCACCAGCAGCGGCTCCACCGGAGTGCCACGGCGCACAAACATGGCGCCGACGCCCTTGGGGCCATGCATTTTGTGCGCGCTGATGGAGAGCAGGTGGCAGCCGAAGCGGCGCATATCGAGCTCGACCTTGCCCGCGCCCTGCACAGCGTCGATATGGAAGAAGATCCCGGTTTCAGCGGCAATCTTGCCAATGGCCTCCACGGGTTGCAGCACGCCCGTCTCGTTGTTCGCCAGCATTACGCTGATCAGCCGGGTTTCAGGGCGGATGGCGCGGCGAATATCCATCGGATTGATCAGGCCGCTCGGCTCGGGCGCGACAAAGGTGGTCTCAATGCCTTTGTGGGCGAGCCGCTTGGCCGCCTCCAGAATCGCCGAGTGCTCGATCGAGGTGGTGATGAAGTGGTCGCCGGGGTGCAGCAGGCCGAAGATCGCCGTATTGTCGCCCTCGGTGCCTCCAGAATTGAATACCACTTCGGCCTCGTGGCAGTTGAAGAACTCAGCCATGGTTTCGCGGGCCCGGTTCACGGCGGTGTGCGCCTGCTGCCCGTGCAGGTGGATCGAGGAGGCGTTGCCAAAGTGCTCCATCCAATACGGGCGCATGGCCTCCATCACCTCGGGCAGCAGGGGGGTGGTGGCATTGGCGTCNNGGCAGCAGAGGGGTGGTGGCATTTGCATCCATATAGACTCTTCGCATCGTGGCAGTCTCCCTTTATAGATTGTAAAGGTAATCAGGATTTTTCGCGCGGTTCGTCGCTGTGAATGAAGCATTCACGCCCCCGTGCTGTCCCGATTCAACGCTGGTCTGGTAGATTTCCAGTCATGCGGCAGAAGCCGCCGGAGGAGAGATTTCATGCACACACGCACCCAAATCGTAGGCCGCATCCTTGCCTGTTGCCTGCTGGCCGCCGCATCCACCCTCGCTTTTGCCCAGNNCGCCGCCGAGGCCATGCCTGAGGACAAATACAACTTTGCGCCCACGGCGGGAGAGTTCAAGGGTGTGCGCACCTTTGGACAGCAAGTCAAGCATGTTGCGGAGTCCAACTACTACTTCTTCGCCGCCCCGAACTTCACCGAGGCTGACGACAAGGCCAAGACCGATTCGATTGAAAAGCTCACCACTAAAGCCGAGATTGTGAAAGCGCTGAAGGACTCCTTTGTCCAGGCTCATGCCTATGTCGACTCCATCACTTTGGAGAACGCCTTTGTGAACACCGCGAACGGCACCCGAGCCGGACAGGCGGCCTTTGGCATTGCGCACTTCATGGACCACTACGGTCAGATGGTGGTCTACCTGCGGATGAACGGAATCGTTCCCCCAGCCAGCCGTGGCGGGATGTAATTCCCCTGTCCATGGGCGGGCTGGCCCAGCTTAACGAGCCAGCCCCAAGCAACTCGCGGTCCCTGGAGCCTCTTGCAAAATTGCCTNNAAGTCGTGCCCTGACGCTTTTTGCAGTCTCAATGGAATTCTGCAAGAGGCTCCCTGGGCTAGCAATTTTTGCTCGCTGGGGAACTGAGTTCCAATCCGCCGGTCAAAGCTCTACGGCAAAATGAGTCCTTCGCCCGGCCACAGGTCGCCAATCTCGAAGAACATGTCTACGAACTGGAGGGGCCTCGCCCGCGGGGAAACAGAGGGCCGGCATCGCCAGGGAGGGCCAAGCAAAGTGGGGGCAGTGGCCCTGTTAACGCATGAGTACCCTCCCCACCCCGTCTCTGAAAATAAATTCCTTGTTTCCAATGAGTTAGGACAGGGGTATCGCTGCAAATTCTTGATTTCACAGGAGTTATTCGCAGAATCTAGACATTAAAGGAGTTAGGCCGCTTTTCGGGGGTGCGTGGGACACTTCTTCTTGCCACGTTCAGGCAGACAATGCCCTGTGCTTCCGGCCATATTCTTCCGCTTGTAGAGCTTCCGCCCCGCTATCGGGTTATCGACGCCGAACTCTATTGACATTATGCGCCGCGGGCACTTAATTAACTGCAAATACTTGCGAAACTTCCTTTGCCGGGGATAAATCCCTGGCCGACCGCCCGAAAAGCATACCGCAGGGGCTGAAGCCCGTATTGATTCTGCGGCACTTACGGCACGCGACCCAGGGGTGTCCCTGGGTACCCCGGTCGTGCCCTGACGCTTCCTGCGCCCCGGAATGGGTTTTTCCGCAGCCTGTAAAGCCCGTCTTTTCTTATCAACCATTTACGGCACGGCTGAAGCCGTGCCCTTTCAAAACCCGACTTTCACCACCGCCCGACTTTCACCACAGGCTGTTAGCTCCCGAGCGAATGACGGCGCGATCTTTGAACTGAATCGGAGGTTTCCTACGGAAGATCGGAAAGGTCAGGCTTTTGCGAGTTATGCCCTGGTAATTGGTCGAGAAGCACAACATTCAGCAGCGACTTATGCACCTGGATGCGGCCGTCGTAACTGATGAAGCCGAGCTTGCGAAAGCGGTTCATAAAGAAGCTTACGCGGGACCGCGTGGTGCCGATCATGTCCGCCAGCGTCTCCTGCGTGATGGGGGGAATGAAGGTTTCCTGCTCACCCGGCTTGCCAAATTCCGCCATGATCAGCAGAATCCGAGCCAGGCGCTTTTCGCTGGAGTTGAAGAGTTGATCCACAAGATCCGCCTGGGTTCTCATGCTGCGCGTCAGCAGGAACTTCAGGAACATGTCGGCGAATGCAGGCTCGTCATGCATCACGCGAATCATTTCATCTCTTGCAATCTTGAGCGCCGTGCAGGTATTCACTGCCGTGGCCGTTGCCAGGCGCAGCCCAACCACCGCCGCCAGCGACTCCTCGCCGACAAAGTCGCCGCTGGAGAGAAGCGTGATGGTAGCTTCTTTCCCAAACTGCGAAACAACCGTGAGTTTTGCCCTGCCACTTTGAAGATAGAAGACTGAGTCTGTGGGATCGCCCTGGCTAAAAAAGGTCTCCCGCGGCTCGAGTTTCACGATTCTTCGACCGAGGCCAGCGCTTGCAAGAAATGCGGCAGGGTCGAATGTCGAATTGTTTTTATCGGGGATCAAAAGCTTTTCCTTGTTGCAGCGGGGTTTGGTCGTAGCGAAGGGTCCACGCTCAGGAGGCAGACCCTTCAAAATGCGTTCTTCATCGGGGCGAATCGAACAATCAGGGTAGTTCAGAATCGCTTCATCAGGAGCGGACGTGAATTCCCGGCCGAACCTCTTGTAGCTGAATTTGCCTAAGTTGTAGCTGAATTTGCCTAAGCTCTGTCCATCATCGCTTTCGCCCGGCGCGCTTGTCTGGTCTGTATTGCTCAGGCTTGATGGATGCGCATCCGGCAGGTGAGGCATTCCGCGCGCATTCCGCGCCTACAAGAGTGTAACCGTCTGTTCCTCACAAGGAGATAGCCATGCGCGTTTCGCATCTTAACCAGAATCGCAGCGACCGGTTTCGCGGCTCCAGGATCGCCGTCGTTACCCTCGCCGCACTCATGCTGTCCTTGGCCGCCTTAGCCCAGACGACCTACCACGACCCGAAGGGCCGATTCGATGTCCAGGTTCCCGCCGGCTGGCAGCTCACTCCGGATGGCGTCGTCGATCAGGTCACAATCCGCAAAGGCGCCGTGCAGGCAATCGTTACTGTCATCCAGCAGCACAAGAGCAACGCCATGACAGGGAAGCAATTCGTTGAGACCACGGAAAAGGATTTTCAGGGCCAGTGCCCTACCTTCCGCGAACGTCAGAGCGGTGCGACCACACTTGCGGGTGCGCCGGGCGTGCTCTCAATCTTTACGTGCAGCGACCCAAAATCTCCCGCTGTGGCTGAAACCGCCGCGGCGCTCACTGCAAATACCTATATCGTTGGGTTCACCATGATCGCCCCGCTGGCGGAATACTATGCCAACCTGCCCGTGCTGGATGGCATCCGCAACAGTTTGCGCGTGGTTGGCGAAGCGGCCCCTGGTGCCGGACCCAGCACCGCCGAATCTCTGGCTATGACTGAACTCAAGAAAGCCTGCGCGGTTGGATCCTTCACTCAGGAGGGCTGCTCGAGGCGGATGGGCATTCTGCTGGGGCAGGAAGCAAAGCCAGACACAGCGGCTTCAACACCGGTGTCCGGCACCTTGTATCGAGACCCGACAGGCCGTTTCTCGCTCCAGGTTCCCAAGGGTTGGAGCGCCACATCGGAAGGCGACAACGGCATCCTTGGCGTGCAACTTAGGTCCGGCGCAAACTACATCAACGTCATGCCGGCAGAGCCTGCTGCCAGCGCCAGCGAAGTTGTATTAGCTCATGAGCAGAAGATGGCCGCGCGATCAAATTCGACCCGCAAGCCTCCATTCGGGGTCCTCGGCCTCATTCAGATATTCGGCAATGGCCTCGAGGTTACCTACGATCACTTCGACGCTTCCTCTCCTGATGGGAACGCCATCGATTGCGACATCGGCGGCGTAGGCGACATTCAAGGAACAGAGCACACGTTCCTGCTGGTGGCCACGTCGATCGGCAAGCAGCAAAAGGAAGACGCCGGTGGGCTGTTCCTTTCCGTTGCTCAAAGCATCCATTTCGCTGGCCACTGAGGAACCGGTTCCACAAGAAAGCAACCATCGCATCCGCGCCGGCTTTTGGTCTGCAGCCTGGGTAGGGCTTCCGTTCCGGACTACAATCGGGATGGAGAAGTACGATGACCCAGTTGAGCAGAACGGGCGTTTCGCTCGAAGACGACCTTTTGAAGGAGTTCGATCGGCTCATTGCCAAGCGCGGTTACGCGAACCGCTCTGAGGCGTTCCGCGATCTGATCCGCGAGGCGCTTCTATCCGAAATCGTTGAATCGAACAAGCAAGTGGTAGGCACGTTGACCCTTGTGTACGACCATCACGTTCCCAATCTGGCGCAAAAACTGACTGAGGTGCAACACACCGCGGGCGCAATGATCCTTGCGGCCACCCATGTTCATCTCGATCACAATTACTGCCTGGAAGTCATCATCATGAAGGGCCGGAGCAAAGACCTGCAGGCGGTGGCCGACGGCATGTTGGCTTTGCGCGGAGTCGAGCTGGGGAAACTTGTCCTGACCAACTCCGGCGCAAGCCTGAAAAGCGCCCCGCATTCGCACCCGCACTAGACCTCAGTGTTTTGTACAAGCCACAAGCTGGGGAAGTTGGGCTAGCTCGCTGCGTTTGACCGAACACGCTGTTTCCGTTTGGATTGCTCAACTTGCAGCAGAATTGGAATCTTGTTTCTTCCAGAAACATTCCTCTGGCTCAAAAGAACATCCCCGCAAGCCGACCGCGGACGCAAAAAAGGCCTGTGCATCGGCACAGGCCTTTTTGCTTCTCTGCAAGCAATGGTCGCAGCTCCAGAATGGTCGAAGGGCAGGCGATTGGACCCGCCCGGAGCCTCGTCATCAGTCCTTGCGTATAATCTGGGGCTCGACTGGCGCCGAGACCGGCGGGGCGGGAGCCACATTCTGCTGTTGCACGACGGGCGGTGCTGGTGTCGGATCGGTGACGCCCTTGATGCCTTCTTTGAACCCCTTCAAACCCTCGCCCAATCCTTTACCCAACTCCGGCAGCCGCTTGGCGCCGAACAGAAGAAATGCAACTACGCCCAGCACCACCAGGTGCCATGGCTGAAGTAGATCGCCCATAATTTCATCCTCCGCACGCCGCGATGTGATGGCGCACTCGATTCGTTGTTATTGTCGCACAAAGCCGTATGCTCGCGCACGAGGCGCGTTCAGTGAGCACGGAACAGTGGCAATTGGTCGGGCTTTTTACTGACCACTGACCACTGACCACTGTTCCCTGTCAATTCACCTGCGCCGGCTTGCCCAGCCGCTCCGTCACCATGGTGAAGAAGGCGCCCAGGTCTTCCTCTTCGCCCACGGTCAGACGGCGGTAGACCTTGAGCAGCGGAAACAGCCGCGAGCCGCGCACCTCCACGGCGGGCACCGCCACCGCGCCGCCAGGATATTGCGTCATCTCCCAGCCGCCGGCATAACGCCGCCGCAGCACCTCGCCCAGGTAGCTGCCCCAGAGCCGCACCTCGAAGTCCAAGTCGAGCTCCGGGCTTTCGCCCACCCGAACCAGAATCTCGTCCAGCCCGTCGATCGATTCAGAGGTAAAGTCCAGCTTCTGCTTGAACTCGCCCTTGGCCAGATCCGCCGCCGCGCGCGCATAGCCCTCCATCATCGCCCCCAGATCAGGGTAGGCCGCCGATTCCAGTCGTTTGCGCAGGTCGCTTGCCACCCTTCAGAGTACATCCACAGGCTCCCGCAGTGGAGCATGAAAATAGCGCTGCGTCCCACGATTGTGGCAGACTGAAAGCAGTGAACAGTTGTGGAGGTTCCCCCTTGAAGACAATCAAGCTCCTGGCCCTTGCCGCTTTGCTGACCGTTGCCGCCGGCACCGCCCGCCCCGCCGGCCGCGACATTTATCCCGATCCCGCGCAGGCCAAGGCCGACCTGGCCGCCGCCCTTAAAACCGCCGCGCAGACCCACAAGCGCATTCTGCTCGACTTTGGCGGCAACTGGTGCGGCGACTGCCAGGTGCTGGACCTCTACTTCCATGACCCCAGGAACAGGCCTATCCTTGAAGCCAACTTCGTCCTCGTCCACATCAACATCGGCCACATGGACGCCAACACCGACATCGCCGAAACCTATCAGATTCCTCTGAAACGCGGCGTACCCGCCCTGGCCGTCCTGAGCGAGAAGGGCACGCTGCTTTACAGCCAGAAAAGCGGTGAGTTCGAATCCATGCGCAATCTGGAGTCCACGGCCCTGACCACCTTCCTGGTCCAATGGAAGCCCACAAGGGAAGGCTGCTCAGCCGTGATGGTGAACTGCTAAAGGGTAATGAAAACTACAGCCCGCGAAGAAACTGATTGAAGCTGGCGGCGTGGGGCGAAGCTGCTCCGACTTTCAGCGGGTCAATGAGAGCCAGCAGGGCAGACCCGTGGTCTATTTTGTGATATTCGCCTTTGGTCTTTGTTTTTCTTGTCGCGTTCTTCAAGGCCGGTTCAATGTCCTCTTTGCGCACGATCTCGACGTTCGTGACGCTTCCCGGAAGGGCATTTGGCAGGAAGCCGCCATCGTAAAACGCGGACAGCGCATCGCGATCGGCCAGAAACCGCGCTTCCATGGTTTGGACCATAAGGAAGACCCGGTTGTTCAGCAGCGCTGTAAAGTCCCATCCACCGTTTAGGCGCAGATGTTCGGCGGGAGTATTGGCGGTTACCGGACCTTCGGAATCGACCAGAAGCACGGCGAGCTCGCCATCATGGCCACCCTCGGCAGCTCTTCTGAACTTGTCAAAGGTCTGCTCACGGCCTCCGCCTGCGACGATCCTCAAGCGGCTGCTTGATGGCCTGAGCTTCGCGCAGTATTTCGATAAACCCTCCCTGAGTTTCGACTGTGTGGCTCCTTTCTCTCCGCCGCCCTCGAAAAAGATGGTTGCGCTCACCAGCGATTTCCCCCGATCTCGCCACTTGACCAAAGCTGGCCCAGCGAATACTTCTCAAGCCAGACCTTCATGCGATCGGCTTCGAGCCGTTTAATCTCCGTAGCTCCGTCATACTTCTCACAAACACATATGCTCTCTGGATCATCGGAGAAACACTCAACCAAAGTCCGTGAATGCGTGGTCAAAATCAGTTGCGTTCGGGTAGACGCATCGCGCAAGAGGTCGGAAAGCGTGGGAATGATGTCGGGGTGCAAGCCTAGTTCAGGCTCTTCGATGCAGGTGACAGGTGCTGGGGACGGGTTAAGGAGAATCGTGAGCAAAGCAAGCCAACGGAGGGTGCCGTCGGAGAGCCTATACGCTGGAATTGAGAACCCGCCATCTTCATGAATAACAACCTGAAGATGAGTTCCAATAAGCCGCACATCAACGCTCTTCAGCGGCCCATAGAACGTCCTCATCTGCTCATTGATCTGGTCGAAGACCTGACGATGATAGTCCTTGTAGTTCGCAAGCATCTGGGCAAGATTTCGCGCATTTTCTTCAAGCCGCTCTACAGGCTGGCCTACAGGAATTGGATCCCGGGGCGTTAGGTCTGCGCCAAACTCCCAATCCTGATGAAAGTCCAAACTGTCTAAGAACTCGCCTGTTTCGATAAGTTCGTGAAGATAAAGGCCCACTTGCGCTTCTTGAATACTGCTAGAAGTTAGCTGAGAAAGCACGGACCGCTCTGGATTTAAGGCAAAGGGACTTGTGCCGTGGTTGGGAAGACCGCCGCGAAGCTTTAACTCACCAGTCGTTCCGCTGCTCTCAAACGAAGTGTAGAGGTCCCGATTCGACTCTGGAATATCAGCACGCCGGACAAGCTCCTCGGCTACATAAAAAGACGAATGTACCTTTGCGAGAGATATCTTGTGCTCGTAAACTCGCGAATTCCCGCCGATATTTCGATCAGGCAAAGATGTTAAGGAGATTTTAGTGGAAATCGAAGAGCGCGTGGCTGTGCCCTTTTCACCCTTCCATATCCACTCATCAACGCCACCGGTTTCGAGAACCGTAACAAACGGCTCCTTCTCAGGAAGGAAATACAGAAGCCGAAGAATCTCAATCAGGTTTGATTTTCCACATCCATTCGCCCCTATCAAGATATTCAGCGGCCGAAGCTCAATCTCTTCCGTCTTCGGCCCGAAGGAGAGCAGGTTGACCGGGCGGATGGACTTCAAAAACGGTTGGTGGGCCATGGCTACGCCTCCTCCTGTTCAGGAAATGCCAGTACGGTATCACTTTACCTCAACCGCATGGGAATGCAGGAGATTTCCGCCTCAACTTATCGGCGCCAGATGCTTGGTCTTCGAGTAGGTATACGTAACGCGGTGCACCACCGTGATGGTGGAAAGCGCAGCCAGCACCCACAGCACCGGAGCCATTACGCCCCAATGGTTGAACAGGGCGCCCAGCAGGATGAGCACGATCCGCTCCGGCCGCTCCATGAACCCCACCTTGCACTGGCCGATTAGCGCTTCAGCGCGGGCGCGCGTGTAGCTGACCATCAGCGACGTCACCATCACGAACGCCACCAGCACCACATATCTGAATCTATTAATCCGGCCGTAGTAGACCAGCAGCCCGAAAAACAACACCACATCGGAATAGCGGTCGATCACCGAATCGAAAAACGATCCGAAGACCGTCACCTGGTTGTTGCGCCGCGCCACGCGTCCGTCCAGCATATCGAAGATGCCGGCGCAGAAGATCACCACGCCCGCATAGAAAAACATGCGCCCGGAGTTGGTGGCATTGGCGTGCCCGAACAGAAACGCGGCCACGATGTTGATGAC
>PLFY01000142.1 GCA_003138365.1 Acidobacteriaceae bacterium
ACTACAAAGCCGGAATTCCCAGATAATTCGATGCGAGGCGGCTTCCCCGGACGATTGATTTCGGATTCAGCAGCCCCGAGAAGCTTCGCACTTATATATGACAAGCAGTTCATTATGTATGCCTTACTCAATACTCATGCAATACTCATAACTTTGTTCAAAAACACATATAGGATCTTTACGGCCTGCGACTTAACGTTCAAAGAACTAATAGCTGGCAGCTTCTAAACGGAGCGAATGCAGCCAACGTTCAAGGGTGCGATGTTCCTCATGAAGTATGTTGATGCCGAACCGGCATCTTTCGAGAAAGTGGAGGGCTGAATGAGAACAACCTTCTGGAAAGCCGTCCTCGCCGCGGCGCTTCCGTGCTGCTGGCCGGCGCCGTCGGCCACTGTGGCGCGGCAGATCGCGATAACTGCAACATCTGTTCAACCCGCGCTGGTTGAGGTTCCGGCCATGGAGAGAGCGCGCGTTGGCTGGATGCGGACGCTGACGAAAAGTCCCAGGCGCCCACAACGTTTTCTTGTGAGACTCTTCATGCGGCCCTCATGCTAATCGATGGATACTCGGAGAATCATTGGTGAAATATGTGAAACGACGACCACTGTCTCTTAGCGAGTAAGTGGTCCGGGGAAAGCTGTGCCATCGATTGCAAGGGCCTTTGCTTTTATATAACTCACTGTACTTTCTTTGCGACTCCTTTATGTCGCTTCCATAAGAATGTGGATGAGGGGGCGGAACCAGCAAGTTAGCCATTCCTCATTCAGAGTCAACGCTTTTTAGCCCGGCGACGCCAAGCGTCGCGGAGGTCAGATACAGATGAACAGGAACTTCAGGACGGCCATCGCATTCGGAGCTGCAATTTGCGGGTTCGCCGTGCAGCTCACGTGTCACGCCCAAAGCGCGGCATCGATCTCCGACAAGAAGACCGCGCCGCAAGCCGCGACCGGCGTGCCCCCGGTTCAAAGGGCTCTTGTCGACTTCGCAGCCTTGGAAGGGCCGGGATCGGGCCCCAGTACGCCGGCTAGTGAAACGGCGACTCCCGCCGCAGCCACCCCCGCTGCAACCTCAGCTGCGGCCACAACTGCGCCTGCTGGCACAGCCAGCGTTGCGGCGCCGCTCACGAATGATGCGGTCATCAAAGAGCTCGCGGAGATGAAAGCTCGCATTGCGCAACTCGAATCTGAGCTGAAGGCGCGCAGCGGAGCAGGCGACGCCGCGGACGCGGAACGAGACGCGAACGCATTGCGTTCCGCCGAGACGGGCGACAGCAGCAGTTCGACGACACTGGGCCAAGCCGCGGCGGCGCCTGCCCCAGCGGCGGCTTCTGCGCCTCCAGAGATTACAGCGGAGGTCACGACCAAGGAGGCGCCTTTCCCCGGCGACTGGACTTGGCTGAACAGCAACGGACACCAGGTGGACAGCCCCATGGCCACTAAGTACTTCACGCCGGAGTTCAGGGCCGATGCGAATTACACCCTCGACTACAATCACCCCATTGACGACAGCTTAGGCGGATCCACTGAGACCTTTCGCTCCGACGAGTGGCAACTTGAGCAGATCAGCGTCGGCGGCGATTTCCGCATCAACAACGTGCGCGGGCGCATCCTCACCATGGATGGCCTGTTCGCCACCACCACCCCGCGTAACGACGGCAGCGTCAATCGCGGGCAGTGGGATCTTGCCGCTGCTTACCGGTACGTTTCCGAGGCTTGGGGCGGATATCACTGGGACGTGAACCACGGTTTGAACGTGGATGCCGGTATATTCGTTTCCTACATCGGTCTGTTCAGCTATTACAACTTCGACAACTGGACCTATCAGCCGTCGTTTGTTTCCTCGAACACGCCATGGTTTTTCAACGGCCTCCGCATTCAGTGGTATCCGACGAAGAACCTGAAGATCGAGCCGTGGATCATCAACGGCTGGCAGTCGTATGCGCGGTATAACGGGAAGCCGGGATTGGGCGGCCAGATTCTGTGGCGTCCCAAGCCTTACCTCGACTTCGTCTGGAATAACTACGGCTTGGGTGAAGACGACGCCGGCTATCCCGGCCGCTCGCGTGTACACGCCGACTACAGCGTGCAGGTCAAGTTCTACGACAAGCCCAAGAACTTTATGGACAAGATCGCCTGGACGCTTACCGGCGATGCAGGTTGCGAATACGGCGGCGGACCTTCCAGCGGACCGTACAACGCGCAGGGCCTCTCGCCGGAGATGGGCACGAGCTCGACCTACACCGGCGGCGTCAATTGCCACAGCAGCGCCAACGGCAAGCCCAAGCAGATGTTCACAGGCACCATGAGCTACCTGCGCTTCTGGTTCAAGAAGGACCTCTACGCCGTGACTCTGGGCGGCGGTTTGATGAACAACCCCGGCCGTTACCTGACGCTTCTGCCGCCCATCAACGGCGCCACGGCCGTCACAGGCACCCCGTACTTTACTGAGAACGGGGGTGATCGCGCTCAGATGCACGACGGCACTGTAACGTTCGATTACATGCCCAGCCAGTTCATCACGTTCCGCCTGGAGACTGGTTACCGCTACTCCGATGTGCCCTACTGGACCGGTCACGGCGGCATCACGCCTCCGGGCGGCAACAACGGCAGCGCCGCGGATTACCAATGCGCTGCCGGCGGAGACTCTGGCCAACTCTACGGCAACCTTGCCGCGGCGGAAAGCTACTGCCTCGGTGCTGGCTTGGCCACTTCGGGTGGAACGAAGGCTCTATGGTGGCCCGACCTGCGCACCAATCAGACCGTGAGCACGATTGCGATTATGGTCAGGTTCTAGCTGCCTCATGCCTGGCCAAAGCGCGGGACTTGCGGCCGGCATGTTAACTCAACGAGCAGAGCCGGGGTCAATTGCGGCTCCGGTGCTGCTCCAGGACATCCATACACTTTGCGCGGCGGCCATCCCCCAGCACCTTGTTGGCGGGGATGGCTCATCGCGAGTCCGAGCGGCCAGAAAACACAAAAAAGGGTGCAGAGAATCCTATGAAAAGCAGGGCGTGGAGATTCGGTTTGCCGCTGGCCGTTCTGGCAGCATCTCTGACCATCAATGGCTGCAAGAGCGATAAGGTCAATGCGGACGCGGAGGCGCCGCCACCGGCCAAGGTAATTTCCGGAGTGGACGTCTCCTTTTTCGCGGTCGAGCATCCGGAGCGGTATCCGATCGTAACAGCG
>PLFY01000174.1:0-5453 GCA_003138365.1 Acidobacteriaceae bacterium
TGCTCGGTCTCGATATAGGGTGAGCCGAACTGGCTGGCCTCATACCGCGCGAAGAAGATCACGCGCCGTGCCTTCTCCGTATAGCGTTCGAACATGATGCTCTCCCTTTTCGAACAGGCTATCGGCTGGAGTGGCCGTCCGGTTTATATGCCGGCTTCAGCCCAACCCGCGCGTGCCTTTCTCTAACTTCGCCGCCGGAAGCCCCATGGAAATGGCCAACCTGCCCCGAACAGCTCTTTTGGATGGTTACAAGCTTGTCTTGCGCTCATGCGTCCCCGGCGGTCGTGCTGCCTTGAGACTTCCATCCTGCCCTGGCAACCTGGTAGGGACGGGAACCCATCCGTTCGCAGATTGCACCCTTATTAAGACTCGCTTAGCACTCGAAAGGGTGCTTTTTCGGTTCGATGCTTCCAGTTTGCAATGTCGTTTGAGGAACGGCTGCCAACGGGGCGAGCCGACCCCCTTCAAGGCGCAATGCTCGCGTACAGCGTGCGGCCAGGTCAAGGTTGTGCGTCACCAGTATGGAGGTGAGGCCATGGCTTGCGTGCAGGCGCTCGATCAGGTCGAAGACACGACCGGCGGTGGTCTCGTCCAGATCGCCGGTGGGTTCGTCGGCCAGGAGCAGCCGAGGGTTGTTGACCAGCGCACGGGCCAGGGCGACGCGCTGCTGCTCGCCGCCGGAGAGCTCGCCGGGCCGATGGTCGCTGCGATCGTCCAGGCCCACCTCCCTGAGCCAGTTTGCCGCCAATTCGAGCCCTTCCCGCTTCGATATGCCGCGAGCAAGCAGCGGCATGGCCACGTTTTCAAGCGCCGTGAACTCCGGCAGCAGGTAATGGAACTGCCAGACGTAGCCGATCTCCCGATTGCGAAAGGCAGCGGCCTCGCGTGGGGAGAGTTTGGCTACATTGGTTGAGGCGCAGTATACAGTTCCCGCGGAGGGGGCATCAAGCGCGCCCAGAATGTGCAAAAGTGTGCTCTTACCCGCGCCGGACTGGCCGACGATGGCGACCATCTCGCCGGGCTCAACCTGGAGGTTGAGGCCCTGAAAGAGATTGAGGGTGCCGCGGGCGGTTCTGTAGGTCTTTTGGAGGTCGGTGACCTGGATGAGGGGTGCGGTGGGCGATGGGGTGATTGGCGCCCGCAAGTCCGGTTCCCGAAGTGTGCGGGAGGTCGGGCCGGCAGCCGCTAGTGGGGTTTCAATCATCCTGTTGACTTCAATTTTACATTGGAGGGGGTCAATTCCCTGAAAGCGCGATTGCTGGGCGATGCAATCGGTGGTACTCGGGTGGGGGTTACGGATTGGGGATTGTGGCGGAGAGCGGCGCGGATTCGGTGAGCCTGTCGATGAATCCCTTAAGGCAAGACATTCGCGCAGGGGCTAAACAGGCTGCGAGGTTTTGCGAGGTGTATGTACAGGCTAAAGCCCGTACCCTTCAGCGGCTTGCAGTTTCAGAAAAACTGCTCAGAACCGCTGGTGAATCACCTGAGCGTACCAAAGCACCGGAGCGGCCAGCAGCAGGGCATCGATGCGATCCAGGACTCCGCCGTGTCCGGGCAGCAAGGCGCCGGAATCCTTGACGCCGACCGAACGCTTGAGCGAGGACTCGACCAAGTCGCCCACTTGAGCAGCCACATTCAAGCCCACCGCAAGCGCCAGCCAATACCAGATGTCCTCCGGGTAGGAGAGCTTCGCGGAGTCCCACTGCGACAGCCAGTCTGCCAAGCCCAGCAGCCCGCCAGCGGCAAGCAGGCTGCCCGCGACGGAGCCCAGCGAACCCTCCCAGGTCTTTTTAGGACTGAGCTTCGGCGCCAGCTTGTGCCGCCCCCAGGTTCGGCCCACGTAAAGAGCCGCAGTGTCTCCCCCCCAGACCACGACCAGCAGAAAGGCCACGAGCGAAGGACCGTTCGTCTCCTCACGCAGAGCGGGCAGGGAAAGAAGTGTGAGGCCCACATAAAGCAAACAGAAAATGGAGACCGCTGTGCTGGGCATTACCTGCTCGACAGAACGCGAGAAGGTGCAATAAACCAGCAGGCCGAGGCTCATCATGCCAAAAATGACAGCGGTTTGGTCGGGAAATTCAAAGTTGCCGGCAAAAAGCAGCGCCAGGGCCACCAGTACCGCAACCCGCGGCGGCTTGATCCCGCTCCGTTCCGCCAGTCCCAGATATTCCCAGGCAGCCATTGCCGCAATTGCGGCAACGGCCAGCGTAATCATCCACTTCGGCCCCAGGAACACGAGGACGAGAACCAGCGGAATCAGTACGACGGCGGTCAGGATTCGTTTCATGCCAAGGTTGAGGATACACCGCGAGGGGCGTGAGGGGGTCAGTTGGTCTCATCCGGGCCGACCCAAGCGCCAATTCAGCAGTGGCCTGTGGAAAGATTCACGAATCACGCTCCCTTTTTGGCGTCTGATCGCAGCCAATGGAGGAATGCTTCGGAACCGCCGCGCTGCGCCGATGCTTCCTTGAGGCGGAAGCGCAACTTCTCCGCCAACTGCTTTGCCTTGGCCGCGGAATCTGCTTCCTTCGGCGCCTTCTTATCCTTTTCCAATGGATTCGTGCCTCCACATTGGATTTTCGTCAGGATGCGCTGAAAACGTCACGCCCGAATCCGTAAAAATGGAGGTATGGAACAACCAAGGTAATCAGCCGGCGGCGATTTTGACCCGTTCCGCTTCTTCGTCCACTTCGCCGGATCCCTCGCTGAGCCCGCCGTAGCGGCGTTCCCGGCGCTGGAAGTCGGCAATGGCCTCAAGGAGATGGATTCCGCGAAAGTCCGGCCATAGCCGTTCGGTGACGAAAATCTCGGTATAGGCGATCTGCCACAGGAGGTAATTCGACAGCCGCATCTCGCCCGAAGTCCGTATCAGCAGGTCGGGGTCGGGCATGTGCGCCGTGTAGAGATGGCGGTGAATGTCCTCCTCGGTGATACGGCCGGGGCTTGTGTGCTTGAGATCGATCTCAGCCGCCAGGGAGCGGAAGGCGTCCACAATCTCGGAGCGGCCACCGTAGTTCAGGGCCAGGGTGAGGGTGGTGCCGGTGTTACCCGCCGTGGCTTCCTCGGCCCAGCGCATCTTGTCCTGAACCTCGGGCGGCAATTCGTGGGTGCGCCCGATGTACTTCATGCGCACGTTGTTGTCCATCATGCGCCCAAGGTTGCTCTCCAGGTAGGTTTTGAGCAGGCGCATGAGGAAATTGACCTCGGCGCGGGGGCGGCGCAGATTGTTTTCCAAAGAAAAGGCGTAGAGGGTGAGCCAGGGCAAGCCGATGCGCGAAGCGGTTTCAGTGACCAGTTGAACGGCATTGGCTCCCTGCTGGTGGCCCAGGAACCGCTTGAGCGAGCGGTGGCCGGCCCAGCGGCCGTTGCCGTCCATGATGATAGCTACGTGCTCGGGAATACACTCAGGCTTCAGCGTCGCATAAACAGCGCGCTCCTCCGAGGTCAGCTCATGGATGCGCAGCGTGCCGGATGGATACAAAGGACTCGCCTCTATAATGCTCTTGCGGCTTCAAGGCCAGCGCCCTGGCGGCATCGAACTGCGGACACCGGAGCAGGGTTCCCCGGAACCGGATCGATGGGATCTTCGCCGGAGTCCAAGTTCTCACCCGGTGAAAATCCCCCTCAGCCGGAGCCAGAGTGTTGCATCTTCGACCGTAGCACAAGCGCCCCACCGCCGCAATTGCTCCCCAGGCTCGACCGATTGCAGAGCGAGCCCAATCCGGCCACAGGGATGCGTCGGCGAAGAGATCGCCGCCAACCGGGTCCAAAACGGGAAACGAAACGTTCCCCGCCTTGTAGCTCCTAGGCGGTGCGGCGGCGTCCCATTGCGGCGTCCCGCACCGCGCCTGAGAACAACATGCGGTGCATCGAGCCCAGATGGGGAAGCAAAGCGGCAACCTCGGCCAGGAATGGATCGGCCAGAATGGCAGCCACTTCTTCGTCGCGGCGGCTGCGGGCGTCCCGCACCAGTTGGCACAAGTCCACTTCAAGAGCCAGAGCCAGACGCTCCAGCGAACCGAGCGTGGGAATCGCCTTCCCATTTTCAATCTTTGAAATGTAGGTCCGAGGCACCTGCATGCGCCCGGCCAGTTGGCGCTGGCTCAGGTGGCGCGCCTTGCGAATCTCGCGCACCTGTCCCGCAACCTTCAACCCGGCCTCGGCAGAAGCCGGAACGGCGGGTTGGCTGGCTACCAATTGTGGGGCCAGCGGCACAGGCTCCTCTACATCCAAGGGTCTGTGGCATTTTCTGCAAAGTGAATTGATGGTCCTGAATTGAACCAGATAGCAGCTATCGCACCGCACTACTTCGCGCGTTTCCACGCTCACAAGAGTGGTAGCCATTGGCCGTTTGCGGAGTGCCAGAGCAGGAACCCCGTGGTGCTTTTTTGCACCGCGACATCCGTTACTTTCGGCGAAGTGAACCATAATTGTCAAGTAGAAACTTAGGGTCTGTCCTAAGATTTCCCCATCATACCCTGAAAAACCCGAGAAGACACGAACCAAGTTGATCAACATGGAGAAAAAATAAAATGTGCAGCGACGCAAATGGCGAGGTAGAGAGCAGCGTTTCCAACATCGGCACTGAAGGATCAGAAAGATACGGCCGCGCCCAGGCCTGGGAATTGCTCACCCAGTGGACCCTGAGCGAAAGCCTGCGTAAACACGCGTTGGCCGTTGAAGCCTGCGTAACCGCTTGCGGCGATGCGGAAGCCGACCGGCTCGGGCTGGCGGGCGCGGAACGGTCAGCACTGATTGATCTCTACTCGACCACAGCACTTCTGCACGATTTCGACTACGAGCGCCACCCGACGGCCGAGGAGCATCCCTTCGTTGGCGTCCGCGAGTTGGAGCGGCTGGGCTGGCCCATCGAGTTGCGCACCGCCATTCTGGGCCACGCGCAATACTCCGGCGTACCTCGCGTCACGCATTTGGATAAGTCCCTGTTTGCCTGCGATGAACTGTCCGGCTTTCTGACTGCCTGCGCTCTGGTCAAGCCCACCAAGGCCATCGCCGATGTGGAAGTGGCCAGCGTGCGAAAGAAGTTGAAAGACAAGGCCTTCGCCCGTGGCGTCAACCGGGTGGACGTGATCCAGGGCGCAGCCGAATTGGGTGTGGATCTCGACGCGCATATCGCGTTTTGCCTGGAAGCGATGAAAAAGCGGGCTCCCGAGTTGGGGTTGTGAGAGCGAACTGCTGAATACAATCAATGCCGCCACGCTATGCACTGCTTTGGCGCCATGCAATCGGGTTAGGGTGCCCAACAGCATCATTGACGCCGGCAGCGTGCGGTGATGTCACTTAAAAGGTAACTGCCGGATGGCCGGCGATTCCGGCGTTACCCGCAGATTGCCGTTGATTCGGCGTCTCGTCCTTTACGCAGGTCCCGGAATCTAGACAGGGAGCACACGCTAATGCTTTTTTACAATCACTGAGCCTCTTGCAAAATTCCA
>PLFY01000174.1:5496-62269 GCA_003138365.1 Acidobacteriaceae bacterium
GGCAATTTTGCAAGAGGCTCAGTCAATAGCGTTTCCTGTCGCGGAATTCGATTGAATCAGGGGTCGCGGTAAATTGTGAGTTCGGAAACCCGCCGACGGCTGAATAGCGTTGCACTGGGGGCAGCAGTCCGTTGTATCCAGCACGAATTTCGGTTGTGCGGCCTGGGACCCGGCACAGGCAAAAAATGAGCAATGATAAAATGGTTCCAGGCTGAGTCCGTCGAAACGACCGGTAATGCGGAGGCTCCCCATGCTGCTACCCGACGAAAAGGAAAAGCTGGAACACGGGTTTGCCGAAGGCGAAGCCAGCCTGCTCCTCGAGGGGCTGAAGCCCACCGCTTTTGGCCTATCGCTGAAACAACGCGTTCTTGGCGGCGAGATTTCGATCGAGCAGGCCGACGCTGAATTGTGCGCCCACTACATGCCTGCTGCTTCCAAGATCGCGTGAGTCCCTTCCCCAACGATCCGTACTGTTACCCTGGCACGGACGTTCTCATCAACAGGGGCGACTATCGCACGCAGGCCGAATTGAACAAGTTTGAGGCGGACGCAGTACTCCTGGCCAGCGCAGGGCTGAAAAGCCATTCCATCGCAGGCCCGCTCGACACCCGCCGCTTGCAGGAGACGCACCGCCGCATCTTTGGCAATGTGTACCCATGGGCCGGCGAACTCCGCTAAGACATCGGCATGATGGCTAAAACCCGCCCTTCAGGCTCCGTGGTCGCCTACGGGCCTTCTCACAATGTTCCCGCTGCCCTCGCGAATACCTTTGCGGCTCTGAATGCCGAGAATTGCCTGGTGGGCCTCGATACCGAGGCCATCGCCAAGCGGCTCGCTTATTACTACAGCGAACTCGATCCCATTCACGCCTTTCGGGATGGAAACTCAAGGACCCTCAGGGCTTTTACGCCTGACATTGCTCAATCGGCAGGCCATCGGCTCGACTGGGCTCCGACAGCTCAGACAGCGGAACTACGGCAGCGGCTTTACCATGCACGCGACCTTGCCGCGATGCGCGGCGAAACCTCCGAACTGACGCAGATCCTGGGAACCAATCTGCACAGGCTTTGAAAGGCCCGGCCTCCGAATCTCCTCTCTGGGACAGAGAGCATCTTGGCTCAAAGGTGGGATTGTTGCCGGCGGAATGGGAGTTTAGCCTCAAGGAGAACGAAGTCCTACCGCCTCCATGGGGAATCGAAGTCGACGACGATTCTGACGCAGGAACACAATCCGCCCACTGCACCGCGGCCTGACACGACGCCGAACAAGCCCGCAATCAAACTCGGCAAGAATGCTCCTGCGCCGGGTACTCCGGGGTACTCCCTCGCCTACATCGAAACGATCTGGAAGATGGAGATGGAGGCTGCACTTGCCCGGTTGCACCGCCGGCTTGAGGCGGAGAGACGCAAGCTGACCCGGCAGTATTGGGTTCGTTTCTGGCCGGTTTTCGCGGGGCTGGTGGTGGCCAGCATCGCCCCGGAGTTGAAGGAGATGCTCAACCTCCTGTTCTGGCCATGGGGAATGGGACTGGTGTTCCCCTTCGTTGTTCTGTGCGGACGCCCGGAACTGCACCTTGGCAGCCACCTGGCGGCCGCCTTGCCGCAGTTCATGCTCTACGCCGAGTATCCCCTTGAGGGATTCTTCGCCAAGTGCATCATCAAGGGCAAGGTCAGGCCTCTCGCCGTAATCGGACGAATCGCCTGCCTTCACCTTCTGGCCGGGGCGCTGCTGTTGCTGGTGAGCGGGGCGATCAGGTAGAACGCGGGCCTATAAGTGCCTAAAAGCTTGGCTCAGGCTGCAATTTATATGCGTCGGCTCTGTCCCGTGACTTGAATCACTCGCACTGGATGCGAAGGATGCGCTACGATAGGCAGTTCCGCTTCGGAATCGATCCGCGGTCCGAATGCGGAAGGAGATCTGGATGACCCGCTTCAACAACATTCTGACGGAATCCGCCAATGGGGTAAAAACCATTACCCTGAACCGGCCCGACAAGCGCAATGCCATGAGCCCGGCGCTGATTGAGGAGCTTACAGTGGCCCTCCGCGAGGCCGAGACCTGCGACTGTGGCGTCGTCATCCTGACGGGGGCCGGTCCGGCCTTTTGCGCCGGCCTGGACATGGAGCACCTGGAAACCATGAACGCCCGCACCCCGCAGGAGCATCGCCGCGACTCGGAGAACATGGCCGTCGTGCTGCGCACCCTCTACGACTTTCCCAAGCCGATCATTGCGGCGGTCAACGGCCCGGCCATCGCCGGCGGCATGGCCCTGGCCACCATCCCCGACTTCACGCTCGCGGCTCCGGAGGCCAAGTTTGGCTATACCGAGGTCCGCGTGGGATTTATCCCGGCCATTGTGGCTTCATTTTTGATGCGCCAGGTGGGCGAGTTGCGCACCCGCGAGTTGTTGCTGTCGGGGAGGATCCTGAAGGCTCAGGAAGCACTGCAACTGGGGCTGGTGACCCAGATTGTGGAGCAGAACGATCTGCTGCCATCCGCCCACGCGCTGGCCCAGACGCTGCTGCTGAACAGCCCCCAGGCCATGCAGGCGGTCAAGCGGCTGCTGTCAAAGCACGCCAAGCGCAGGCTCGACGAGGAGATTGAAGACGCCATTGAGGCCAACGCGCAGCAGCGCTCCACCGAGGATTTCGAGGAAGGCGTCTTAGCGTTCATGCACCACCGCCGCCCCGACTGGCCCAGCCTGCACGCCAAAGTGTAATCATACGAATCGCGACAGCTACACCTAATCGCCCTTGTTAAGGCCGACCAGAAGATTTTCGACGCTCCCTATCTTGACCAGTTCGCCCCGGCGCGCGGCCTTCATGGCTTCCACGGTCTCAGCATTGGGCGTCAGAGGATCGAAGGGGAGCGCCCGCTCGGCTACGGTCCGCATGAGCAAGATTGATATTCATCTTTGAGGTAAGCATCGACCTGTCTCGTAAAACCGGAATCGTACCGGTTAGAACAGCGACTTCACGTTCAAAGTCATTGTCGTTGCATGGGTAAGGGTTTGGGATCCGTTGGTTGCGGCCCCGGTCAAGGTGATGGTTTGGGCGCCCACCGGCGTTCCTCCAGTCAGCAGACCAGGCGCGCTGCATCCCGCCATTGCCGCCCCTACGGCGAGGAGCGCGAAGATCAGGAGAAGCATCGGCCGGCCGATTCGGCGGCGCAAGCGTCGGGGAATGAAGAGCAGCAAAAGGCCGGCCAGCGCGGTAACTCGAATCTTGGTGGAGAACACGAAGGCAGCAGCGGGAGGGCTGGGCGCGGTGGTCTGCACCATTAGCGCCGAGCTTCCGCTGCCACCGGTGACGGTTGCCGGGGAGAAGGTGCATGTGGTATTTGCCGGCAATTGAGAGCAACTGAGAGCAACTGGTAAATCGAAGCCTGTGCCGGGCGTGACGGCAACTGCGTAGGATGCCGCTTCCCCGGTGTACACGGATTGCGAACCCGGCGCGGCAGAGATGCTGAAATCCGCGGCGGAGATCACTTCGGCCAAAGTATTCGACGTGCTTGGAGAGTATCCCACTGCGCCCGCATAGACAGCGGTCATGTTATGCAAACCCACGCTGAGTGAGCTGGTGGAATAAGTGGCTGCTCCCGACGCAAGGGTTGAGGTCGCGAGCAAGGAAGGGCCGTCATAGAAGGAGACGGTCCCCGCAGGTATTCCCGCTGAAGTTACGACGGCGGCGGTGAAGGTCACGCTAGCTCCAAAGGGAGCCGGGTTGAGGGATGGGGTAAGAGTTGTGGTCGTTGCCGTGCTTATCACAGTTACCGTGATCGGCGGCGATGAGACTGAGGCGCTGTCGCTCGATGAGCCGCCATAACTGGCAGTTAGGGAGTAGACGCCGACTGGAGGCGTCAACACAAGCGAACCCACGCCGCTGCCGTTCAATGGTGCGGTTCCAAGAGATGTTGTTCCGTTGAGGAAGGTTACCGTTCCTGTCGGCGTTCCTCCGCTTGCCGCCGCAACCGTGGCCGTCAGGGTGAGAGTCTGGCCGAAGGTCAATGTGGTTGCAGACGCGGTAAGAGTGGTGGTGGTTGCAATGCCATTCACCGTGACAGAGACCGGCGGGGCGGACTGTGAGGGCGCATCGCTCGAAGAACCGCCATAGCTTGCAGTGATGGAGTAGCTTCCTGCTGCCGGTGTTAACGTCAATGTCGCCACGCCGCTGCTATTCAGGTTAGCGGTGCCCAGGGGAACGGTCCCATCGTAGAACAATACTGATCCTGCCGGTCCGCTGCCGCTTGCTGCAGTTACCGTGGCAGTCAGCGTCAGCGTCTGGCCAACCGTCAAAGTCGTTGGAACAGCGATCAGAGTCGTCGTGGTCGCGACAAGAGTACCCTGGCGAACGACGCGGATGCGACTGTTGTCCGGGTCCGCGATGTAGAGGCTTCCTTTGGCATCTAACGCTAGTCCGGCTGGTTCTGACAGTGCGGCATCGACTGCCGGGCCGCCGTCTCCGCTAAAGCCTTCTGTTCCATCGCCGGCGTAAGTGGTGATGATGCCCGTGGCCGCATTCACAAGTCGAACGCGGTTATTGTTGGCATCCGCGAAGTAGAGATTTCCTGATGTATCCAGCGTTACTGCCCACGGAGACCACAGTTCCGCATTTATCGCCGGTCCGCCGTCCCCGCCGTAGCCTTGGATCCCATTACCGGCGATGGTCGTAATGATGCCCGTCGCTGCTGCTACCTTCCGCACCCGGCTATTGTATGTATCTGCGATATACAGATTTCCAGCAGGGTCGAGGGCCACTCCATAGGGAAAGTAAAGTTCCGCACTGGTGGCTGGCCCTCCGTCGCCGCTGTAGCCGAAGATTCCGTCGCCTGCGACCGTGGTGATGATGCCTGTGGCGGCGTCCACCTTGCGAACACGATCATTGCCGAGATCACCAAAATAAAGATTTCCGGAAGAATCCAAAGCCGGTGAAAAAGGGGCTTCAATTCCGGCGTTTGTCGCCGGCCCACCGTCTCCGCCGACGCCGCCGCCGGCGAAAGTTGTGATGATGCCTGTCAGCGCATCTACCTTCCGTATGCGGTTATTGCACCAATCCGCAATATAAAGATTACCGGCGGCATCGAGGACAATCCCACTGGGCAGACAAAATTCGGCGCTGGTCGCCGGTCCTCCGTCTCCGCTATAGCCTTGAGTTCCATTCCCGGCAATCGTGGCGATCATGCCCGTTGCCGCTTCCACCTTGCGAATTCGATTGTTGTAAGTATCCGCGATGTAGATGTTTCCGGCAGCATCCAAAGCTGCATCGGAGGGCTGGAAAAGTCCCGCGCTGGTGGCCGGTCCTCCATCCCCGCTGTAACCAGGGACGCCGTCACCCGCGTACGTATAGATGTACCCATTCGCAAGGGGCCCGGTCTGGGCGGATGCCATTGAGGCAGCCACGAACAGACTCAAGACTGACGCTTGGACCACATTCTTCAATAGGTTCCCCTGCGCTTTCAAAAGGAGAGTCTTGGCAGCAGATTGCCAACTGCGCGTACAGTGTACGCCCGAGTTGCAGCAAGCCCGTGGGACTGTTGTGACACTTTTAGAGAGTCAGCCCGCCTCAGGCGAACGGGTTCGTCGCCCTCAGCTCCGCAACGATTTCCGCGGCTGCCGCACGCGCCTTCTCTTCCTGGTCGGGCTTGAAGCTGATTGCGCCCACGCGGGCATGGCCGCCGCCGCCGTAGCGCTCGCATATTTGCGCCAGGTTCACCATCTTCGCCGGATCGGCCTTGGTCCATGGGTTCGAGCCCACGGCCACCTTGGTGCGAAAGCTGGACTTGGACAGGCCGATCGAGTAAGTGGCGTTGGGGTAGAGATAGTAAGGGATGAACTTGTTGAAGCCTTCCAGCGGATGGTCGGTAATATCGAAGAAGATGGTGCCGTCGCGTTCTTCGGCGCGGCCGCGGATCAGTTCCAGCGATTGTAGATGGCGCTCAAGCAGCGGCTCCAGCAGGCTGGCCACAAAGTGCTGGCTGAGCACCTCGGCCAGCGGCATCTCGGTGAGCAGCGGGATCAGCCGTGGAATAAACTCCGGGTCCTGGGTGGACTCGATGATCAGCGTGAGCTTCATGGCCGGAGCGGCCATTTCCACGGCCGACTCGGGGCTCTCATATTGCGCTCCGTCCACAATATTGGCCCAATGAATCAGCTCCGCGACCGGCGCCGTGT
The DNA here is from genome assembly GCA_003138365.1 of Acidobacteriaceae bacterium. Classification (GTDB taxonomy): domain Bacteria; phylum Acidobacteriota; class Terriglobia; order Terriglobales; family Acidobacteriaceae; genus Telmatobacter. Next base: position 11,666 of record PLFY01000174.1, read on the forward strand.
CGAAGCCGTAGCGCGTCGAGGCAATGTGCGCCAGAAAGCTGGTGCAGGAAGTGTAATGGGGGTCAAAGAACTTATGCGCGCCGCAGACCGGGTCTTTCTGGCAGTCGAGGAAACTCTGGTGATCCTGAGGAGTTAGAAAAGCCGACAAATGATGGTCGAACCACCAGGTAATCCTGGGCGAGGCCGAGTATTTGAAGTCGACGATTGCGTTCTCGTCGCCGGTGAATTCGCTCTCGTCAAAGAGGGCGCCGGCGCGGTGGACCAGCCCGTGATATTCATAGCTGGCTCCGGCAGCGACGCACTCCCGGTGGAATCGCGTGAACAGCGAGGCTGAGCAAGCTCCGTCAAAGCATTTGTCGTGATAGAAGACGCGAACCCGCAAACCTGCTCTCCCTTGTGGCTGAAAATTGAATAACTTGAACTGTTAAGCATCAAGGGCTTGGCCGGTTATGTCAAGGTGGGGACGGTTTTGCGTGCTCTGTAGCTGCCTGAGTGTTCAATTACGAACAGCTCGATCCGATTCCGAACAGGTTGAGCACGCCCCGCACACATCGTTTTCCATCTAAGCTGTTTACAATCAACGGAGGTCCGGCCAAGCGGTTTGGCCGGAGTAATGCTCTGAGCATGGGTACGTACTCGACCAGAAATCTCCAGCGAGCGCGGAGGGTTCCATGCACGATCTGCTTCAGGATTTGCGGTATGCGGTACGCCAGTTGTTGAAGTCGCCTGGCTTCACGATCACAGCTGTGCTCACGCTGGCCATCGGTATTGGCGTGAACACGGGGGGCTTCAGCATCATGGATGCGGTGGTTCTGCGCCCACTTGCCGTGCCTGAACTGAATCACGTGGTTACCATCTCTGAGCAGCAGAATCACGGCGATGACCAGCAGGTTGCGCTGGCGAACTTTGAGGACTGGCAGCGGCAAAGCGGCGCATTCGAAGAACTGGCTGTTCAAAGCGACCAGGACATGAGCCTGACCGGAGCTGGGGATGCCGCTCACGTGCATGCGGAGCTGATTTCCCCGTCGTTCTTCAGCGTGATGCGGACCAACCCATTCATGGGTCGGGTGTTCAATCAAAGTGAGACGCAACCAGGCCGGAACAGCGTGACGGTGCTCAGCTATGCGTTTTGGAAGTCGCATTTCGGCTCCGATGCCGGGGTGCTGGGTCGTCAGATTGAGCTGGATGAGCAGGCGTACACGGTGATCGGCGTGATGCCAAAGACGATGCAATATCCATCGACGGCAGATTTCTTCCTGCCTTTTGCGCCTTCTGATACGCAGCTCAGCAATCGCAGTTCGCACGATTATCTTGTGATCGGGCGGCTGCGCCAGGGAGTTTCTCCGGGGCAAGCCCAGGCCGAGTTGAATACGATCGCCGACCACCTGTCGCACGCGTATCCGGCGACGAATCAGGGGTGGACGGTGAAGGTCGACTCTCTTCTGGCCGGCATCAACGGCGAATTTACGAATCTGTATTTCAGCCTCGTCCAGAGCGCCACATTCTTTGTTCTGCTGGTGGTCTGCGCGAATATCGCGAATCTGCAATTTGCACGGGGGATTGCGAGACGTCCGGAGATTGCGATGCGCACGGCACTGGGCGCGGGCCGCTGGCGGCTGATGCGGCAACTGCTCACGGAGAATATTCTGCTGGGGTTGCTTGGCGGTGCAGGCGGCCTGATATTCGCAATGGTCTACATGCGCATTTGCGAGATCTCGATGCCGGAGCGCGTGGCACGATTCATGGCAGGCTGGTCGAATATTTCGCTGAACGGTCGCGCACTTGCCTTGTCTCTCTTGCTGGCAATTGTAGCGGGCATCGTTTCCGGGTTTGCGCCGGCTCTTCAAGCGCTGCGCATCAATCTTGTGGAGCAACTCAAATTGGGCTCGCGTTCCGTGCTGGGCTCGGGACGCGGCCACAAGCTTCGCAACATCCTGGCGGTTTCGCAGATCGCGCTTGCCGTTGCCCTGGTGATCGGCGCGGCTCTGATGTGCAAAGGCATGTTGGCGATGCTGCACCTGGCTGACCGGTACCGGCCGGCGCAGATGCTTACATTCAACGTCCATCTGCCCGTCACGCGGTACGATACTCCGGCGAAGCTGGCCACATGGTATGACCAGAGCCTTGCCCGGCTCCGCACTCTGCCCGGCGTAGAACATGCAGAGGTGACCACTGCGCTCCCGCGCAGCGATTGGGGCTGGGTGGACGGCGTCCAAATTGCGAATCGGCCGCAGAGAAGCGGCGATTCGCCAAGCGCGCTGCGCTTGCCGGTGAGCGCTGGATACTTCAGCGCCTTTCAAATCCCGATCATCGATGGGCGCGGGTTTGAAAAAGGCGACGATCTTCATGCGCAGAATGTGGCCGTTGTAAGCCGCGCATTTGTTGCGCGCTACTTCCCCGGCGAAAGCCCGATGGGCCATCGCATTCGCATGATGACCGGAAGCGCCGCAGAGACCCCATGGCTCACAATCGTCGGTGTCGCTGAAGAGGCTGACTATTCGTTGTGGACGAAGGCGCGCCCGGCGGCTGTGTACATGAACGTGGCGCAGTTGCCCCAGGCCGGCATGACCTACTCGATGATCGTGAAGGGCGATCCACTGGCGCTGGCTCCAGCGGCAAGAAAGGCGCTTGCGGCAATTGACCCTGAGTTGCCGTTGGATGCGGTGCAGACCTATGCGCAGTTCATGAATGAAAGGCTGACAGGCATGTATTTTGTGGCGGCGATGCTGGGCTTTGATGCCCTGGTAGCGTTGCTGCTGGCCGCCATTGGCATCTTCGGCGTGATGGCCAACCTGGTTGGCGAGCGAGCCCGGGAGTTCGGCGTGCGGCTGGCCATGGGCGCCCAGCGCGCAGACATATTGCGCATGATTCTGCGCCGGGCGGGATGGCTCACCGGATTTGGAATGTGCGCCGGCCTGCTGCTGGCGTTCGCGCTGGCGCACGGGGTGGCGAATCTACTTTACGGTGTAAGTCCGAACGACCCGCTCGTATTCGGTTCGATTACCGCGTTCATTGCGGGCATTGCGATGATGGCAAGCTGGATTCCCGCGCGGCGTGCGGCTCGAATCGATCCCATGGTGGCCTTGCGCGACGAGTAGAAACCGGCAACATCAGTTTCACCGCTCTTCCGCCGCGCTTTCCGAATCGCTTTTCCGCCGGCTGTTTGGGCATTTCCTTCGGAGATGGCAGATGAACCGGCCGCGCCAAACCGTTGCAGGATTGTGTAGTACGGCGTATTCTTTTGTATTATGAGTACTCCGCGCATCATCAGCTTCCGCATCGCCCCGGAGAAGGTTGCCGAACTGGACCTGATCGCCAAATCCATGGACCGCGACCGCAGCTACCTGCTCAATGAAGCGGTGGAGACCTACCTCAGCGAGCAGCGGCGGTTCGCCGCGATGGTGGAGGAGGGGCGCGAAGATATGCGCAGCGGCAGGTACTTCACCGACGAAGAGGTGGTGCGCATGATTGGTAATTGGGAGCGCAAAGCCCAAGACCAGGCCCAAGACAAGGCCCAAAGCAAAGCCCAATGAAGGTCCTCTGGTCCGCTGCCTCGGTGCGTTATCTTCAGGAAGTCCTGGAATACCTGCAAGGCGAAAGCTCCGCTGGGGCCATCACCATCAGTCGAAGAATTCTGGGTACGGCGCGTCGACTAGGCCAGATGCCATATTCCGGCCGCGTGGGCCGCATTGATGGAACCCGCGAAGCAGTGGTTCCCCGTTCTCCCTACATTGTGGTGTATGAGGTCTCGGAGCAATCTGTCGAAATTCTGGGGATTTGGCACGCCGCCCGTGAATGGCCTGAATCCTTCTGACCGCGGAACTCCCCAACGAGTCCGTGCGTAGAGTATCTTTCCATCAGCACACTTCAGCGCGCCCAAGTCTGTTTCATTTTGAAAGAGGCTCTATGAATCCGGTAAGCCCGGAGACGCAACCCGCACCCTCGGAAGCACCGCCAGCCGAGGCTGCCGCGGATCGACGTGGTCCACTCGATCCCAGGGACCCTGGCGATGATGCGAATGAGCTTCACGGTCTGCACTGGATCTTCATCGGCAGCCAGGGCCTGCGGGTCGCCTGGGTGGTGGTGATTGCAGTGATTCTTTTTCGCATCTTTAACCGGCTTCTGGGGACGGTGGCCGTTGGGTCTTATCCCGCTCTAATGAGTTTCGATTTCTCTCCCACTGCGGCGATCTTTCAAGAGCTGGTGCCGCTGCTGGCCATGGTGGCGGCGGGTGTGCTTCTGTCGCGCATGGACCAGCGCAAGATTCTGGACTACAACCTGACTGGACCGCGGCGTCCGCTGCACTTCGTCTCTGGACTGGCTGCCGGGTTGGCGGCGCTTTCGGCGCTGGTGGGGACTCTCGCCTTGGGCGGATGGCTGCATTTTGGACCCATCGCGCTCTCAGGAATTGCAATCCTCAAGTTCGGCGCGCTGTGGGCCATCGCCTTTCTCCTGGTGGGCTGTGTAGAAGAGGGCATGTTCCGCTGCTTTCTTCAGTTCACTCTCACCAGGGGCATCAACTTCTGGTGGGCGCTCGCCGTCATTGCGGTCGTCAGTCTCGACCTGCTATTGCGATCACAGGGCAACGCGGGCATTATCGCCTTCATCTGGATGGACTCTCTGCCGATGGTCAACGGCAACACCATCTGGGGCGTCTATGTCATCGCCCTGTTGGGGCTGGTTCCCTGCCTTCTGCTGCACCTGAAGAAGAAGCCCGGCTCCGGCTTCTGGCAGGCCGCCTGGGTGACCTCGACCCTCTTCGGCTTCATCCATACAAACAACATCGGAGAGAACTGGGTGGGCATCTTTGCCGCCGCGGCCATCGGCTTCGTCTTCTGCGTCAGCGTGCGGGTCACCGGTTCAGCCTGGTGGGCCATTGGCTGCCACGCGGCATGGGACTGGGCGGAAACCTACTTCTACGGCGCCGCGGACAGCGGCTTTCAGCCCCAGGGCCACTATCTGACGACCAGCCCGGCCGGCAACGCGCTGTGGAGCGGCGGCACGGACGGACCCGAGGGCAGCCTGCTGGTGCTGGGCATCATCCTGCTGCTCCTGGTCGCGCTGATTGCGATCTACGGACGAGGAAAATCAACGGGACTCGACGCACCGGTTCCCGAGCCGGTGGCCGGATAATCCCATGCGACTCTGGCTCAACCGTACCGGCGAAGTCTCACTGCGCGAGCAGTTGATCACCCAGGTCGTGCTGGGCATTCTTTGCAAGGAGTTGCTCCCCGGCCAGCGATTGCCCAGCACGCGGGAACTCGCGCGCAGGTTCGGCATTCATGCCAACACGGTCAGCGCCGCTTATCGCGAATTGGAACGCGAGGGCTGGCTTGAGTTCCGTCACGGCAGTGGGGTATACGTGCAGGCCACCCGGCCCGCTGCCCCGCTCTCGCCGGAGATTGCGGTCGATCAGCTCATCGGCGAAATGGCGGCAAAGGGGCGCAGGCTTGGCGCGCCTGAAGCTTTCGTCCGATCTCGCCTCCGCCGCTGGCTCTCCGTTGAGCCTCCGACTCACTGGCTGGTGATCGAGCCCGACCCGGAGCTGCGCCGCATCATCATCCACGAGATGAAGCAGAAGCTCGTGCTTCCAGTCGTCGGCTGTGCGCCGGATGAATGCGCCCACGGCGGCAGACTTGAGAGCGCGATGCCCGTGGTTCTGCCCAGCAAGGCCGCGCGCGTTCGTAAGCTGCTGCCTTCCGGCACAGAACTCACTGTGCTCGATGTGCAACCCGTGGCGCCCGAGCTGCAGGCCTACCTCAAGCGTTATCTGCCCACTCCCCCAGGATTGCTGGTGGGCATCGCCTCGCGCTGGAAAGATTTTCAGCGCATCGCCCAGACCATGCTGATCGCCGCCGGCCTGGCCCCGGAAAGCCTGCTGGTGCGCGATGCTGTGCGCCCCGGGTGGAAGCGCGGGCTGGACACTACCGCTGGGGTGGTCTGCGACTCAGTCACCGCCCTCGATTTGCCGGCGGGGGTGTTTCCGCTTCGCTTCACCCTGCTCAACGAGCCGACGCTTGCTGAACTGCGCCGCCAGGAAGAGCCGCATTCGGCTCTAGCGTAGCCATTAGGACAGTCTTGATTCTGTCCTAATCGGCCTTCAGCCGGCGAAACAATCCCCCTAACATCGGACTCTGGAAGTTTTTTGAAGGAGTTGCGATGATCCGTTCCTTGCTTCAAACCGTTCTTTGTATAAGTCTTTGCCCGCTGCTGGCGGCCCAGCAGACTATCGCCGGCGTTCAGCAACAGGCCCCCCAACAGCCAGCTCCGGCAGCGGCGGTTGCAACAACGGTTCAGCCAATCCTGATCGCCACAGCACACGGGACACAAGTCGAGTTATCCACGCTTGATTCGCTCTCGGCAGCGGACGCAACGCTTGGCGAGCCTGTGCGGTTTGCGGTGACCAGGGATGTAGTAGTCAACGGAGCCACAGTGTTCCCGGCGGGAATGGCCGTGAATGGGACCATCACGAAGGTGAGGTACGGCTCCTATAGGACGAATCGGGGCGACGAACTCAATATCCGGCTGACAGACCTGGAGCCAGGAAAGCTGATCAAGCTCCGCCTGACGGCTATCAGTTCTCCTGAGCGCACTTACCCAGGCGATCCTGCTTATCCAGCTTATCCGGGCTATCCAATGATGCATGGGCCAAGCCAGAAAGGGGTCGTGATTTTTACCATCGTTATGCTTGCCCTTTTAGCTATCGCGCTTTTTGGCGGGGACAGGTGATTTTGCCCCGTATCACTGCTGTGAAGGTTCCAATTCTGTCCAGGTCTGCCCCTTGTTTTGTGTGCAATCGCTCCGTGAAAAGAAATAAAATCGATGCAGGGAAATGTTGGCTGTTTGATTCGCCTGATTTGACCATTGCCGGAGTGGCACATCCGCTTCTGCAATCGCGGTCCAGCGGGGAGCCATGGGTCAAACTGATCATCCGGTGTACCGTTTCGGCCCGTTTCGCTACGACTCCGGGCAACGGCTTCTCTTTCGAGATGAAGCAGTGGTACCGCTTGCTCCCAAAGTGGCGGAGACCCTTCGTGTGCTGCTGGGGCACCATGGAAGGGTGGTGGCAAAGGCCGAACTCATGGCGGAGGTCTGGCCGGATACAACCGTGGAAGAGATTGGGCTTGCACGGAACATTTCGCAGCTTCGCAAAGCGCTGGGTGACGAGAGCGAATCAGGCAAATACATAGAAACGCTTCCCAAGCGTGGATATCGGTTTGTGGGAAGTGTTGTGCAGGACGGGCCGGAGAACGACATCGAATCGCGGTCAAGAGCGACGCCGCAATCGATTTGGCGCATGGGGCGGTTTTTGCTGGCCGCAGGTCTGCTCTGCGTGATTTTGGGTTTTGTCTATTGGCAATTCTACCGGCCGTCGCGCTATCTTTCATCGGGCGAACACATCGCCAGCATCGCGGTCATCCCTTTCGAGTGCCGGAGCCCCGAGTTGGACTGCGGCGCGTTTCCTCGCGGCTTGACGGAGTTGCTGGCGGCGCGACTGTCAAAGATCGAAGGCGTGCACGTACTTTCGCCGTCTACGGTCTACAGCTATCAGCGCGCCCGGCTTTCGACGGCCTTCATGGCCCGCGTCCTGGGTTTGGACATGGTGCTCGACGGCTCGATTCAACACGTCGGAGATCGTGTCAGAATCACATCGCGGCTGGTGGACGTGCATAGCGCGAAACTGGTCTGGTCAGACAGCTACGAGTATCCTGTTCAGCAGTTGGGAGATGCCCAGAGCCAGGCGGCGCGCGAGATCTCTGCCCAGGTCGGCGCCCATCTGGCCGTTCAAAGCCGCTTCTTACCGGTTAATCCGTGATTCGGTTCGTTTTTAAGTGCTCTGAAGAGTTTCTTCAATCATTCATCACACATTGAGAAGCTCCTTTTCGGTCCATGCGCTGCGATAGTGGAGCTAGCGGACAGACTCCGCGGAAAGGAATAGCCCAATGATATTGAGGAGGAGCCTATGGCAACGGATTCTTTAGCGCTCGTATTGCGCTGGACGGCTCGCGTATGGGGCGCCCTCAGCGTAGCTTTTATTCTCATGTTCGTTATCGGCGAAAGCATCGGAGGCGGAGGTCCACGACTGGGCCTTAAGACTTGGGTCGGCCTGGCCCTCTTTCCGATTGGGGTTTGTGTCGGATTAGCGGTGTCTTGGTTTCGTGAGATGTGGGGAGGAATCTTCGCCATTGGATGCTTGATCGGGTTTTATGCCTGGATTCGGCACATCTCCGGAGTGTGGCCTCGGGGGCCGTTTCCCTTCTTGGTTGCAGCGCCAGGTCTCCTCTTTCTCATGGCAGGATTGCTGTCGAAACGGAAAGGAAACTGAAATGAAAGCATTTTTCAGGTTGACCTTGATTGCCCTGGCCTCCTTCGTTGCCGCGCGAGCAGGCGTGGCCCAGACGGTGAAGGTGGGCACCTTTGACAAGGCATCGATCGTTGTAGCCTTCTACGGCTCGCCGCTCTGGGCCGCGAAGCTGAAAGAGAAGCACGCTGAGATGGAACTGGCAAAGCAGGCAAACGACGGGAAGAAAATCGCTGAGCTGAATCAGTGGGGCAGCGATTCCCAGGAACTGGCCCACAAACAGTTGGCCGGCGAGGCTCCGATCACCAAAATTCTGGAGATGCTACAGCCTGTGTTTCCGGCTGTAGCCGCTCAGTCGAAGGTGGTCCTTATCGTGCCCGAGTTGGCCTATGCCGGCAGTTCGGTGGAAAAAGTGGATGTCACCGACCTGCTGCTCGATCAATTGAAAGCCTCTTCAAGAACGCGCCAGATCGTCAAGGAACTGAGAGATTCCCATAAGAACGCTGCATCGAATTAGGCAGGAGCAGAGACGTTTCGTCTCCAACGGCATTTCCGGCAGAGGAGAAAGGTATGAGGAAGGACATCGTTTTCGCGCTCTTGTTCTGCGGTCTGCAAGCTGCGGGCAGCACCGAGCCCCAACCTCAATTGCATCGCAGTACGCTCCAGCAACCGTCGGAGATCGAGGGCTACGCTTGCGCGCAAGGGTACGCGTGGTTTTATGCGGACGGGCATCTGAACCGGTGTACTGTCTCGCGAGAGACGGCATTCGGTGAGGCCCAGGCGCCTTCCGGCTCCATCATCGCTCTGCTTCCGGACGGCAAGCCGAAATATCTCATGCTGAGCCACGATTCGCCTGTACTCGGCTATGTATGCTCCGGCGGTAGCTGGCTCGGACCCAGCGAGGGCTCGGCTACGGCGTTTTATCCCAGCGGGAAGCTGAAGCAGTGTTACCTTGCGGGAGACCAGTTGGTGCAGGGAGTTCCCTGCATGAGTGGAGGCTTTTTCGCCGACGGCCGCGGCGGCGGAGCCAAGTTCCACGAGAACGGGAAGCTCCAGTCGTGCAAGCTGACGAAGGATTTCGGCACGTGGCGGCGCGGAGACCGTTTTGCCCAGGCCCCATGATGGGCCAGTTTTGCGAAGCGTGAGCTCCAGGGCGTCAAACCAACCGGATGGACGGATTCCCTTCCGATAGCCTTTGGACCCGGCCCCAGCGCACTGCATGGCATCGGCGCCGCTGCGGAGGTATCCTGTTCATGACCGATGCCTACCAACGACGCTCCAGATCCTCTTGCCCAAACGCCTCGAAACTATGCTGTGCCAGGGCCGCATGTCCGCGGACGGCGCTGGCTGCGGATTCTTCTTTGGTCCGCCGCCAGCCTGCTGACGCTCGCGCTGCTGGCCGCGGCCGCCGGAGTGCTCTGGCTTCGCGGGGCGGAAAAGGCGGCTCTGCCGATTCTGGACGGCGACCTGCATCTTTCCGGTCTCTCGGCTCCGGTAACCGTCCGCCGCGATGCGCACGGCGTGCCTCATATCGAGGCGGCCACGCTGGACGACCTCTTTGTGGCTCAGGGCTACGTGACCGCACAGGATCGCCTGTGGCAGATGGATGCATTCCGCCGCAATGCCAACGGCGAGCTGGCGGAAGTACTCGGCCCATCGTTCGTGCAGCACGATAAAGCCCAGCGGGTCCTCCAGTTTCGGAATACCGCCCGGCGCATCTACGCCAACCTGGACCCGGCCGATCGCGCACGGCTCGACGACTACGCCCGCGGCGTCAACCTCTTTATCGCGCGAAGTCAGAACTCGCTTCCGGCTGAGTTCAAGCTGCTCGCTTATCGCCCCAAGCCGTGGACCGGCGTGGACTCCATCGCCATCGGCCTGATGATGGTGCAGGACCTCGACACCCATTGGTATACGAAGATGGCGCGCGAAGAGATTTCGCGCGATCTCCACGATCCGAAGTTGGAGGCCGATCTTTACCCGGTCGGCTCGTGGCGCGATCATCCGCCCACCGGCGAGGTTATCGATTGGAGCCAGCCGCATCCCGCGCCGCCTGGAACCAACGAAGACGAGGACGACGACAACACCCAGGCAAGCGTTGACTCTTCGAACGGAGCTTTGAAAGGTGCTTTGAAAGGGCACGTCTTTAGACGTGCCGATGTCGAGCAAATAGAGATGGCGGGCTTTAGCCCCCGAGGGAATGCCAATGACTCAACAAAGATTCCCTCAGGGGCTAAAGCCCGAGCATGTTTTGCCGCATCTGCGGCACGACTGAAGTCGTGCCCTTTCAATGCTGAGCCGGCATCTTCCGGCGAGGACCTGCGTTCCCTCCACGCATTGCTCGGCCTTTCCACCTGCGAAGGCTGCACGCTGGGCTCAAACAACTGGGTCATCGCCGGAAGTCACACCGCCAGCGGAAAGCCGATGCTTTCGAACGATATGCACCTCAGCCTCACCGAGCCTAACATCTGGTTCATGGCCGATCTGAAGGCGCCGGGCTTTCACGCAGCAGGCGTTACGTTGCCCGGCATGCCTTTCGTGATCGCCGGGCATAACGAGCACGTCGCCTGGGGATTTACGGCGCTCTACGCCGACGTGCAGGATCTCTACATCGAGAAGCTCGATGGCAAAGGCAACTTTGAGGACATCGACGGCGAATGGAAGCCGCTTGCCGTGGACCACGAAGTAATTCACGTACGCGGAAGCAAGGACGTGCAGCTCGATGTTCGATCAACAGCGCATGGGCCGCTGCTGAATCCCCTTCTTACAAAAGAAACGCGATCGATCTCGCTGAAGTGGACCCTCTATGATCCGGCGCTCAATGCGATTCCGCTCTACGAAATCAATACAGCTTCCAATTGGACGGAGTTTTCGGCCGCTCTAAGCGCATGGAATTGGCCAACTCAAAATGTGGTTTACTCCGACGATCAAGGGCATATTGCTTATCACGCGATCGGGAAGGTGCCCATCCGTGGAGGTGGAGTCGGCATACCAGATGTGCCTCTCCCTCACGGCACAAACGACACGCGCTCTGTATGGGGGTACATTGACTGTGCTGGGATCTGTCCGAGATACATCCCGTTCGACCTGCTGCCGAACGCTTTCGATCCCCCATCGGGTTTCCTGGCGACAGCCAATTCCCGCGTCACCACCGACAAATCGCCCTACCCGCTGACGCTGGAATGGGCCGGCCCCTATCGCACCGAGCGCATTTACAAAATGCTGCAAGGCCGCGATCAGCTCAAGCCCGCAGACATGCTGGCCGTCCAAAACGACGTCTACAGCGAGGTGGATCAGGAGCTGGGCCATCGCTTTGCCTACGCCATCGACCACACTCCCGGCGCAGACGACCGCCTGAAGAAGGCCGCCGACCTGATGCGCAGTTGGGATGGCCGCCTGACCACCGACTCCGCCGCCGCTTCGATTGTGACCCAGACGAGGATGGCCCTATGGCCGCTGATTCTCGTGCCCAAGCTAGGCAAGGATGCCGAAGACTACCGCTGGTCCGAGTCGAGCTTTGCCGAGGAAGAGATCGTCATGCACGCCAACCCCGACTGGCTTCCGCCAGCCTACAAGAACTGGGACGCGCTGCTGACCGAAGCCGTCCGCAAGGGCATGGAAGACGGCAAAGCTCCCTCCGACGTGGCCGAATGGACCTACGGAAGCTGGCATGTGCTCGACATTGAGCATCCGCTGGCCCGGTTTCTGCCGATTGTCGGCCGCGTGGCTGGAACCGGACCCCAGCCCTTCAGCGGTGACACGACCACGGTGAAGCAGGCCGACGGCGAACACGGCCCATCGCAGCGATTCACCATGGACTGNNGCCCAGACCCGGCACACGCTGCGTCTGCTGCCATGAGTCAGCCTTCCGCAGACCGTCTGAAGGGCTTCATCGGCCCAGCCATCATCCTGCTCGCCGCCGCCGTGGCCATCGCGCCTCAGTTCTTTCGCGGCAACACCTGCGGTCACGACTTCGACTTCCACCTGCTCTCCTGGCTGGATGCGCAGAACAGTTGGCGCCAGGGAATCCTTTACCCCCACTGGACGCCCAGCCCGAACTTCGGCGCCGGCGAACCGCGATTTGTTTTTTACCCCCCGCTGACCTGGATGCTGGGCGCGGCCCTGGGAATGGTCCTGCCCTGGGGGCTCGTTCCGGTGGTCTTGACCTTTCTGATGCTCGCCGCCACAGGCTTGGCTACCCGCGCGCTCGCACGCCAGGCGCTTGCCGACGGTCCCGCAACCCTGGCCGGCTGCGCGGCCCTGTTTTCCGGTTATGCCCTATTCACCGCTTACGAGCGCTCGGCCTTCGGAGAGCTTTCCGGCGGCTTCTGGATTCCGCTGCTGCTGCTGTTGATCCTCAGAGATCGCAATCCATCAGGCTCGGCAGTTCGTCGAGTCTTTGACGGTTCCACCGCCCCCCTGGCGCTGGTTGTAGCTGGCGCCTGGCTCTCGAACGCTCCGCTGGGGGTCATGGCCGGCTACCTGCTGGCCGCCGTCGCGCTGGCTGCCGCCCTGCTTCAAAAATCATGGGTCCCGGTGCTCCGTGCCGCGATCAGCGCCGCTCTGGGAGTTGCGCTGGCCGCCATTTATCTGATTCCCGCAGTATGGGAGCAGCATTGGGCCGATTTGCAGCAAGCAGCCGCCGATTTCGGCCAGAGGATCGAGAACAGTTGGCTCTTTGCACGTCATGCCGACCCCGCCCTGAATTTTCATGACTTCGTGCTGCACCAGGCCTCGCTCATCGCCGTGGCCATGATCGCAGTTGCCCTCTGCGGTCTCCTGGTCTGCTGGCTGCGCGGTCGTTTACCCGGCCAGCGCCAATGGTGGATTCCCCTTGCCCTTATCCCCGTAGTGATTCTGTTCCTCCAGTTCCCCGTCTCGCTGCCGCTCTGGAACTCGCTGCCGAAGCTCCGGTTCCTGCAGTTTCCATGGCGCTGGCTGGTGGTGCTGGAAGCGCCGATGGCAGTCTTCTTCGCCGGGGCGGTCTGGCCTGCGAATTCTGCCCGGCTCTGGCGGCGGATTGCCGTTCTGGCTGCTTGCACCGCGATTTTTCTCGCGTTGACCACCGTCGCGGAACAGGTCTTTTTCCAACCCTGCGATGAGGAGGACGCCGTACCGGGCCTGTTGGCCACATACCACTCAGGCAGTGGTGTGGGCGGATCGGACGAGTACGCGCCCATCGGCGCCGATGATTCCCTGGTGGCCACGGGGCTGCCCAGCGCCTGCCTGGTCAGCGATCCCTCCATCGAGTTGGGCAAAGGGACAGGGACGCCGGACTCGGCCCCCGTGTGGGATGCGGGCCAGGGCAGTTGCGAGGCAACCTTTGCCGCGGTCCCAGACCCCGCGCTAAGCGCCGGGCCAAACCGGGGACAAGCCCGGCTTGAACATCTGCGGATCGCCGCAGTCACCCCTCATTCCGGCTTCCTGATTCTTCGCCTGCGCAGTTATCCCGCCTGGCAGGTAAAGGTCAATGGCCAACCGGTCACCGGCCTGCCCAGGCGCGACGACGGTCTGATCGCCGTGCCCGTCCCACAGGGCCCACTGAATCTGACCGTGGATTGGACGACCACCCCCGACGTCCTCGCCGGGCGCTGGCTGAGCGGAATGGCGCTCCTGCTGCTCACAGCTCTATGTTTACTGGAGCGAAGATTGAGCCAACTTCGTCTATCATGAGAGCAATGGCTGTCGATGTGAAATCGTTGATTGGCGAGGGCGCTGACCTGACCGATCGGGCGCTGGAAGAGCTGCTCCCGAGCGTAGAAACTGTCCCTGCTTCGATTCATGGCGCCATGCGCCACTCCACCTTTGCCGGGGGCAAGCGCCTGCGGCCGGTGCTGGCTATGCAGGCCGCTGTCACCATCGCGGGCGCTTTACCTGCGGGAATTGCCCGGCTGGGTGCGGCCATCGAGATGCTCCACACCTACTCGCTGATCCACGACGACCTGCCCGCTTTGGACAACGACGACCTGCGCCGTGGCAAGCCCACCTGCCATGTGGCCTTTGGCGAGGCCATCGCCATCCTCGCCGGCGACGCCCTGCAAACCCGCGCCTTCGAGGTGCTGGCCGGCCTGGACTCCCCGCCCGCGGCCACTGTCCAGATCATCGGCCTCATTGCCAACGCCATCGGCACCGTCGAGGGCATGATTGGCGGCCAGGTGCTGGACCTGGAAAGCGAGCACATCAAGCCCACACCGGAGTTGGTCCAGGCCATCCACAGCGCCAAGACCGGCGCGCTCATCCGGGTTAGCGTCGTGGCTGGCGGCGTCTACGCCGGAGCTGGCGCCGACGACGTGGAACGCCTTGACCTATTCGGCCGCAAGGCAGGCCTGGCCTTTCAGATCATGGATGACGTGCTCGACATGACCGTCGATTCGGCGCAACTGGGCAAGACCGCGGGCAAGGATCTGGCCACGGAAAAGGCCACGTGGCCAGCCGTCTTCGGCCTCGAGCAGAGCCAGCGCTACGCCACGCAATTGATCGAGGAAGCCTTCGCCGCCCTCGCGCCCTACGGCAGCCGGGCCGAAGGATTGAAGTCGATCGCGTGCTACATCGTCGAGCGGAAAAACTAGCCAATGCTTTCTGAAGCCAACATTCTTACCGCGCTGCGCGACTGCTTCGACCCGGAAGTGAAGCTGAACCTCGTGGATCTGGGCTTGATTTACGCGGTCGCAACCGGCCCCGACCCAGACTCCAAACCGGCCTGGCCGCGCCAGTGGGTCAAGGTGACCATGACCCTGACCACCCCGCAATGCCCCGCCAGCGGGCTCATCTTTGAGCAGGTAAACAATCGTCTCGCCGGCATTCCCGACATCGGCAAAGTCGAGGTCGAGCTGGTCTGGGAACCCAGATGGACGCCCCACCGCATCAGCGAAGCGGGCCGCAAGCAACTGGGAATTTAACCTCTTGGCGCCAGAATCCTGCGCAGCTTCTCGCGCTTGGCGGCAATATCTTCCACGCCGGCTTGCACCTGGTTGAGCACCTGCTGCACTTCGTCGATATAGACCGGCGCCAAATTCCACCAGGAGCGCAGCGTGTCCTTCTGGTCAAGCAGCGCCAGGGTCGCCCCCGCGGCAGCCGCCACCAGCCCGGCGCGACGGCGCCCCGTCAGCAAGAGCAGTCCGCCTGCCAACAGGGTTCCGCCCGCGGCAAGCCCGGCCCAACTTGTGGATTTCGCCTCGCAGGTGCGGGGCATAGGCTCAGATTCGTAAGCTGACTTGGTAAGCGGCACAACCACCATAAACTCTCCTCCCGTTCCGGATCGCGGTCGCTGGAACGGTCTTTCAAGTATCGCCCGAAGCCGCAAGCCGTGGGAAGGTCCAAAAAGCTCACACCGCTTTTCGGGTTACCGGACTGGCAGGTCAGGGCTTTAGAGCATTTTCAACTCAAGTGTTAACACGTCGGCTGTGCCCCATCCATTGTGCGTCCTTTGCACAATGGGTGGGCGGGCTATGATGTCCATCTCGACGGTAAAGAGTTAACCCGAATGCGCCCTAGCCCTTACCTGCATTCGTAGCAGCATCCCTTCAATCCAGGTCGAATTCCCGCAGCGGCTTGCCCGCGGGCGCGTCCTTTGCTTTGCGCATAGCCTCGGCAAACTTCTTTTCCAGCAAATCGGCCTTGTTCCTCTCCGCATCCACCGACTGGCGGAAGATTGACTCCTTGCGCTCGTCCTGCTCGCGCATCGCCTTGGCCGCGCCCTCCAGGTCCTCAAACATCCGCTTGCGCGGCGCCGAAGTGTGGCTCACCAACAACCCGGTGACTCCATCGATCCTGAGCATCGCCCCGCAATCCGGGCATGTAACCTCGAAAATCCGTTCCTTCGCTTTAGCCATTACATTGAGAATTGTATGCGCTCGCGGGCCGGCTTGCACAGAGGGACGAAAAGCCAACCCCGAACCGTCCGGTAATCGGGAGTTCCGGAGAGGGCACACGGCCTACGCCGCGGCCGGATGAAAGAACACGATGGGCGTTTCAGAGCGCCTCTACTCGCTCACGATGTGCAGGCTGAATTGCTCTTCGCCGAGCGCAGGCTTTTCCCAGGAGCGAACGTAGCGGAGCAGAAGAATCCCGTCGCCCTTTCGCTTAAGTTGAAAGGTGAACACCTGAACGATGGGCCGGCCCACGCCCGGTTCTGTGGCATCGGTCTGCGTCTGGCCATTCAACTTCAACAAGCCGGTCGACTTGGGATGGACGTACCACATGTACCCTGTGGAGGGATTCGAAGCCAGACGGACTTCGAGCGTATCCCCAACCTTCAACTCGACATCGCTGCCCTTGTCCGCATCCGTAACCACCTTGGTGGCCGCAAAGGCCATTCGTGGATGAAAAGCAATGGCCAGGAGGGCAAACAGAAAGAGCCACCGCACGAAGCCAAGCCGGCGATCCGATCGTACAGGCTGCATTGCGAGTTTCCTCCAGCGCAGTTGGAAGCGCACCCCGCTTGCTCTTCTACGCACAGACGAAGATACATCGGGCTGGAAGGCGGTGCAAATACATTCTTGACCGATCTTGGCTGCTGCAAAAAGGCCCTGCTCGCGGGAGCAGGGCCTTTCTATCTAAAACAGCAATCTGCGAAGCTGTCTCAGTGCTTTTCCGCCGCCGTAGCCAGCTTGGCTTCAGCCTCGGCGATGACGCGGAGAGCATTGTCGTAAGCCTCTTCGCTGTCGCCAGCCTCGTTCCATTCCTTGTGGCCTCGGTCGAGCTGCTGCTCGGCGCGGGGCACGTCGATCTCCTCGGGCTTCAGAGCGTCGGAGGCCAAAATGGTGACCCGATCGGGCAGCACTTCGACAAACCCCCAACTCACGTTGTAGCGGGTCATGCTCTCTGAACCACCAGGCTCTCCCTCTGCCCCGCCGTGCACAGTGACGTCGCCGGCGCCCAACTCAGCCATCAGCGGCGCGGCCCCGTAGAGCACCTCCATGTAGCCCGACTTCGCCGGCAGCTCGACCGCGACCGCCGCGTGCTCAAAGAGCGTGCGCTCGGGAGTAACCAGCCGGACTCGCAGTTGATTGCTTTTGTCTGCCATGGGCTCCTTTCAGGATTCAGTTGTCAGTGAACAGTGATCAGTTGTCAGTAAAGACCCGGAAGA
Source organism: Acidobacteriaceae bacterium (assembly GCA_003138365.1). Lineage (GTDB taxonomy): Bacteria > Acidobacteriota > Terriglobia > Terriglobales > Acidobacteriaceae > Telmatobacter. The sequence continues at coordinate 29,056 of PLFY01000174.1, forward strand.
ACCGGCAGTTACTGACCCCTGACCCCTGATCTCTGACCCCTGCTTTTACACCGTTGCCTTCAGCTTCTCGGCCTCTGCCAGCACTTCCTCAATGGCGCCCTTCATATAGAAAGCCTGCTCGGGAATGTCGTCGTACTTGCCGGCAATAATCTCCTTGAAGCTGCGCACCGTGTCGGCAACCTTCACATACGCCCCAGGAATACCGGTAAACGTCTCGGCCACGTGGAAGGGCTGCGAGAGGAACTTCTGCACTTTGCGGGCGCGGGCCACGGTGAGCTTATCTTCCTCTGAAAGCTCGTCGATGCCCAGAATGGCGATGATGTCCTGAAGGTCCTTGTAGCGCTGCAGAATGCGCTTCACGCCCTGGGCCACGTCGTAGTGATCCTGGCCCACAATGCGCGCGGAGAGAATGCGCGAGGTGGATGCCAGAGGATCTACCGCGGGGTAAATTCCAAGCTCCGACAGCGGGCGGCTCAACACGGTGGTCGCGTCCAGATGGGCAAAGGTGGTGGCCGGGGCTGGGTCGGTTAAATCGTCGGCCGGCACGTAGACGGCCTGCACACTGGTGACCGAACCCTTGCTGGTTGAAGTAATGCGCTCCTGCAGCTCACCCATCTCCGTGGCCAGGTTGGGCTGGTAGCCCACGGCGGACGGCATGCGGCCCAGCAGCGTGGAAACCTCAGAGCCAGCCTGCGTGAAGCGGAAGATGTTGTCGATGAACAGCAGCGTGTCAGAGCCCTCCACGTCGCGGAAGTACTCGGCGACGGTGAGCGCGCTGAGGGCCACGCGCAGGCGCGCTCCGGGCGGCTCGGTCATCTGCCCGTAAACCAGCGCGCACTTCGAGTTGGCCCAGTCGCCCGGCTTGATGACGCCGGACTCGGTCATCTCCAGCCAAAGGTCGTTGCCCTCGCGAGTGCGCTCGCCCACGCCGGCAAACACCGAGTAGCCGCCGTGGTTCTTGGCCACGTTGTTAATCAATTCCATAATGACGACCGTCTTGCCCACCCCTGCGCCGCCAAACAGGCCGATCTTGCCGCCCTTGAGGAAGGGCTGGATCAGGTCGATGACCTTGATGCCGGTCTCGAACATCTCCTCATGCGTGGTCTGTTCGTCGAACAGCGGCGCGGGCCGGTGAATCGGCATGCGGCTCTTCTCGCCGATGGGGCCAAGCTCATCCACCGGCTCGCCGATGACATTGATGATGCGGCCCAGCGTCTCCTTGCCCACAGGCACTTTAATCGGGCCGCCGAGGTCGATCACCTTCATGCCGCGAACCATGCCGTCGGTGGCTTCCATGGCCACGGTTCTGACGCGTCCCTCGCCCAGGTGCTGCTGGACTTCGAGGATGACGCTGATGGGCGTGGGGACATTGAATCCATCACTGGTTACGCGCAACGCCTGGTAGATCGACGGCATCGTCGCTTCTTCAAACTGCACGTCCACCGCGGGACCGGAGACCTGAATTACCTTGCCGATGTTTTCTGCCATTTTTCATTGCCTCGGGGGCTAAAGCCCCCTCTTATTTCTTGCCGCATTTCGGCGCGGCTAAAGCCGCGCCCTTTCAAAACAGGGGCTAAAGCCCGTTGTCTGCTCCGCCCTTTTCGGCACGGCTAAAGTCGTGCCCTGACACAAAGCAGTTTCTTGAACACTTACTGCAGCGCCGCCGCGCCGGAAACAATCTCGATGATCTCCTTGGTGATGGCCGCCTGGCGCACGCGATTCATCAGCAGCGTGAGCGAGTCGATCATATCCGAGGCGTTGTTGGTAGCCGAATCCATTGCCGTCATGCGCGCCGCATGTTCCGCGGCGACCGACTCCGTCATCGCGTGGTACAGCATGGAAGAAACATATTGCGGGAGAAGTCCGTTGAAAAGTTCCTCCGCGGGCTCCTCGTAGATGTAGTCCACTTCCGCGGTGCCGAACTTCTTCGCTTCCTCGTCGGCGGCCGCGGTATCGACCGGCTCCAGCAGGATGCCCGCGCTGAGAGCGGCTTCGGCGGCGCGCTCGCGTTCCTCTTCGGTGGGCTCAACGGCGCCCGTAATCTGCGGAATGCCGATCTTGAGCAGGGGCAACAGCTTCTCCACCACCAGGCGCTGCTGGATGACCGATTTGAACTCGTTGTAAACGATGTACGCAGCGTCGATCTCCTCATGCACGTAGCGGGAAATGACGCTCTGCGCCAGCTCAAAGACACGGCTGTTCTCAAGCTTCAAAAGCATCCCAGGATGATCGCCGGTGACCTCGACCGGCGCCTTGCGATCCCTGATTTTGACGGTGTGGCCATTGTCGTCCGTCTGCTCTTGGTTGATTGCGGAGGGGTAATGGCGCCGCATCTGGTCGCGGCCCTTGCGGCCCACAGCCTCAATGTCGATTTGCTTGTCTGGATTGCCGCCGATGAACTGAAACGCCGTCTTCAGAATGTTCGCGTTGAAGGCCCCGGCAAATCCCTTGTCCCCGCTGACCACGATCAGAAGAACCCGCTTCTCAGGACGCGTGGCAAACAGCGGATGGCGCAGGTTGCCCGTCTCCGGATCGAAGATGTCGATGCGCCGCGTCAGCGATTCCAGCACGCTGGTGATCATTTTGGCGTAGGGCCGCGCCGCCAGCGCCCGCTCCTGTGCGCGCCGCAGCTTGGCCGCCGAGACCATCTTCATGGCCTTGGTGATCTGCCGCGTGTTCTTCACGCTGCGGATGCGGCGCCGTAGATCGAGGACGTTTGCCATAGCCTTTCCTATTTCTTAGTGCTTGCCGCCGGAGCAGTTTCCTTAGCGCCTGCCGCTGGAGCAGTTGGCGCCGCAGCCGGCTCCTTCGCGGCCAGTTCCGCCTTGAAGTTGGCCGAGTACTCCTTGAGCGCCGCATGAAGCCCGTTGCGAATGTCGTCGTCCAGCGCCTTCTTTTCGGTCAGCTTGTCCATCAGCGCCGTTTGTGCGCTCTCGAAGTACTTGTAAAGACCAACCTCGAATGCGCGAATGTCGGAGACTTGCAGATCGTCAAGATAGCCTTGCGTGCCGGCGAACAGCACCACCGTCTGCTGCTGCCAGGTGAGCGGCTGGAACTGCGGCTGCTTCAGCAGTTCCGTCAGGCGGCTGCCGCGGTTCAACTGCTTCTGCGTTAGCGGATCGAGGTCGGAGCCGAACTGCGCAAAGGCAGCCAGTTCGCGGTACTGCGCAAGATCGAGCTTCAACGTGGAACCCACCTGCTTGACCGCCTTGATGGCCGCCGAGAAGCCCACACGCGAAACCGACAGGCCCACGTTGACGGCCGGTCGAACGCCGGAGTTGAACAAATCCGTTTCCAAAAAGATCTGTCCGTCGGTGATGGAAATAACGTTGGTCGGAATGTAGGCCGAAACGTCGCCGGCCTGGGTCTCGATGACCGGCAGCGCCGTGAGCGATCCGCCGCCTTTGGCTTTACTCATCTTGGCTGAGCGCTCGAGCAGCCGCGAGTGGAGATAGAACACGTCGCCAGGGTAAGCTTCGCGGCCCGGCGGACGACGCAAAAGGAGCGAAATCTCGCGGTAGGCCATGGCGTGCTTGGAAAGATCGTCGAACATGACCAGCGCGTGGCGGCCGGAGTCGCGGAAGAACTCGCCGATGGCACAGGCCGCATACGGGGCAATGTAAAGCATCGGGGCGGGTTCAGATGCCGAGGCCGCCACGATGACGGTGTGTCCCATGGCGCCGGCTTCAGTCAGGGTCTGGACCACTTGCGCGATGGAGGACCGCTTCTGCCCGATGGCGCAGTAGATGCAGATCAGGTCGTTCTTGGCGTTGTTGATGATCGTATCCAGCAGCACCGCGGTTTTGCCCGTCTGCCGGTCGCCGATGATCAACTCGCGCTGGCCGCGGCCGATGGGAATCATGGAGTCGATGGCCTTGAGCCCGGTAGCCATGGGCTCGCGAACCGGCTGGCGGTCGATGATGCCGGGCGCAAGCCGCTCGATCGGCAACGAACTCGTGGATGCGATGGGACCCTTGTCGTCGATGGGCTGGCCCAGAGCATTCACCACGCGGCCAATCATCCCCTCGCCCACAGGCACGCTGAGAATGGTCCCGGTGCGCTTGACCTCGTTGCCTTCGCTCAGTTCGGTATAGTCGCCCAGCACCACCGCGCCCACCTGGTCTTCTTCCAGGCTCAGGGCCAGTCCGGCGATGCCGTGCGGAAAGCTGAGCAGCTCGCCGGCCATCACCTTATCCAGGCCGTGCAGGCGGGCAATGCCGTCGCCGAGCGATGTGATGGTCCCGACTTCGTCNNACCTGGACCTTCGAGTCGTAATTCGCGATCTGCTCGCGAAGAAGTTGCGTAATCTCGTCTGCCTTGATCTGAGCCATTTCGTTCCTCTGAGTGGTCAGTGATCAGTGACCAGTGGTCAGTTCGCTGGCCACCGGTCACTGCTCACTGACTCTCCCGGTCATCGACTTCAATCCCTTGATTCCGAAATCGCCGACTGCTTCTCGACGAAAAACTGATCACTGATCACTGATCACTGACCACTCACTAATGCTTCCTTCAACCGATCCAGCCGTCCGCGCACCGACCCGTCGTACACCGTGGAACCGATGCGCACCACCGTGCCGCCGAGGATCGCGGGGTCCAATTTGAAGCTGGCTTCCACCTGCGCGCCAGCCAGTTTGCCGATTTCGGCAACCAGCGCATCGCGCTCCGCCGCGTCCAACTCGCGCGCCGTCACAATCTCCGCCTGGCGAATCCCCAACTGCTCCTGCAACAGCCTGCGATAGGCCTCGGCCACTTCGCTCACCGCCCCGATGCGGTCATTGTCGATCAGCACCGCCAACAGGTTGCGCAGTTCTTTCCGGAGTCCCAGCTTTGCGTTCAACGTGTCAAGAAATCCCACCTTCTGCACGGCGGGTATAGCCGGATTCACAAAGAACTCGCGCAATTCGGCGCTGCCGTCCCATGTGGCCAGAAAATCGTTGAACTCGACCCCGATGGCAGCCGTGTCCAATTTGGCGGCTGTCACGACTTCAAGAAATGCGCTGGCGTAGCGGGCAACAAAGGCGGCCATCTAGTTCTGCCCTCCTCTGATCGCGCCATTCTTGCCCACATTGGCCACAAACTCGGCCAGCAGCGCACGATCGGTCTCCGGCGTGAGAACCAGTTGTTTGGCGGCTTGGCCGATCGCCAGATCCGCGGCAAAGTGCCGCAGTCCGCGCTTCGCCTGAGCCGCTGCCACGCCAATCTCCTGCTCAGCGGCGGCGACGATGCGGGCGCTCTCTTCTTCCAGCGTGGCCTTGATCCGCGCCTCGTCGCGTTTGATCTCTTCCTCGACCTCGGTCTTGAACTTCGCAATCTCCTCATCGAGCGAGGAAAGCTTGGCCTCGACCGCGCTCAGCCGCGAGTTCGCGTCCTCGGTCACTTTGCGCGCCGACTCGATATCGGTGCGCACCTTCTCGCCGCGATTGCGAATAAACCTGGGAAGAAATCGGAAAAGGGGAATGCCGATGGCCAGAACGATAATGGCGAAGTTGATCAGCTCAAACATCCGCGCCGTGGCTTCGAGGCTGAGATGGAGAAGCTTGGCGGAAGCCTTGACCAGCGGGCCTTCAAGCCGGAAAGCCTTGTCTTGATCTTCCTGGGATTCGGCAGCCTCGGGCTTGGCCGCGGCATGGGCCGAAGAGCCGGTTGGCGAAGAAGCGGCATCGCTCGTCGTTGCCGGGGCGGCCTGCTGTGCGGCAAGTTTGAAGGGCGCTGCCGCAACCGCAGCCGCAAGCGCAACCAGGAGCGCAAGCTGGAAGACTCGGGACTGGAAAAGACGGGGCTGGACAACAGTGGCGGCAAAACGCACAGGCGCAATCGAATCTCTCAACGGGAACCCCCGGCAGCCAGCGGCAGAACCGCGCGAACGACCTGCGTGGCCAAATCTCCGGCGGTGGCCCGCAGGTTTTGCCGGGCAGCGTCGGCCTCGGCTTCAAGCTCGGCCTTGGCCTGGCTTACTTTCACTCCAGACGCCTTGCGGGCTGCATCGAGCGAGGTGTCGCGCTCCGCGTTCCACTGCTTGACGCGCTGTTCACGAACCTTGTAAACCTCGCCTCGCGCCTGGCGCAGCTTGGCGGCATATTCGGCAGCCCGGGCTTCGGCCTGGGCAATCGCCTTGTGCGCGTCTTCGATGGCGCCCTCGGTGAGCGCACGGCGCTGTTTCAGCGTCGAGGTCAACGGGCCCTGCACCAGGAACTGGTAGGCCAAAACCAGCACGATGAACAGCAGAATCGTGGGCACGGCGCCAACCAGAAGAGTCCCGACTTGTTGGATGATTTCTTCCATGCTGGTCCGATTCGCTCCGGCGGTCAGTTTGGTCTTATTCGCGGGTGGAACATCTTTTTGTATCAGGGGAGGAGTGTCAAGTCAACGCAGATAGAGCCTATTCGGCGGGGTCCTGTGACTGCTGTCACCAAAACGGAATATTGTTCAAAAAAGAACTTGCTTTCGCCGTGAACAAGCCTAGACTAAGAATATCACCTAGACCCGGTCCAGGGTCCAGCGAGCAACCGGTTCCGGGAAGTCCTTCCACTCCCTCGGCCGGTTGCCCGCCTCTTACTTTTTCAGCCTGTTTCTTGCCCGTCGTTTTCCATACGGTTTTTCGTCTACGGCTTTGCCCCTGCCGCCGACCTCACCGTCAGCAGCCCCTGCGCCCGCAGCCAGGTCTCCAGCAGGTTCGGCCACTGGTCCAGAGCCGCATCGCCCTTGCCCAGCCCGGTGCCGTGCAGGCCTTTGGCGAAGATGTGCGCCTCGGCAGGAACGCCCGCCTTGACCAGCGCCTCATAGAAGCGCAGCCCCTGCTCCACTGGAACCGTCTGGTCCGTGAACGTGTGATACCAGAACGTGGGCGGCGTGTCCTTGCTGACAAAAAGGTCCGGGGAGTACGCGGCCCGCAGCGCCTCGCAGCGGTCCATCACATTGAAGAGCTTGCAGTAGCTCAGGTGTGAGGTGTCGCTGGAGATTGCCCCAATCCACGGGTAGCCCAGCACCATGTAGTCCGGGCGGCTGGAGACGCGATCGATGGGGTCCTCGGCGTCTGGATTGCCGGGCACAAACTGCGTTCCGGAGAGTGCAGCCAAGTGGCCGCCGGCAGAGAAGCCGATGACCACAATGCGATCGGGGTCGATTTCGTAGTCCCGCGCCCGCGCGCGCACCGTCTGGATGGCGCGCCGGGCGTCAAGCAGCGGCACCGGCAACAGGTAGCCGTTCGAGGAGAGGCGGTAGCTCAGCACAAAAGCCCGAAAGCCTCTTGCGGTGAACCAGTCGGCCACGGCGCGGCCCTCCAGGTTGCTGGCGAGGTGGATATACGCGCCGCCGGGCATGATCACCACTGCCGAGCCGTTTTCGGCGCCGCGAGGCGGCTCAAAGACGGTCAGAGTGGGCGTATCCTCGCAGGCCTTCCCCTTGGCCTCAGGAGCCTCGCCGGGCCACAGGCGGATGGTCTGAATTCCCAGGAAATCATTGTTGTTGCCGGCCGTCGCGCACGGCTGCTTCTGCGCCTGCGCCGGCGCGCAGGCCAGCAAACCCACAGCGATGATGATGAAGAGAATCCGCTTCACTTGAAACCTCCCCACAGCTCGCCCCGGATTATACAAGCACCTGGAGATTCCTTCAGGTAGCCATTCCTTTGCTTTGAAAGGGCACGGCTTCAGCCCTGCCGCCAGCTGCGGAAGGAGTGCCGGGCTCGAGTTCCCGAAACAAGCCTTTTCAGCAGTTTACAGTTCCTCAGTGGCTGAAGCCGCACCGGTTTGGTTCCACCTCTTCGGCACGGCTGAAGTCGTGCCCTGACACTTTTTGCAGCCTCAAATGCGTTTTTCCGCAGCCTGTAATGCCCCTTGTTCCCTGTTCCCTGTTCTATAGCCACACCGCAGTATGTCCTGGGCAGGAATCGGCGGCCTGCTCGACCAGTTCTTCCGCCAGCTCAAAACCGTAACGGGCAAAGAAGAAGGACGCGCCCAGCAGCCGTTCCTGCAAGCTGCCGCCGGGGTAGAGCGCCTGGCAGATGGCCTCGGCGTGCAGCCCCAGCGAAGCCTCGCGCTGCAACTGAAAGTTCGCCGCGAGCCTGCGCAGGCGATTCATCTGGTAGCGCATTTTGCTGGCTGCCGTCTTCGCCGACCGGCCCAGCCCCGCGTCCAGTTGGCCCATCCATTCCTCTACCGATTTAAGTTCAGCGTCCAGCGCCGTGCCTGCGGCGGCCAGATTTCGTTTTCCCTCGATTGGCATCGCACGCGCAGCCAACAACTGCGCCAGCGACGCTGGATTCTCGGCAAAAACCCGTTCCAGGGTCAGCTCGTGTTTGCGCAACAGCTCACCGATGGCCGGCTCAATCAAAGTCCCGGAAAAGCGCGGCTGAATCGGCGTGACGCGGCCCAATTTTCCGGGGCCCGGAATGCGCTCAAACAGCACCGCGGATTGGGCAAAATAAGCCACCTCCGCCGGTCCGCCGATGGTGACCGAAGTCGATAGCAGAAAATCCTGAAAAACGGGCCGCAGCAGCGCCGAGGGCGAAATTCGCTCCGGTTCGGCCTCAAGAATTCCCACCAGGTCAGCGGTCGAGAAACTCTGCCGTCCACCCGGCGAGACAGTCTGCCACAAGCCGCCGGGTTCGGCGGCGCTGGGCGCAATCCGCTTGAGCGCCAGCCGCGTCCCCGTGGCTTCATCGGAGGTTCGGGGGCCAATCAGAAACAGCAGGCTGGACTGCGCCCCCACAGCCACTTGGGCGTGGTAGCCCGCGGCTTCGAGTTCGCGGTTCCGCTCGAGCAGCGCCGCGTGCAACTCGTCTGCGCGCTCCAGCGCCGCCTGCAGCACGGGCGCGCCCATGCGGTGAAATGCGCGCCCGCTTGCATCGAGCACCAGTAGCCCCTGCCCCGCAAAGACCTTGGAATAGAACGCCCCAAAAGCCTGGGCAAAGGTGCGGCCCGGCCGGTAGGCCTCGGCCAGTGCATCCATCGCATCGGACGGGCCGAGCAGATCCCACGCTTGATCGATCAGCGACGTAATCCGCTCGTCCAGCACAATAGCGCCCACGGGCCGCGCCGCCTCAGCCGAACTGGACTCTGGAGACGAGGGATACACCAGCTTGCGCAGCTCCCGCTTGGCGGGAAAGGTGACGTGGTTGATCTCGGCAAAGTCGTGGTCTTCGCTTGCCAGCCAGAAGATGGCGGCATGGGGATGGCCTGCCGCCGTCGCCTGCCGAGCGCGGGCCACGGCTGTGGCAGCCTTGAAAGGCGTAAACAGCGGTCCGCCGAACAGACCCACCTGCTGCCCTGTGACCACGGCTCCCGCGCCTTTGCCCAGCGCTTCAACCGCCGCCGCGGCAGTGGGCGCGGGATTCTGCTCCGCCAGCAATCCGACCAGCTCAGGCCAATGCGCGGGAAGCGGCGGCCGCGCCTGCCAGCCGCTGGCGGGCGGCAGCGAAGCATAGAACCGCCGGGCAGCCTCAGCCGCGGGCGCAGCCCCGGCGCAGTAGTCCAGAAACAGCCGGCTCAGGCCCGGCGCCACGGGTTTCGGTAAACAGTCTGCGGTCAGCAACTCATTCACTTTTGGTCATTCAATTCCGGCTCGTTCGGTCCAGGGGAACCCGTCCGCTTCAGCGGGAGGTCAATTCGACTCTGTTAAGGATGCCATGCCAGGCGCGATCGATGCACAACTGTCGCATTCTGTTCCGCCAAACCATCTGGGCGGTGCGTATACTCTTTATCTGATCGCGCGCGATTGCGCTTGGAGGAGAGAGGTCGAGATGGTGAAGAAACAGAAGGCCGCAAAAGCCGCGGAACCCAGAAAAGAAGCAAAGAAAACAAAATCCGTAACGACAGAGCCGGCAGAGCGAGCCAAACCAGGAAAGGCGGCAAAGACAGCAGCCACGCCAAAGCCCGCGAAAGCCCTGAAGCCGAAGGGGAAAAAGCTTTCGAAAATCCCCCAGCCCAAAGTGGTGGAAACGGCGCAACTGATCAGCTCCGAGGTCGTCTACTCGGGTCCTCTGTTCCGCATTCTCCACGACAAGCTGATCGAGCCCGGCGGCCGCGAGAGCGAACGCGACGTGATCCGCCACAATGGCAGTGTGGTCATTCTGGCCATCGACAGCTCCAAAAACAAGAAAGACCCCTGGATCGTGATCGAGCGCCAGTACCGTCATGCCGCCAATCAGTTTCTATGGGAACTGCCCGCTGGCAAGCTCGATCCCGGCGAAGAGGCCCTGACCGGCGCCAAGCGCGAACTGGCCGAAGAGACCGGCTACGGCGCAAAGAAATGGACACCGCTGGTCGAGTACTATGCCAGCCCCGGCTTTCTCGGCGAATCCATGAAGGTTTTTCTGGCCGAAGGCCTTGTGGCCGGGGACGCCCATCCCGAGGACGACGAAGAGATCGAGTTCCGCCTGGTCAAGCTCTCTGAGGTGCTGAAAATGATCGACAAGGGCGCGATTCTCGACGGCAAGACGCTCACCAGCGTGCTGTTGTACGCGCGGCAAACAGCCCGCAAACGCAAAAAGTAGCGGCCCTCCCAAACAAGCGGAAACTTCCGTCGGGTCCAGGGGATGCGGCGAGTGGCCTGCCAGTTCCATGCAGCGGGCAAGGCTGCATGGAGGTCCACCAGCCGGCTTGCTGACTCGCTGGCCGGGTGACTCCAAAAATCCGCCCCGTCCCACTTTATGGAGGCTATGGCAAAAAAAACGCCAACCTTTCTTCCGGTTTTGCCGTCATAATAACTAACCGGTGTGCGATCCCCTCGCTCGCCGGATCCCCGCAAGACCCAAAGAAAGAAGGAGCCTGTGGCCCAGTTCAAAGGGAAGGTCAAGTGGTTCAACAACGCCAAGGGCTATGGATTCATCGGACGCGAAGACGGGCCGGATGTGTTCGTTCACTACTCATCGATTCAGTTGGACGGGTACAAAACGCTGAAAGAGGGCGATGACGTGGAATTCGATATCGTCCAAGGTCAGAAAGGTCCCCAGGCGGATGCAGTCATCCGCTTCAAGGACGCCGCCGCCCATAGCGCAGCCTAGAGGCGCGTAAGACCGGGCGCACCACAAGACCGTCGCCAAGCGGTGGGCTAGGGTTGTGCCCAAATTCGTATAGTTCGTCACCAGGCGCCGTTCACCGGCAGCACCCGGCAAGCCGTTCGATTTTTAGCTCTCGATCCCTCACTCGCCTCTTTGCGCTACCATGAAAGACAGCATTGGGGCCACAGATGTTCGTCGTTGTATGGAAGTTCGAGATTGCCGAAGAGAAAGTGGCGGGCTTTGAGGCGGCTTACGGACCCGAGGGCGCCTGGGCGCAGCTCTTCCGCACCTCACCTAACTATCTGGGAACAGAGCTGTTACGTGACGCATACATCCCCGGCGCCTATCTCACGATCGACCGCTGGACGAGCGAGCAGGACTTCCGCGCCTTCCGCAAGGAACACGACCCGGATTACGAATCCCTTGACCGCTCCTGCGACGCCCTCACCAGCCGCGAAACCCGCATCGGCGCCTACACCGTGTAACCACCCACTCCCTTGGTAACCGAAGGCGAACCACAGCCGAATCAATGGTTTCCAATCGGTATTGCTACCTTCACCGTTTCTTCGCTATTTTTCTCTGTCATTGTCTGCCTCGCCCTGCTACAATCCCATCGAAATCATTCCAGCCGCCGCGCTGTTTCCAGCAAAGAGAACGCGAGGCGAGCATTTTTGAGGAGTTTCTCACAATGGCCATAGCCGACGACCGCGCCAAAGCTGTAGAACTAGCCCTTGCACAGATCGAAAAACAGTTTGGCAAGGGTTCCATCGTTCGCCTCGGCTCCAAGGAAGCCCTGCTCCCGATTGCCGTCATCTCCACCGGGTCGATCAGCTTTGACGCGGCTCTGGGCGTGGGCGGCATTCCGCGCGGCCGCGTTACGGAAGTCTTCGGACCTGAGTCGTCAGGCAAGACGACCATTTGCTTGCAGATCATTGCCGAGGCGCAGCGGCTTGGCGGCCTCGCGGCCTTTGTGGACGCAGAGCACGCTCTCGATCCCGGCTACGCCAAGAAACTCGGCGTCGATGTGGACAATCTGCTGGTTTCTCAGCCGGATAGCGGCGAACAAGCGCTCGAGATTACCGAGGCGCTGGTTCGCTCGGGGGCGATTGACGTGCTGGTGCTGGACTCGGTGGCCGCGTTGGTGCCCAAGGCCGAGTTGGACGGCGAAATGGGCGATTCCCACATGGGCCTACAGGCGCGCCTCATGTCGCAGGCTCTGCGCAAGCTCACCGGCTCGGTTTCCAAGTCGCGTACCGCACTCATTTTCATCAACCAGATTCGCGAGAAGATCGGCGTCATGTTTGGCAACCCCGAGACCACCACCGGCGGCCGCGCGCTGAAGTTTTACTCCTCGGTTCGCGTGGATATCCGCCGCATCGCCGCCATCAAAGAGGGCGACGTGGTGACCGGCAACAGGACCAAGGTCAAGATCGTCAAGAACAAGGTGGCAGCTCCCTTCCGCGAGGCAGAGTTCGACATCCTCTACGGCGAGGGCATCAGCCGCGAGGGCGACGTGCTGGACCTGGCCGTGGCCAACAACATTGCGGAGAAGTCCGGCGCATGGTACAGCTACGCCGGCGAGCGCATCGGCCAGGGCCGCGAGAACACCCGCGGCTTCCTGAAAGAAAACAAGGACATCTTTGCCAAGATGGACGCCGAGCTGCGCAAGAAACTGAACATCGGAGGCTCCGCCAAAGCCGACGTGCCCGAGGTTCCGGCCGCGGGCCACGCTGAAGCCAAGGAAGCTGTGCGCGGGCGCAAGACGTAGTCGAGCCTTGAGATTCCAAGGAGTTGGCGTCGATGAAAAGCCGCGCTGATCAGCCTTCGGCGCTTCGGGCTGCTTCTTATGTTTGCTTCTATTCTATGCTATGCTTCTATCGGAGAGCGAACATGAATCACAGTGACCAGGTTCGAGAATTCGTCAAAGAGCACTATGTTGTCCCTGCCCGGCGGACCGGAGCCGGCACGGTTTCCGTTCGCGTGGGTGAAGTGCATCGGGCGATGAAGTGGGATTTGAAGAGAGTCCCGCAGGTCTGCTCTGCGCTTTCCACACGAAAGTTTCTAAACAGCGCCAATGTGGAACTGATTGAGAGAAAGGGTCCGCCGTCTGGCCAGAGTACGACCGTTGAGTTCACCTTCCGGCTGTTGAAGCCGGAATCTGGCGCCCATGAGGAGCCGCCAGAGGCAAAGCCGGTGGCCAAAGGCGACGGATTGAGGGCTCTTTACGGAATCTTTGCGGAAGAGTTTAAGGCATTAGGCGGAGGTGAAGCATTTCTAAAGGCCGAGCGGGATTGGGGCCCAGATGTATGGGAACGATATGCTATGGAAACTCAAGCTGCCGCTGAGAATCGGAAATGAGCCGGGTCTATTGGGATTCGATGTTGTTTATTTACATGCTTGAAGGGAACCCCGCCTTCTCTCCGATTGTGGACGGCATTCTCAGGGAGATGGATCAACGCGACGACACGCTCTGCACAAGCATTTTTTGCCTTGGAGAAGTGCTGACTGGACCTCGAAAATTCAACTCGCTGGCGGGCATCGATAAGGTAAAGAGGTATTTTTCCGGCGATTCGCTCGAAGTTCTGCCTTTTACCGTTGAGACAGCCGACCGGTTCAGCCTCATTCGCGCCACCACTGCTGCTAAGCCTGCGGACGCTATTCACCTGGCATCTGCCGCGGCAGCGAGCACCGATGTTTTTTTCACCAACGATGCCAAGCTCCTCAAGCTTCACCTTCAGATACCGGGTATTCAGTTCATCACCGGACTGAATACCCGCATCTACGGCCAATTCCTGCCCTGAGCGCGCTACCCCGAACCGCCAGTCGGCGCCCCCGCACTGCTAAAATCCCTTTAGAGCAGCATCGATGAGCGTAAAGGCCCTCTATCCCGGCACCTTTGACCCGCCGACCAACGGTCACGTGGACCTGATCCAGCGTGGCTCCAAGCTTTTTGAGCACCTGACCGTTGGCATCCTCATGAATCCGATCAAGAACCCACTGTTTACGGTCGAGGAGCGGGTGGAGATGCTTTCAGAAGCCACCCGATCGATGGACAACGTTTCGGTGGCCACATTCGACGGGCTGATGGTGGACTTTGCACGCCAACTGGGCGCCATGGCGGTATTGCGCGGCATCCGGGCCATCTCAGACTATGAGCACGAGTTCCAGATGGCCCTGATGAATCGCCGCCTGGCCCCGGAGATCGAGACTGTCTTTCTGCAGCCGGCCGGGCGTTATTCGTTTATCAGCTCAAGGATGTTGAAGGAAGTGTTCAGCTTTGGCGGCGACGTGAGCGGGCTGGTGCCGCCCAACGTGCTCAAGCGCCTGCGCGGGCGCATCTGGACAAGCTAAAGTTGGCGGAAGCCCAGGCGCGTTGGAACCTGAGTCAGGCGATTGCCAATCGCTTGAGCTTCAGACGGTCCCGGCGAACCTGGGCAAGGTCGTACTGGGCCTGTTGCGCAAGCCAGCCTTCTTCCGTGCCTCCAAACACCTTGGATATTCTGACCGCCATCTCGGGGGAAATGCCGCGTTTCCCGTTCAGGAGTTCGGAAAGCGTGTTGCGCGTCACCCCAAGGGCAACGGCGGCATCTGTGATCGTCAAGCCTGAAGGCTCAATGCACTCCTGCAACACGACAATGCCAGGGTGCGGCGGGTTCTTCATGGTCATGGGCTGTTTTCTTTCAGTGGTAATCGACATAATCAACCTCCTCCGCGTCGCCGTCAAAGCGAAAAATCACCCGCCAGTTGGCCCGAACGGTCACGGACCAAAAGCCTTTCATCTGCCCTTTGAGCGGATGCAGCCGGAATCCCGGCAGGTCCATGTGCGCAACCGTAGGGGCGGAGTGAAGCGTAGCCAGAATATTCCGAAGCTTCCCAACATGTTCCGGGATAACGCCGCTGGGGTCGTCCTGTTCAAAAAGCCGTTTCAGCCCCTTGTGACGAAATGTCCGTACCATTTCGTACCGTAACGCGACACGTGTCGGATGTCAATGAAATCTTTTGGGCGGCTGCGTCTCAAGTTCTACCCTTTGTGAGACACGATTCTCGCAACCTTTGCCTTCTTGTCCTATTGATGGAAGCCTTGCGCAGTTCCTCGCCAATAAACCTTGCAAATTGTCCATCGGGGTTTGGCGGGTGGCCCATGTCTGGCTGGCCGAGGGAGATTGGGTGCCCCAAGTTTGGACTTTCAGACCTGGGATTGGAATGTCGAATATGCGTCGGTCGCCGAGGTCCGATGGTTGGGTTTCTCGAATCCCATGTCTTCCGCCGCGGCGGACGAGACGTGGGGCACCGGGCTAACGAACGCCCACATCTCAAAATCGAAATGTCGGGCACCCGATCATTTTGGGGTGGGCAGACCTGCGCCACCTGCCTATTTGCCATCCCGAATGCTCGTTGTTACAGCTAAGGCTCGTTCCCTCGAATACTTATGGTCCCGGACATATTCCTCAACGCGCTTGTCGAACGCCTCTTGGGAACCGGACCGGATGGCCTTGTTTTCCTTTGCGTCTCGCCGCCATGCCACGCACAGAGCAACGATGTATCCGAAGCCCACCAGAGCGCACATGAAATATGGCCAACCGATCTTCTCAACTACCGGCTCAAATGTCTCCACCAGAAAACCGATTACAGCGGGCGCGGCGTATCGAACGATGATGCCGACAAAGAAAATGGCGCTGAGCACCCGCACCGTTTTCTGCCGTCGCTCCCGTGGCTCACACAAGAGAATGATTATCACGAGCTGAAGCGCGATGATTGCCGCCGTGTTACTCACGTCTACCTCACAGTTGACTCTGGTTTTTTAGACAACCCACCTCTCGGGGACAAGACCCGGCGCTCCGGCCTCAGCCACGGCCTTTACGAGGCGCAACTCGCTTGGGTCTGTAAAGTCCTTGAGGAGCGGCTGTCTCCCATCGCTAAATTGGACGGTCCATCTGTTTGGCGGAATTCCAACCACACCGCTGAGTGCGACTAGGCCTCTCCGGCCTGTGGATAGCTCCTCCACGGTATCACCAGAATTGAACATGCCTCTCCTCCCTGCAAACAATTCTAAGGCAATCGGGCAGTATTCATTGGTGGGCGACCCACATCTGCCAAGGATGATTCTCGGCCAGATTTTGCGGAGACCCGCTATCCTGCTTCGAAGGGATGGAAATGGAATGCACACCGCCGAAGAATTGTTCAACGACACGTTTCGTAGGTTCTCGAAGAACTGGACCTTTGTGCTTGCGCTCCAGCAGGTCTCTGGAGTCGGCTTGCCGTTTGCAAAAATGACGTTGGCCAAGCAGCACAGCGATTCGGTGAACTATATGTCCACCGATCCTGAATATAGAAAGTGTTCGGCAGTGAGGACGAGCCCTTTCCGGATGCCCTGAAAGAACTCCTCGGGACGGGTTTGACCGATCTAGTTGTGACCAGCGCGGGCGCGGCCACCGACGCGGCGCTCCTATTGCTTGCACACTCCATCTTGGACGACTGCGCGATCTCCTATTGTCGGGTCTGCGCATTAGCGAAGCCCGACGATTGGGACGGTTTCATCGAGAAGAGAAATGTCGAGTTTCAATCCGTGAAGGCCAATACCATCGAGGCGATCCGAAAGGAATTGATCGATTCAAGACTCAAGGCTCTCGAAAAAGAATCTTTGCCCGAAAAGATAGAGATGTTGCATAGACTCTGCAAACCACCTCAAAACTACGCGCCGCTCCGGGATTATTCCTACGACCGCGAAACGCTGAAGAGGATAGACCTTGACCGGCATAAGGTGGTGCACTATAGCGGCTTCACAAACGCGGCTCCAAACCTTCAAGAGGACCTTGAATTTATGGGAAAGACAGCTTGGTATCTCATGGGTCTCGTCAATCAAAGATACGGGTTGAAAATTGATTTGAGACATTTCTTTGGCCTGCAAACTGCGACTTCGCAAGAAGTGCCGCCGCCGGCCGAATAGAGTTATCCCCATCCTAGGCCTTGGAAGTGTTCAACGCCACCGCGACTCGAATCATATCTTTCAGAGCCTTCTCGTTCACCTTGTCGCCTTCGCGGAAGTCGATGGCGCGCCTCACTCGACCCTCGAGACTGGAATTGAACAGACCTGAGGGGTCATCCAGCGAGGCGCCCTTGGCGAAGGTCATCTTCACGACCTTCTTGTAGGTTTCGCCGGTGCAGATCAACCCGTTGTGCGACCACACAGGGATCTCCCACTTCCACTCCTCGACGACTTCAGGGTCGGCTTGCTTGATCAAAGCGCGGAGGCGGGAAAGCATCTCTCCGCGCCAGTCGCCGAGCTCCTGGATTCTCGCGTCGATTAGCCGAGACGCAGATTCGCGAGATGCGGATTCGACCGTCTGGAAACCACTCCTTTTCATCATCCGAGCTTGCTTACCCCCTTGAGTTTCTTTTCCCGGCCTTCTCTTTTTGGCCTTCCAGGTTGCTTTCTCCGCCATATTTTACATAAACACGAGAGCAGCCGGGTACCCAAGGTCATACTTTTGAGACCTCGGAATAGAAGCCCGGATTTTGACCTTGCCACCAAATCTGTAAAGATAGAAGTGCTATGACAGTCTCTACTCCTTCTCAAGTCTTTGCCGAGCGCATCGGCCGCATCGAAGTTTCCGCAACCATGGCTGTAGCCGCCGAGGCGGCCAAGCTGCGCGCCCAGGGCGCAAACCTGGTGGATTTCGGGGCCGGTGAGCCTCACTTTCCTACCCCGAGGCACATCAAGGACGCGGCCATCGCCGCCATCGATGCCAACTTCACCCGCTATACGGTGGTTCCGGGCATTCCCGACGTGCGCAAGGCTATCGTCGAGCGCCATGCCTCTGATTTTGGATCGGACTACGGCCTGGATGAGGCCATCTTCACCACTGGCGGTAAGCTGGCGCTGTTCAACACCATTCAAATTCTTGTCGAGCACGGCGATGAGGTCATTCTGCCCGTTCCCTATTGGGTGAGCTTCAAAGACATCATCCAGTACGCCGGGGGCAAGGTGGTTTATCTCGAGACCAGCGAGGCGGAGAGCTTTCGCATTACCGCCGATGCCATTGAAAAGGCCATCACGCCGAAGACCAAGGCCATTATCCTCAATTCGCCGTCAAACCCGGCCGGCTCGGTGGTCTCCGCCGAAGATTTGGAGCGGATCGTCCACCTGGCCCATGAGCGGGGCATTTTTCTGCTTCTGGACGAGTGCTACGTCTATCTCAACTATGCGGGCAAGCCAGTCTCCGGCGGCTCGTTTACCTGGGCCAAGGAGCACCTGGTCGTGCTCGGTTCGCTCTCAAAGACCTATGCCATGACCGGCTGGCGGGCGGGGTTTGCGCTGGCCTCGAAGCCGATAGTGGCCAACCTGAGCAAGCTGCAGTCGCAGTCCACGTCCAATGCGACGAGTTTTGTGCAGAAGGCCGCCATCGCCGCCCTGGCCGGCTCGCAGCAGTGCGTAAGCGAGTTTCGCGCCGAGTTTATCAACCTGCGGGACTACATGCTGACCAGGCTGCTGGAGATTCCCGGGATCACCTGCACCAAGCCCGAGGGAGCGTTCTACGTGTATCCGAACATCTCCGCCTATTTGGGCAAGGGAGGCATTCGAACCGCGACTGAGTTGGCCACCAAGCTTCTCCACGAGGCCCACGTCGTCACCGTCCCTGGCGAAGCCTTCGGAACAGCGGAACACATCCGCATCTCTTATCCGGTGACCAAGGAAAACATCGATGAGGGGACCCGGCGGATGGGGGAATTTCTCTCCCGCCTGGCATAGCCGGACCGCTCGATTTTGAATGCCGCCCCGCGTTATTTTGCAATGTGGGATGAGGAAATCAGCGCCAGCCGTGGCGATGCCGCGCGCCGGCTGCTGTTTCTCTGATAAAAAGTATCGGCTGCACTGTGCAAACGTGGTCTCGGTCCGGTAGGATGTCACTTCAATGTCGAAGCCAATCGATTTTCGTCCTGTGATTCTTGCGGGTGGCAGTGGAACCCGCTTCTGGCCACGCTCCCGCCGCGCCCGCGCCAAGCAGGTTTTGGCCCTCGACGGTGAGCGCTCCATGATCCAGCAGACCGTGGATCGGCTCAAGCCTCTGGCCACGCTGAACCAGACCTGGATCATTACCAATGAGTTCCAGGCCCACGAGATCGCCGACCAGTTGAAGGGCGTGCCCGCTGGGCAGATCATCCAAGAACCCGTGGCCCGCAACACGGCCCCGGCCTGCGGACTGGCGGCTTTCCTGATCGAGAGGCAAAACCCCGAGGCGGTGATGGGCGTTTTTCCGTCGGACCACGTGATCTCCGACGAGCCGCGCTTCCTCAAGGCCCTGCAAAAGGGCATCGCCTTAGCCGCAACCGGCGACAACATGGTGGTGCTGGGGATTGAGCCTACCCGCGCCGAGACCGGGTACGGCTACATCGAGACCGGCGATTACACGCGGGACGATTCCGCTCTGCACGTTCGGCGCTTCATCGAGAAGCCCAACCAGAACCGCGCCGAAGAGTTTGTGGCCGCGGGCAACTACTACTGGAACTCGGGCATGTTTTTGTGGTCGGCGCGCACGCTGGCCAATGCCGTGCGCGAGCACCTGCCGGAGACCGCGCCCCTGCTCGAGGGCATTGCCGCCGCCTATGGCACACCCCAATTCGAAGAGGTCTTCCACTCCCTCTATCCCAAGTGTGAAAACATTTCCGTGGACTACGCAGTGCTTGAGCCGCGTTCGGCAAAGGGAGAACACCTCTCCGACCTCTATTGCCTGCCCGCCGAGTTTAGTTGGAACGACCTGGGTTCCTGGGCCTCGCTTTATGAGTACCAGCTAGAGACCCGGCTGCGGGGAGATGGCGACGGCAATGTGTCGGAGACCGAGGGCCACCTGGCCATCGATGCCGCCAACAACTACATATTCAGCCCCAGGAAGTTTGTAGCGTTGGTGGGCGTGGAAAACCTGGTGATTGTGGACACCGAGGATGCGCTGCTGATTGCCCACCGCGATCGCTCCCAGGATGTGGGGAAAATTGTGAAGGAGTTGGGACTCTCAGGGCACACCGAGCTGATTTGAGGGGACAAGCAAGGTCTCATTTGGTATACAAGGTCCCCATGAGCGCCACCGTACCCAATGCGACTGCGATGATTCATGTCCGCGTGGATCAGAATCTAAAAACGAAAGCGGTTAAGACTCTCGATGCCATGGGGATAAGCCTCTCTGACGTTGTGCGTCTCCTGCCGACGCGCATTGCCGTCGAGCAGGCGCTTCCCTTCGAGATACGGATCCCAAATGCCGTAACCAGGCCAGCGATGGAAGAGGTCCGGCGCGGTAATCTCCATACGGCGTCCAGCGTTGCGGAATTGATGGGCCAACTGAATGCGGAAGATGAATTGGACTCGCCAGTTCAAGCGGGATTACAAGAAACTGCAATCCGGCCCACGCTATCGCAGCGAACTTGAAACGGTGCTTCCTGCTGTGCTGGACAAGTTGGTGGTCGATCACGCCAAGCGATGTCCCGGCTATTGGGCCAGTCGTCTTGAGCCCTGAGGCGAGCGACCTAGATGTTGGCAAAGATTGCTAAAAGTGGTACGTTTGCATTCAGTCCCCTTCTCCGAGAGGGGAAACAGGAGAAGCGCGATGCCAACTCGCAACGTGAATCTGACTCAGGAACTCGACCGCTTCATTCTGGCGCGGGTAGAGAGCGGGCGCTTTGAGAACGCCAGCGAGGTGGTGCGCACCGCCCTGCGCACTCTGGAGCGCGAGGAGCGGCTCTACGAGGCCAAGCTGGAGGCGCTTCGCGCGGCCATCGATGAGGGCGACGCAAGCGGCATTGCCGAGGGCGATGTCTTCGAGCAGGTGCGTGAGGCACTCCATCTTACCGCGAGCCAGGCTTAGCCATGGCCACGGTACGCCTTTCTCGCGGCGCCAAGGCGGACCTTCTGAGCATCGGCGCGTACACGCTTCAAACCTGGGGGTCGGCTCAGGCGGAGCGCTACCTTGACGATCTCGAGCTTTGTGCGAAGATGCTTGCCGGAAATTCCCGGCTGGGGCGGTGTTGCGATTGGATTCGTCCCGGCCTGCGCCGCTTTGAAAAGGGCCGGCATGTGCTGTTTTACCGTCAGCAGGATAACGGCATCCTCATCTCGCGCATTCTGCACCAAAGCATGTTGCCGGAGCAGCAGCTCTTCGAGGACGCGCCTCCGGAAGCTTGAACGCCCGGATTGCCGAAAGATGAGGACGCTGCAACGCTCGTTCCTACCGTTCCCCGCTCTACGCCGCTCCCATCCATTACCCTAGTCTTCAGAGAGAACGAAACCCAAGATGCCCCATCCTCAAATCAAGTTTGGTACCGACGGCTGGCGCGGCCTTATCGCCGACGACTTTACCTTTGCCAATGTGCGCATCGCTGCTGAAGCTGTGGCCGCCTATATCCACGCCAAGGAAGACCCCACGAAAGGTCTTTGCATCGGCTACGACTCGCGTTTCGGGTCAAAAAGTTTCGCGCGCGCCTGCGCTGAGGTTGCGGCTGCCACAGGTATTCCGGTACTGCTGGCTAACGACATCACGCCGACTCCGGCACTCAGCTTTGGCGTGCGCGAACACGGCTGTGCCGGCGGCATCATGATTACCTCCTCGCACAATCCGGCGCAGTGGAACGGCGTGAAATACAAGGCGTGGTACGGAGGGTCGGGCAAGCCTTCGATCATTGCCGAGATCGAGTCTTATCTGGGACAGCCGGTGGCTCGAACAGCGCAGCCAGCTGCGATTCGCGAGGTCGATTTCCTGCCTACCTACCTGAAAGCCATTGAGAGCTTCGCGGATTTGGAACTCATCGCCAAATCGGGCATGAAGTTCGCCATCGACTCGATGTATGGCGCGGGGCGAACCATCATCTCCGATATCTTTACCCGGCTTGGCGTAGCTCGCGTGCAGATTCGCGGCAACATCGACCCGCTCTTTCCCGGCATCAACCCTGAACCTATTGAGCCGCACATCCGCGCCCTGGGCGAAGCGGTGGTTGCCAACGGTTGCGACGCCGGCCTGTGTACCGATGGCGATGCGGACCGCATCGGCGCAACCGATGAGCACGGAGAGTTTGTCGATCCGCACAAGATCTTCTCGGTGTTGCTGAGCTGGGTGCTCCAGCGCAAAGGTTGGCCCGGCGCTGTGACGCGCGCCTTCAATACAACGAAGATGCTGGACCGCATCTGCGCCAAGCACGGCCGCGAGCTTATCGAGCACGGCATCGGCTTCAAGTTTGTCTGCGACTACATGCTCGAGCGGGAAATCGTGATGGGTGGCGAGGAGTCGGGCGGCATCGGCTTTCAGCGGCATCTGCCGGAACGCGACGGCCTGCTGAATGCACTGCTGCTGGCAAACGTAATGGCCGAGGAGGGCAAGACGCTGGGCCAGTTGGTCGCGGACCTCCAGGCCGAATACGGCGAACATCAGTATGGCCGCATCGACCTGCATATCTCCGACGAGGTCAAGAACGGGGCGATTGCTCGCGCTCGCGGCCTCAAGTCGGGCGATCCGGTCTTTGCCGGAATGCCGATTCTGCGCCAGGAGAATCTGGACGGCGTGAAGTTCTACCTGGACAACCCCGAAGCCGCCACCAAGCCGAATGCCGCCGAGACGTGGCTGCTGCTGCGCGCCAGCGGCACCGAGCCGCTGATGCGCATCTACACCGAATCTTGCTCGAAGGAGTCGGTAGCGCGGCTGCTGGACTCGGCGCGGAGTTTTGCGCTGGCTAAGCAATGTGTTTGATCGACTGCCGGCGTTGATGCATCGTTTGGGAAGATTCCGCACCACTCACGAATCGCGACGAGGGCGCGAGCGCTTGGGAAATTGCCCTAACTCAGGAACAAGAGTGCGGCACTGCCTACAGGAACCTTGATGCGCGGAATTCCATGCTGAGTCGCGATGGGCTCCACGATCTTGGGACTCCACTGTGCGTGTGGCTCGATCTCCGCACCGGCAAGGGTCACTCCCTCGGTCGAGTCCAAGGCAGGCGCCTGCATTCTCCAGGCCGTTGCGGTTCTAACCTTGCGCGGGACGTGGACCGAAAGGTCAATCGCACGAGATTCGTCCTTGTTGAAGATGGCTGCCTTGAATCCTCGATTATGTCTTGCGGCGTAGGCTGTGGCATTCACGCCCTGCGTGTCGACCTGCACATTGAGCATTTCATCGCCTGCAAACTGGTTTGCCAGCAACATGCCATAGAAGATCGGCATGGCCTTCGCCTCTCTGCCCGGTTCGCTTTGGATGGGCGTATAAAACCCACTGCGCACGGTCTGCGGAGTCTTTGCAACATCCATGCCCGGTGTGTGGTCGCCAAGACCGGCGGTGAGAAAGGCGCTGCTTCCGCCATGCAAATTGACGCCGGCGCATCCCAGGCTAGCCAGTTGCAGCATATAGTCCCCTGCCCACAGCGCGGAGGCAAAGGCGTTGCTCATGCCGGGTTTTCCGCCGCGATAGCACGAGTTCCCCTCGGTCATGCGATACAGCACGGAACGCGCTCGCGCCGTTTCTTCAATCCGCTTCATTTCGGCAGGTATCTTTGGATTGCCACCGAGCAATCGCGTCGTCGTCACCCTCGGATCGTTCGGCGGTCCCTCAGCATAATAGTGACCTGTCAACGCCACCAGCCGGGATTCCATTGTCGCCGGCAGTTCCTCGCCAAACCGTGTCACCCAATTGGAAGAAGCGCCCACGTCAGGCCCGCCAAAGCGTGCTCCCGGCGCCTTGGCGGCGATCGCCTCCGCAAAGCCCGTCCATTCCTTCAAGTAGTCGGCAAAGTCCCAATTGGGCGCGCGTGTGCCGTTGTTGGCATCGTGATAGAAATCGGGTTCGTTGCCTATCTGAAAAAACTCCAGTTGGTCACCCGCCTGCTGTGCCACATAAGCCGCTTCCACGGCCGCCCTCTCCGGCGTACTATTGCCAAAGTTGAGGCCGTAGATCAGCCGCCAGCCCGTCGCCTGCAGAAAGCCCGCCAGCTCATCGATCGCCTCCGGCGTGATCGCAAACAGCCGGTGTGGCATCCAGTTCGCAGTGAGATTGCCGGTGGGCACATGCAACTGAGGCACTGGCGTCGAGGCATTCGCCTTGAACCAGCAAAACTCGCTGGTATTGCCGCCCACGCGCAAGACTCCGTGCGGGCTCAGAAGACGGCAATATGCAATGAGATCGCGATTGGAAGCTGAGAAAAACTGCGGATCCGTCAATTGCGCCAGCTCATAGCTCAAGCCCGTATAGGTTAACGGAACCTGCCGCGCTCCCGGCTCTTCGCTTAGCGTCAACACCGCGGGGACTGCCGATGCGTCCTGTGCCGCCGCGCTTCGGGAGCAGGCTATCGCGGCAACGGCGGCGCTGGCCTGGAACAAGAAACTCCTGCGATCCATGGAACGGAATCCTCCGGTCCATCTTACAGCTTTCAGTGCTCCAGCGAGATCGATTGGAGGAGCCTCCACAGGGGAACAATCTTGCCGGGTGACCGTTTATGGCTACGCCTGCTGGAACATTCGGTCGTCGAAGACAAAGGGCTGAGGAGAGTCGATCTGCAATTCACTCATGCGGGAATGGAGCGGATTGACGAGGACGTTCCACTCCGAGCGAATGGGCACCGATGGAACCATCAAGGCCAGCGAAGAGCGGTCGCGCATCCAGGTATCGCCCAAATCGCGGGTTGAGCCTGGTCCCGCTGCAAGGTTGTCCGTCCACCATTCGGACGGCAGCTCGGCTGACTGGAGAGTGAGCCCCGGTTCTCCCTCCGGCAAGATTGCGGAGAGATAGACCAAGTCGTTGGGGGCCTGGCCTGGTTCCAGATGGACAAAAAGCTCAATCGCAGCCAGCGACAGCGAGGTGGACGCATAAACCATCGGCACTCCGCGCGAGTTCCAGCGGCCACCGAAACGCCGCGCTCCCTCGCCGGAGAATGCCTCAGCCGCATACGGTTGCCGGCAGATTCGCCAGATGCGCATCAGCTATAGACGCCGTAAGAGATGCGGCCCAACACATCTTCGACTTCGCGGACGCCGGGATCGGTGTCTAACTGGTCAAGCGGACGGCCTCCGCGCAAGGCGCGATTCGGCGTTTTAAGCCACGCGGCAGCCTTGTCGCCATCGCCCAACGTCTCGGCTGCCGTGGAGTAGACCTGGGCCAAGCGAACTGTGCGGTCGGATTCGCCAGCGGTGAGACGAGAATGTTGGGTGAGACGCCGGGTGAGGGTGCGCTGGGGAATGCCTATCTTCTCAGAGATTTCCGCCTGGCGCAGGTCCAGCCGCTCGGCCAACAGGAACAGTGACTTGACCGGAAGCCCCTCGCGGACGAGATCAGCAAGGGCGCCGCTCTTGCCCATTGGGCGGCCGAGTATTACTTCTCCGCCTAGCAAATTGTGTACGGAATGGGTCGCCATAATTCGCCTCCAAGCACAGTATACGCCAGTTGGCTACCTACGAGACGCCATTTTTACGAAATTACGGCGATCTTGGCACGCTTGCCGAGTCGAAGCGGAGGCATCTCGCACGGGGGCTCCTCAAGAGGAACGTAGAGCTTGATTCTGTCTCCGACTCCTTTTACCTCAAGCGCACCCTCCTTAATCTTGCGTTGCGCCTCGGAATTCGAGGGCGCTAACCCCATCGCTACAAGCAACTTATCGAGTCGAATGGGTTTGTTCACCTCCCAACCGACTTCCCCGGCGGAGACTGCCACTCTTTCGACATCGTCGGGGATCACATTTTGACGGTGCATCGTTCCCCAATCGTGTGCGGCTTTCAGCGTCTCCTCCATCGAGTAAAAACCCGACACGATCGTTTGGGAGAGCAAGGTTTTTAGCGCCATCGGGTGCTGCCGGCCATTTGCTACTTCGTTCCTTAGGCGATTCACCTCACTCTGAGGGATGTCGGTCAACAATTCCCAGTACTTCCACATCAATTCATCCGAGATGCTCATCAGCTTGCCGTACATCTCCTGCGGCGGCTCGTTGATGCCGATGGCGTTGTTTAGTGACTTCGACATTTTCTGGACGCCGTCCAAACCCTCCAAAATCGGCGTCATCAGGATGATCTGCGGCTTCTGCCCGTAGTGGCGCTGCAGGTCGCGGCCGCATTGAAGATTGAATTTCTGGTCGGTGCCGCCAAGCTCGACATCGCACTCCAGCGCGACAGAATCGTAGCCCTGCATCACGGGGTAGAGCAGCTCGTGGAGGCTGATGGGCTGCTCGGCCTGGAAGCGCTTGTGGAACTCGTCGCGCTCCAGCATCTGGGAAACAGTAAAGTGCGACGTGACGCGGATCGTGCCTTCGTAGTCGAGTTTGCCGAGCCACTCGGAGTTGTAGCGGACCTCAGTTTTGGCCTCGTCGAGGATCTTGAAGACCTGCTGCTTGTAGGTCGCGGCGTTGGTCTGGATTTGCTCGAGGGTGAGGGGCTTGCGGGTAACGTTGCGGCCCGTGGGGTCGCCGATGAGAGAAGTGAAGTCGCCAATGAGGAAGATGACCTGGTGGCCGAGCTGCTGAAAGTGGCGCAGCTTGCGCATGAGCACGGTGTGGCCCAGGTGCAGGTCGGGCGCGGTGGGATCAAAGCCGGCTTTGACGCGCAAGGGGCGTCCGGTTTTGCGGCTGTCTTCGAGGCGCTCGCGCAGGTCGCTGACGCGGACGATCTCCGTCGCGCCCTTCTCCAGCAGGTCCATCTGTTCGTCTACGGGAAGAAACTTGCTCATGTCGTCTTTCAGTATAAATTCTGCAACGTGTAACGCGGGCTCCTCGCTCGCGCACCAAGAATCCGTGTTAGACTTTCCGCCATGGAGCGCACCCACCGTAACATCCACGATTTACATCCCAGGTTGTTCATCAACGCGCAGATTCTTTGGATCATCTTTGGGACTGGACTTCTCCATGATTGGCTGCCTCGTTTGGCCAGGAGCTGGAAGGCGGGAGAAACCTACAACTGCCGTTGGACATTGCCTATACCGTTATAGGCGTCGTGCTCGTCGTCGTCGGCTTTATTATGGTCAACTCAGCGGTCAACCGGTTGGCGTCAAGAATCCCCTCCGATCCAGATCCGAGTGAAACCGAGCGCACCCCGCTGTTTCCGCCCAGCGCGCTATAATCAACCCATGCACCACCCGCGCCATCCCGCTTTCGCCGCCGCCCGCGCGGCTGCGGCGGCTCCGGCCGCCTAGTCTCCGCCTCACCTCATCCCCCAAAATCAGTTTTCAATCCAGCGTCCAAGGGTTCTTACTCCCTTGCTCCCTGTATTCTGGAGTCACCATGGAAGAGTTCAGCAGGATTCAACGGCTGCCGCCTTATGTCTTCAACATTACCGACGCGATGAAGCGCAACGCTCGGCGCAACGGCGAAGACATCATCGACTTCGGGATGGGCAATCCCGACGGGGCTACGCCCAAACACATCGTGGACAAACTGGTGGAGGCGGCGCTGAAGCCGGCGACCCATCGCTACTCGGTCTCGCGCGGGTTGCCGCGGCTGCGCAGGGCCATTACAACCTGGTACAAGACCCGCTATAACGTGGACCTGGACCCGGAGACCGAGGCCATTGTGACCATCGGCTCCAAGGAGGGGATCGCACACCTTTGCTTGGCGATTCTGGATTCGCGGGACACGGTTCTGGTGCCGAACCCGAGCTATCCCATTCATATTTACGGGCCTGTGATTGCAGGAGCGCACGTGGTGAGCGTGCCGGTACACGACCGGGAGCAATTCCTGGCGCAGCTTGAGGACCTGATTCCGCGCATGGTTCCGCGGCCCAAGGCGCTGATTGTCAATTTTCCGTCGAATCCCACCACGGAATGCGTGGACCTGCCGTTTCTGGCGCGCCTCGTGGAGCTGGCCAAGGAATACGGGTTCCATTTGATCCAGGACCTGGCTTACGCGGACATCGCCTTCGACGGATACAAGCCGCCCAGTGTGCTCGAAGTGCCTGGAGCAAAAGAGGTTGCGGTCGAGTTCTTTACCCTTTCAAAGAGCTACAACATGCCCGGTTGGCGGGTTGGCTTCATGGTGGGCAACCCGGTGCTGGTGAGCGCGCTGGCGCGGCTGAAGAGCTACTTCGACTACGGTACCTTCACGCCCATCCAAGTGGCTTCAATTCAGGCACTTGAGGGGCCGCAAGAGTGCGTGCGCGAGATCTGTGAGAACTACCGCCTTAGGCGCAATGTGCTGGTGGAAGGGCTGAACAAGTTGGGTTGGCCGGTTGCCCTGCCCAAAGCCACGATGTTTGTGTGGGCGCAGATACCGGAGCAGTACCGGAAGCTGGGTTCGCTCGAGTTCTCAAAGCGGCTGCTGACCGAGGCTAAGACGGCTGTTTCACCGGGGATCGGGTTTGGCGACTATGGGGACCGGCACGTGCGGTTCTCGCTGATTGAGAACGAAGAGCGGACGCGGCAGGCGCTCAGGGGGATCAAGCACATGTTTG
The DNA here is from genome assembly GCA_003138365.1 of Acidobacteriaceae bacterium. Lineage (GTDB taxonomy): Bacteria > Acidobacteriota > Terriglobia > Terriglobales > Acidobacteriaceae > Telmatobacter. The sequence goes on from PLFY01000174.1 coordinate 57,441, forward strand.
CGAAGAGCCAGGGGTCAGAGATCAGAGATCAGGGATCAGAAGTGTTTGCAGAAAAATAGACATCCTGAGGCTCTTGCAAAATTCCATTGAGAGTGCAAAATGTGTCAGGGCACGACTTCAGTCGTGCCGGAAGAGCAATGAATTCACGTTGGGCTTTAGCCCCTGCGCCTTTTGTTTTCATCTATTTGCAATTCCGCAGCGACTTAAGCCGGAATCTAAATTGGCTATTTGCGGCACGACTGAAGTCGTGCCCTGACACAATCTATAGCCAGAGGGTAATTTTGCAATTGCTTCTCCTGATCAGATTTCCGGGCTATCCCACCTTAGCCACAAGAACAAAGACATGGCGAAGGTGGGGCACCCGGCGAATCCCGGCTACGGCAGCGGAGTTCCTGCCTGATGGTAGTGGGACTGGTCGGCGAAGATGCGTTCGGCGCCACGCGGATCGTTCTCGACGCGCGGGGTGCGCTCCCAAATCATGGTGCTGCGGTTCTTCAGGTCGTAGGCAGGCCAGTGGGGCAAGCCCGCGAAATTCGGATTTCCGGTTTTGCCATAGGCGATGAGCATCTGCGACATGGTTGCAGCCAGCGCGTTGGCCGCGGCAAGCTGCTCCGGCGATGAGCCGACCTGCGCCTCGGCCATGGCGATGTTATCGAACATGAAGGGTATGTCGATGGTGTGCATCGCCTTGCCGTTGGCTCCCTGAAAGTTCATCTGATAGACCCAGGTGCGGGGCTGGCTAACTGGATTGGCAGCCCGGCGCTCGGCTTCCCAACGCTGTCCCGGCCAGGCGCGAAACGCCGTTGCTGCCGCCGTAGCCACCTGGTCCGGCGTGTAGGCCGGATAAATCTCGCGATACTTTGCTACGACCTCTTCGGGTGTGCAGGGGCCCAGATACTGGCTCACCGCAGTTTTGATCACGTCTGCAACATTGTCCCAGGTAATGACCGTTCCGCGAATTTCAACGTTGGTCTCGTCGTGAACGTTGCCCAGGATCATGGGCGCCATCGCTGATAGCGCAGGTGCGTCGGGGTCAAAGGGATTCCGCGGCAGAGTTACATTGTCCACTACTGGAAGCCAGTCCGCACTTACTGCTGAAGCCCCGGTTTGTATCTGCTCCATGGTCAACGCATTCAATTGAGCCGCAAGGTTCTTGCCCTGAGTTACGCCCATCTTATCGAGCACTGTCTTGGCGCGGCCGGAAGCTATCTCAATGGACGCGCCTTTGATCTGCTGGCCGCTCATGGTCATCACTCGATGGAACAAGCCCTTGGCCGCTGGAGTTGCCATCAGCGCCGCGCACTTCGCGCCTCCTCCGGATTGGCCAAAGATGAGCACGCGCGATGGATCGCCGCCAAACTCGGCCATGTTATCGCGCACCCATTTGAGCGCGAGGATCAGGTCAAGCTGCCCAGCGTTGCCTGACTGTGCATACTCGGGCGCCAGATCGCCGAGGTACATATACCCGAAGGCATTGAGCCGATGGTTGACCGTGACGACTACAACATCCCCGCGATGCACGAGGCGCGTGCCATCGTAGAGGTCGCTGTTCACGGTCCCATTGTTGTAGGCGCCGCCGTGAAAGTAGACCAGCACGGGACGCTTGCCGTTGTCGCGCAAACCCGGGGTCCAGACGTTGAGATGCAGGCAATCTTCACTCTGCACGCTCTGGTCGCGGGCGCCGCGCAGTGCTGGGCTGGTGACGGGACGTGGCGCGCCCAACTGCGGGGCCATGGTGGTGAATCTGGTGCAGTCCTTTATATCGCTCCACGGCGTGGGAGGAACGGGAGCCTTGAAGCGCGTCTTCGCGGTGTCTGCTCCATAGGGGATCCCCTTGAAGACGTTGACCCTGTCCACCATAGCGCCGCTGACCTTGCCCGCGGTTGTGGTTGCGAGCGGTGCGGCGGGTGCGGTCTGGGCCCACACAATTCCTTTGGATTGCAACGCCAGCGAGGCTGCGGCCATTCCCGAGTAGCGCAACAAAGCGCGGCGATCGAAACGCTTCATAGAGGACTCCGATGGCGGGATTCAAAAAAACTATCTCGGTGACCGATCATAATCGTCCCAGGCCGCAAAGGCGAAGCCTGGGCGTCGGGCGCGGTGAAATCATCTCCGACGCCGGAGACCGCACAGGCGCGTGCGTGGATCGTCGCCGCCAGTTGAGTGCTGGAAGACCGCTATAGCAGCGTATGCGGGTGGGGAGTACCATGGTAAACGTCTGACCTGGCGGAGAGGTGATTCAGATGGCAAACAATTCGAATTGGCGACGCCCTTCAGGGCGAATGCCGGCTTGGTTCGAAATTGGAAGAGTCTTATTTTTTGTCGCCTTGGCAGTCGCCTTCTTCTGGCTTAGCCAAAGCATGGTGCAGCACCGCTTCTTCAAAGGCGGCCGTATCGACCGGCACGGTACCCTCAGACCATAGAAGAGACGATGGAGAGTGGCCATTGCGGCTTCGCATGATGCCCCGGCCACATTTAGCGCATTTTCAGCTCAAGTGTTAACACGTCGGCTGTGCCNNGCTATGATGTCCATCTCGACGGTAAACAGTTAACCCGAATGCGCCCTAGCGCGATTGGCTCGCGAGCTGCCTCAACTCTCTTTGCGATAAAGCAGATCGCGGATGGCTCGGCGCCTTGCCTCATTGACTTCATGCTGAGCCTTGAGTTCGTCGGCGCTGAGACGCTGCTTGGCGATGGTGTCCGTTGACTCTTGGGCGCTGCACTCTGGACAGCGATTGGCGAAGCCGGGCTTATCTGGCCTTAGCTCGAACTCCTCGGAGCAGATAACGCAGGTTTTGATCGGAAAAGCCATACAAATCTATGATAACGGCGGGGCGAGGCAGGGTTCAAGATGCTTTGTTCGACGACGGATGATGCCCTCGGCGATGGGGCATTCGATTCACTGCGGTTCAGAGCCGGGAGCCGCGATTGTCTCCCAGGCCTCAGAAGCGAGACCTGGGCGCCCGACAATACGGTTGACGGCCGGCCTGACGCGGTCTCACCAACCCAGATAAGCCATTCTGGCAAGAACCCCTGGCGGGATGGTCTTGCCCGGCACAGGAGGAGGACCTCCTGGCCGCGGAGGCGCCTGCCCCGGCATGGGTGGCAGCCCCGGCATTTGAATGTTCTGAGGAACTCCACGGACGTGGGCGTTGGCCAGAACCACGTTCGCAGATACGCCTCTGCGCGCCCATGGACTCGGGGGCGCTACTGGAGGCGCGTACTGACGAACCTTTCCCTGGAGATAGGCTTTCAACGTGTCTGCGCCGGTGGCAATGCCTGCTGCGAGAAATGGCGCGTACTCGATGAAGAGATTCTCCATTGTGGCCAGCTCAATCTTTGTGACCACGGGGCCGCCTGGTCCCTGGGCAACGATCGAAATAGACGTCGTGCCCATCCCCTTGGCGGTCAACAGAGCTCTTTTCATTTCGCTGCCCACTGACTTGGTGCAGGCCAGGGCGAACCTGTTGCGCTGGGCAACGTCGATCAGGGTCCGCAGTTCTTCAAAACCGCCGCCAGTGTTGAGATTCGACTGCATGCCCCCGTTGGGGTCGAATGTATCCAAACCGACGACCCTCGTCTGTCCCCCAGCCAGGAACATGACATTGCCCTTGTTGACCCACCTGCCGGAGTTGATGTCGAAGCGGTCGCCATTGCCATTGAAGATGTCGACGGCCACCACTTTCCCGAGATCGGTCCAGACCTGGTCGTCAGAGAATTTCTGGATGTTTAACTTGATATCCGCTGGAACGACCCGGTCGCCAGGCCCGCTTACATTCTTCTTGTAGTATTCCGCATCGCTCAGGCCGGGTACCATGGGCATCTTGACCCAGCAGTATGCCGGGCCTCCCGGCGCCACATTGAGGTATTGTTTGGACGCGCTTGAAAAGGCCATCATCGCGGCCTGCTTGAAGACGGCAACTTCAGGCGGGGTCATGATCTTGGTATTCACAAGCTCGTTGTTGACGTTCTTCATCAACTTGCTGCCCCACTTGATGGAGACCGCCGCGTCGTCGTCGGTCATACCCGCATGGGCGCCGGAGGCCGCATCGCCCTTGACGACCAGATTCGGCGTGGGCGAGCCGTTCACCTTCAGAAAGTAGACCGGCCGCTCTGACAATCCTGTTACCCCGTTGATCGATCCCGCAGTAATTTGTGGCACAGTTCCAGCCATGATCGTTTCCCCTCCAGACCGGGAGTTAGCTTTAGAGCATTTTCACTTTACATGCGGCCATGGCAGGAGCGTGCAAGGTGGCTATTCTTTGGGGAAAGGGCCACTCGACTGCATGGTTTCTGTAAAAAAAGGGAATTGAAAATGCTGGAACCATCCCAGATTGCGACAGTATACCTGAAAACCCGCACAGCATGGCAGCGGAATTTGTGGGCTGTTGCAGTTTTCCCAGGTCTCAGCATCTCATCAATCGAACTCTTGCCGAAATGGAGAGACTTGGCCCCGTAAAGAGCTTTCCCGCAGGGTTGTCGAGAGGGTCCCTGAAGCATCTTTACGTCTCCCGCAATGCGGGCATCCTGCTAGCCCACCCTGGCCGCAAAAAAAAGGCGCGGCGAGGGCGGGGCGCCCTTGCACGATCAATGAAAACACTCTAAGCGCTGGTTTCCAGGCGCTTGCGGACGGCNNCTGCGGCGTTTCGGTGAGGCCGGGCATGATTCTGGGGTCGAAGACGTGATCGAGGCTTTCTGACGGGTTGGGGGCGAATTGAATGGGATAGATGAGATAGCAGAGAGCGGATCTGGTATTTGCGTCAAGGCTCATGGGTGACTCCCGCACTTTCCGAACGGCTTCCTAGGTCTTTGGCCGTATGAAAATGTTC